>DSBV01000106.1 GCA_011045955.1 Bacteroidales bacterium | reverse complement strand
TGGAAAGCAATACTCTAAGCGAGTAGTATCCTGAAGGTAGCATGGCGCTATCCTCACCATTTTCATTACTTGTTAATGTAATGGGGTAAACATTAATTCTAGCGCCGGGCAGTGGTACGGAGTCAGTGTCAACAATCCTAAACTTCACATTGTAAACTTTCACAAGAGAATCGTTAATAATAAGATTCTGCGAGAATACAGTGAATTCTTTCCAGAGCGATGAATAGCCTGAGGAATCAATACTGTAGGTATATAGGCCATTGTTTAGATTAATGGAGGCTTGTCCCTGGGCGTTAGTTGTAATTGTTGAATCCAGCTCAACAATTCGAACTTTAACATTTTGGGCGGGTTCCTCTTGCTCATTCTTAATGTTGAAGAAAATAGTTGGATTTTCAACAGGCTCGCTTACGAGTGCTCTTACCGCTATGTTGCCAATGGATTGGTTGGCCATATATGTGGCGTTCAGCAGGAAAAATTCATCAACCTTCCAAAAGGCTCCGTAAGGATTTCCATCGTATCCAATACCAAGAGGCGTATCGGAGGTTTGTTTTACAAGAACATAATACGAGAATCCTTTATGACAATAAGCTGGCTTAGGCAAGAAGTAAATAATTGAACCGCCATTAGCTGAGTTTTCCTTTGTGAAATATTCTTGGGCTAAAATTTTGGCTTTTCCTGGACTAGCTGGGTTAATCTCAAGTATATACACTACAAAATCGAGCGGGTAGGCAGTTTCAGGGATTGTAGTGTTTTGAGCCCAACCAATTTCAACACCTTCAATAAAACCATCACGTTGAAACTCATAGAAGTTACCTATCTGGGTGTTCGGATTAAATGATATGCCTCCTTTAACGCCCCTATCGGTAGCAAAGATTGAACTACTTACTTCCAATGCAGTATTATCGGAGTTATTTTGCGTGAGGGTATCGGGTGGGGTTGAAGCATTCAGGCTGAAAGTGTAATTTTCAGTAGTGGGCATAAGTTTCACCTTAGGGCTGAGTGTTACCACTCTCTGCTCACCACTTTCGAGAGTATCGGTAATCACAACTGCTGATTGTAAATCGGGTATTTTATCGCACGATGCTGTAATGGTTAATGTATCGTTTAGAACTGTTCCTGCGTTGTAAATATTAGCCTTAAGATCGATAAAAAGGGAGTCAAAGGTTATGTGAGGTACTTTTGAGTACTTGTAAGGAAATGCTTTTAATTCAATATCGGGAATATTGATGTTGATAACCATAATGTCATCGAGAGCAAGCTGAGTGCCCATGTTTTGGTTATTCCGATTCTCATATACAAAGGCTAACCGAATATTTTTACCGGCTACTTTTGAAAGTGATAGGTTGATTAGCGACTTGTACTGGTTGGGTAACGAAGTGGGCTGGTCATTGCCGTAGTATAAGAGTGTGTCAAGAGAATGGCCATCAATATCGTATGCCAATACGTAAAAATGGGTTATGTAACCCTGATCGTAGTTGCTGTAATACCAAAGCCAAAACTTCAGATATGCTTCCGGATCGGAAGGAATAGCAATAGTGTCGCGTGTTATGAGCCAAGTAAAATCGGGAGCAGTAAATGAAATAGCACCGGAGGCTTCGCCGTGTTTGATGTAGGTTGAACCATTGCCGTTGAAGCTTTGAGGAATGCATCTGAACCAAGCGGGGTTGTCAGCAGCAGTGGTTTGCTGAAAATCTAGTATTGAACTCCTTAGGATTTCCCATTTGTCAGTTAGTTGGTAGTTTTCGCCTTCAAAATCATCGCTAAAAAGGGCTGAACCCTGGGTTGATTTGCCTTTAGGAGCCGAAGAGGTTAACCGATTAATAGTATAGCTCATTTTGTCGCTAAAGGGCATTCTCTCTACCTGTGCGTTAACCGAAATGCACATCAGAACATAGCCTACCAGTGCAATGTACTTTTTCATATTGAGTAAAATTTTGTTCATTTATAATTTATTACGATAATTAAGAATAAAGGTATATATTTTTTTGGTATTAAAAAACCCGCAATGTTCAATTGCGGGAAAATATTGTTATGGGTTTTCCATTAAATTTTGGCTAAGGCCTGATCAAGGTCAGCAATAATATCCTCAATATCCTCAATGCCAACCGAAAAACGGACCAAGCCATCGGTAATGTTGGCTTTTAGTCGGGCATCGGGTGCCATTTTTGAGTGGGTCATGGATGCCGGATGTTGGATTAGTGTTTCAACACCACCCAGTGAAACAGCCAGCATGGCTAACCTTACATTATTCATCAGGGTCTTTCCAGCTTCAAAGCCTCCTTTTAGCTCAAAGCTAATCATCGCTCCCGGACCCTTCATTTGTTTTTGTGCCAACTCGTGCTGGGGGTGCGATTTTAATCCGGGATATTTAACCCATTCAATTTTAGGATGTTTTTCAAGGAATTCGGCAACCTTTTGAGCGTTCTGCTGGGCGCGTTCAATCCGAAGCGACAAGGTTTTAATGCCTCTAAGCACCATGAATGCTTGGTGGGGGTCCATGTTGCAGCCCATGTTTACCATGGCAGGCCTAACGGTTTTATATAGCTCTTCGGTTTTGGTCACAATAATACCTGCTACTATATCGGCATGGCCGTTTAAGAACTTGGTCATTGAGTGGAATACCACATCGGCTCCAAGGTCGAGCGGGCGTTGAAGGTATGGGCTGCAAAAGGTATTATCAACCACCACTAGTAAACCATGTTTATGGGCTAATTCCGAGGCTGCTTTTATATCGGTAATAACCATGGTAGGGTTAGTGGGGCTCTCCAGGTAGAGCATGCGGGTGTTTGGCCTAAGGGCAGCCTCAATGTTTGAGAGTTTCGAAGTATCGATGTATGTGCTTTCTACCCCAAAACGCCTGAAGTAGGTTTCCATAATAACTCGTGAGGGGCCATATACGGCATCGGTACTAACTATATGGTCGCCTGCTTTAAGGAATGCCATGTATATTGATGAAACCGCTCCCATGCCCGATGCTGTGGCAATTCCTCCAAAACCATTCTCAAGAATAGCCACCTGTCGCTCCAGCGCCGATATGGTTGGGTTGCCTATTCGGGTGTAGATAAAACCATCGCTTTCGCCGGCAAAGCATTTGGCTCCTTCGTCGGCGTTTTCAAAGGCAAAGGTTGATGTTTGGTAAATGGGTACCGTTGCGCTTCCCATTGGATCAGGTTCCATACCACCATGAATGAGAAGGCTGTTAAATCCAAGTTTCTCGCTATGCATTGTTTTTTAATTTATGAAATTATTGCTTGCTGTTTAATTTGCGACTGATTTTTATCAGACACATTTTCGGGTGCAAAGTTTAAATTCTTTTCCAATATTTCGGCAATATCGAGTACTTTTATTTTTTCCTGAGCGTTGGCAAAGGTTTTTCGACACATGGTGTTTTACAGTTCATACATTTACCGCAATACCAAATAGTATCGCTTTTCAGTAACTCCTCAATAACATTATCGTCGCGCATTTGGACGAGGTTTGCTATGGTTCGGGGTTCATAGTCGTATACCTCAGCTGCAGGGCATATTGCTGTGCAGGAGCCACAGTTTATGCATCCGTTTATTCTCTCAACAAAGCGAACATCGGAGTTTAACCTGTAAAAAGTTCACCCATGGCTTTCTGGGTTGATTGTTAGTTTGTTAACAAGCAAAGTTATATTTTTTAGAGCCCATAGCAATTTTTTACCATATCCCAATTACCCTATCAGCTAAGTGGTAATATGTTAATTACTTGCAAAGATAATTTTTATGGTGTCTAAATCATTAGTTGATATTGCTTTTGCATAGGTGATTTCTGATCCATAATTTCGTGAAATTAATTTAAAATTGCCATGCTTGACTTTTCAAATGCCGAACTAACCGAGGTTATAGTCCACTCAGTTGGGGTGAATACTGATGATATTATTTTATCAGATGCACCTTTAGACATTTATGATAACCTATTGAATAGCCTGCTAAGGGAGTACTTTCTGGGGAGTTTTAGGTATCGAGGATTTTACTCATTTGAGCACAGTTCAAGCCTTGAACTTAATGAATTATATAGTTACTGCAGCGATTTTTTTAAGGGGAATATAAACTTTATTGAGTTTTCAAGGAATGTGGCCAATCACCTTCAGCACGTATCTGTTTATTCTAACATTAAAGGAGGCGAACTCTATATAGCCACCTTACCGATATGGTTGTTGATGATGAACTTAACGAGGGTATTGGAATTTTTAAGGCCGAAAGCAAGGAGCGTTTTTTACACGTTAGCCGCGAGGCTAACGGATTGAAGGTTTCCTGCCAGTTTGGCACTACACCCCGCAATCTCGATAAAGCTTGCTTAGTTTTTAACACCGAAAAGGATTTTGGCTATAAGCTTTGTGTAATTGACAATACCAACCGTGATGAGGCGAAGTACTGGCTAAACGATTTTCTGCGTGCCAAACTTCGTAACGACGATTTCTACCAAACTAAGCAGGCAATAAATCTTTGCCGCGAGTTTGTTGAGGAGGTAGTTAAATCCGAAAACAACTTTGCAAAAGTTGACCAGGCAGACATACTTTGTAAAACCCGCGATTTTTCTGAGGCTAACGATGTTTTCGACTTTAAAGAGTTTGAAGAGGTGGTTCTGGAGGAGCCAAAGATGGCCGAGACCTTCCGCGATTTTAAGCAAAAGTATGAGGAAGCATTTGGCTGTAATATCCCTGATAGTTTCAAGATATCAACCGATGCTACCCGGCAATCGCAAAAGTTTTTTAAAAGTGTAAGAAAGCTCGATAAGAATTTTCACATCTACATCCATGGCAGTCGCGACCGAGTTGAACGTGGTTTTGACCCTGATACAGGTTTGAGTTACTACAAGCTTTTTTTCGATAAGGAGGTGTGAACGATAATGAGTAAAGGCCGGTAAATCCGGCCTTTACTAATAGCAAATTAACCTTCCTATTTGCTTGCTTTTTTTAAAATAAGGGTTTCGAAATACATGGCAAATGACCTGTAGAGGAAGTGTGTCCACTTGCCAAATGGTACTATAATTAATGCCCACTGGGCAAGTACAGTAAGGTGTACAACGTAAACCCAAAAAAGATTATTTATCAATTGCAAATCAATTAGAAGGCGAACCATAAATGCAGTAATACCCATTAGAAATAACCATATTACAAAGAACCAATCCGATGGTTGCGAGTGTTTGTGCATGGCATCAACTTTACGAACCCTTTTTTGTATGAAGAGGAAGGTAATAATAAATATTGCTGCGCTTTCAATGTAGCCTTACCATATTATAAATCTACTTTCAGTAGAAAACCAATTAAGAAAGACTGTTGTGAAAAGTAACGAGAGATAGCCAAAAACAAGAATAAGGTGAAGTAACCATCGCATTTTATTTTCGCGAGTGGGCTCGCATCCTAAAAATTGTTTTTGGGTGAACATATGAACAAAAAGGTCTTTTAGCGCAATGGCATAGGTTTTAATGCTAACTTTTATTCCCGGTTTTAAAATTGTAAAATACCACATTCTGATTATGTTTGGGAGGAGTATAATACTGAACACTCCGGCAATGACAATCATCTCAAAAAGATGGCCAATGTGCATTACTTCGGTTTAAGAATACCCCGAAAAGTATGAAAGCCCAATGGTTGCTCCCAGAACTGTAATCATGGCCAAGATGTATGCCCAAAGGTTTTTGTAAAGCAAACCCGAAAGGCCTGTCCAGTCGTACTGAGCGGTTAACCACCGCCTAAGCGACATCATTAACTCCCCCGGATTCGCTTGTCTGGGGCAATGGGTGCTACACTCACCACAGTAGTAGCAGAGCCATGGCTTTAACGATGATTTGAGTTCATCTTCCAGCCCAAGCGTGCTGTATCTAATTAGTTCGCGCGGGAATGTTTCATCGTTAGTTGAGAGTGAGCAAATGGCTGTGCAGTTTCCGCAGTTAAAGCAAAGATTAAAATCTTTGGCTCCGAACTTAATTATTTCGTTTGCAAAGTTAGGATTTATAGTGGGCATAACTATAAATTTTTCGGTTTATATAAATAATATGATTCTTCATCGTTTAAGCCGGTGGGCTCCACTATGCCATACCTGTTCATGGTCATAAGGTGATAGGTAATCAATTCTTTGGCCAGCGCCGATTTATCGGATATTTGGGGTATGGTTAAAGGTTCACCATTAAAGCAGGAAAGTATTTTTTACCATTCCTCAGGGTATTCCTTCATTCCAACCTGGGTATGTTTGATTTCCTCTTTGTGATGGGTTTCACTTTGTTTGATTTCGGCTTTGGCGGCAAAGCCTGCAATCATTGATTCGATGCCTTGGTTCGAATATTCGGCAATTTCAATAGCATCACTTGGACAAACGGGGGCGCAAATGCCACATCCTTTACAGGTAACTACATTTACTTCGGCTACCATTTTCCCATTCATTTCAAGGGGCTTAATGGCATCGTAGTCGCAGACCTCGGCACACTTTCCACACCACAAGCAGGCTTCAGCATTCACTCTTGCCACAATGGGTTCAAGCGCAATTTTCCCCTTTTTAAGCAAAGCGTTAATTTTTGCAACACCCGCAAGTGCCGATTGCACCGATTCGCTAATATTCTTAGGCCCTTGACAAGCCCCTCCGATGTAAACGCCATTTATTACAGTTTCAACAGGTCGGAGTTTAGGGTGAATTTCGTTGAAAAACTTATCATTTCCAATGGGAATTTTCAGCTTTTCCGAAACCTGGCCGCTGTCGGAACGGGCAACCATACCTGTTACCAGAACCACTAAATCGGCTTTTAGGATTATCTCCTTCTTTGATGTAAGGTAATCCTTTACCTTTACTACCGGGTAGCCATTATCAACCTCAATTACCGGCGGTTCTTTTTCTTCAAATTTAAGGTAAACATCATCGTTTAACGAAGATTGTCGATAAAGTATTTCCTGTTTACCATACGTTCTGATATCGCGGTAGAAATGGAATGCTTTTACTCCGATAAACTTTTCGTGTGCTCTAATTGATGAGTGAATTGCAGCGGTACAACAAAAACGGGAGCAATACCTGTTAGGCCCTTTGGATTGCCTATTGCCTACGCAATAAATATATGCAATGTTTTTGACTGGCCTACCATCAATTATTAACTCATTGGTATTATTTTCAATTAGTTGCTTAAATTCCTGTAGGGTAATAACCCTTTGGGTTTGGCCAAAACCATATTCATTTGCAGCGGGTTGATAAAAATCGAACCCGGTTGTAACCAGAACTGCTCCAACGTTTAGCTTTAAAAGGTTACCATCAACATTAACATCTAAGAAAAAATTTCCAATGCTTCCCGATACTTTTTCGAGGGTTGCTTTTGTGAAAAGATTGATCTGGCTTAAACTTTTTATCTCATTTAAAAGCCTTTGGGTAAGGGCTTTTCCGTCTTCGCCGGTCATGAATAGTTTGCCATTTTGTGCCACCCTTCCGCCTACCTGCTCTTCTTTTTCAATGAGGTAAACACTATTCCCTAGTCGGGCTAGTTCAATGGCAGCGCGCATGCCGGCTACGCCAGCCCCAACAACTGCAACGGCTTTTTGCGCTTCAATTTCAATATTCTCCAGAGCTTCAGAGTATGCAACCCTATTGATCCCAGCTCTTATAAGTCCATAAGCCTTAACGGTTGCATCGAGCGGTGTATCGGAGTGAGCCCATGAGCATTGCTCGCGAACATTCACCTGAACATAGTTATATGGATTTATTCCTGCTCTAAGTGCTACATTCCGGAAAGTATGGGTGTGAAGTTTAGGTGAACACGAGGCAACAACTATTGCATCGAGTTGTTTTTCCTGGATGTCCTGTATCATCTCCTTTTGATTTGAATCGGAGCAGGCAAACATCACATCCTTGGAGATAACAACGTTATCCTCGTTTGCAATGAGCTTGCTTAGCTGTTCAACATCCACGTAATCGGATATGTTCCCGCCACAGTGGCATATGTAAACTCCTATTCTTTGCTTCATGGTTTTCTAAAGTTTCGATGTACATGGTTTAATGAGCTAATGTGTTAATATAGCTGGCTGCTTCAGCAGCAGCAGATCCAGCCGATAGGATTGAATCGGGTATGTCTTTAGATCCCGATGCTGTTCCGGCTACAAATACGCCCGGAATGCTTGTTCGGGCAGGGTTAGCCAATTCATCTACTTGCTTAATGAATTTTTGTTCATCGAGCTCAAGAGTTGCATTGCTAAAGACACTAGTAATGGAGTTGTTGGGCAATACACCAACCGAAAGAACCACCAAATCGTGTTTGCTTTCCTTTAACTTTCCTGTAGCTACATCTTCGTATCGGAGTATTAAATCGCCGTTTGGTTGGTCTTTGGGAAAGATTTTGGCAATGCGGCCCTTGATAAAGTTTACTCCCATCGATTTGGCTTCCTGGAAAAATTCATCGTAACCCTTACCAAATGCCCGAATATCCATGTAGTATATGGTGATATCGGCCATTGGTAAAGCTCCCATGAGCAATTGGGCCTGCTTGATGGAATACATGCAACATATTTGAGAGCATATCGGATTATTGGAGCATTCGCCGCTACAGCTCATAATGTTTTCAAGGCTCGAATCCCTTGAGCCCGTGCATAGAATGTATGCAATTTTATCGGGTACTTTACCATCGCCGGGGCGAAGAACATTATTGAATGGGCGGGTAGGGGCAATAAGCCTATCCATTTGCATGGCATCTATTACATTGGGATAAATACCATAGCCGTATTGGGGTTTATGTTCAGGCTTAAACGGTTTAAAACCAGTTGATACAATAACCGTTTTGGCATCAAGAGTTATTAGTTCGTCCTTTTGGCTAAAATCAATGGCATCGGCCGGACATGCCATTTTGCATTGGTGGCATTCGCGGCAATTGATGCAATCTAAACAGCGCTCAGCGCTTTCTTTGACCTGTTGTTCAGTAAGGGTTAGCTCAACATCCAGAAAATCCTTTACCCTTTCAACTGGTTCCCGATAGGTAACGTTTACAGGCCTTTTAAATGGTGCGTTTCGTTTGGCAATAATCTCGTTCTTGTCAGCAGCAGGGAGTTTTTCGCCAAACTCTAAGTTTTCGATATCTGCACCATTTAAAAATTTATCGATATAAAATGCAGTTCTTTTGCCTTGTCCTGCTGCCTCAATAATGGTTGAAGCGCCGCTTACGGTGTCACCTCCAGCAAATACATAAGGGATTTGGGTTTGGAGGGTTTTGCTATTTACTTTTATTGTACCACCTTTGGCTAGTTCCAAATCGTTTGCACAAGGTTCGGTTGATGGCTGTAAACCAATTGCTTCAATAACCATATCGGCCTCAACCAGGTAGTTTGAACCCTCAACAGGAATAGGGCTTCTTCGTCTGCTAGCATCGGGTTCACCTAGTTTCATTTTGACCAATTCAACCTTTTCCAATTTCCCATTATGTCCAATGAATCGGATTGGGTTGCAAAGAATCTCAACTTTAACACCTTCCTCATCGGCCTCTTTAATTTCTGGCGCAAAACATGGCATCTCCTCACGGCTACGACGGTAAACAACCGTAACCTGTTCTGCTCCCAGTCGAAGAGCTGTTCGGGAAGCGTCAATGGCTGTGTTTTCCCCTCCAACAACTATTAACTTTTTCCCGGTAAGGTCGTATTTATCGCCAATATTAACGTTTCTTAGAAAGTCTGAACATCCCACTACTCCTTGGAGTTCCTCGCCTTCGATATGCATTTTGCTGCTTTGGTGTGTACCAACAGCAATAAACACAGCATCAAAACCTTGCTATTTTAGCTCAGAAATACTCTCAATTCTTTTATTACACTCAATTTCAACGCCAAGTGATGTAATATTTTTGATATCCCTTTCCACGATTGCTTTTGGCAATCGATACTCGGGGAGTGTAAGCATAAGCATTCCTCCCGGTTTAGGGGCTGCTTTAAATATCTTTACCTTATGGCCTTTCAGGGCAAGATGGTATGCTGTCGTTAAACCAGCAGGGCCTGAACCAATAATAGCAATCCGCTTATTGATTTCGGCTTTAATTTCACGGAATGGAGGTTCTGGGTATTTGCTGTAGTAGTACTCTGCAAAAAATCGTTTTATACGTCTGATATCCACTGCGCCTTCAAGACTACCCCTAGTGCATTCACCCTGGCAAGGGGCGTAGCAAGCACGACCAAGGCTCCCAGGTATAGGAATATCTTCAAGGTGAAGGTTCATGGCATCTTCGTACTGCCCATTTTGGACAAGCGAAAGATAGCCGTAAGATTTTACCCCACCAGGGCAAGCGCTTATGCAAGGCGCCGAAGTCCCGTTACGGTCAATTGCTGCAATGCGTGGGTTTGCCAAGCTAAATGGAATGTAGGCAACCTTTCGGTCTGCTAATCGGGTATTATACTCATCGGGCCTAACCTCAGGGCAAGCAAATTCGCATTGCTGGCAGCCTGTACAGGCCTCGGGTTTAACGCATCGTGCCCCGTGGTTAACTTTTATTGTAAAAGCCCCATTCTGTTTCTGAATTTCTTGCACTGTGCTGTTTAGCGTCACCTTTATATTGCTATGCCTAGCTGTTTCGGACATTTTTGGGGTGGTGATACATGCTGCACAGTCAAGGGTGGGGAAAACCTTGCTGAGCTGTATCATTTTTCCGCCTATGGAAAGTTCTTTCTCTACCAGCAGAACATTATAATCCATATCAGCAAGACTGAGGGCTGCTTCCTGGCCGGCAATTCAGTTACCAATTACTAGCGCATCGTATTTTTTTTTGGTTGTCATTTTTGACCTAATTTGGTTAAGTATTTGGCTTAACTTATGCTAAGAATTACTTGCAATTTCATTTTTTACACTGCCCAACTCCGCTAAAATCTTCGAAAATGTGCCCATGTGATTAACAAATGGTTCAGCACATACGGAGCAGATGGCAGCCATGCGAATTCTCTTGGTATTGATATTGCGTTCCTTCATGAGCCGTTGGGCTTCAACAATTATATTGTTGGTGTATTCGGCACATTTCGGGCTGTATGAACATTCATGCCCGTCGGCTGCTATAAATACTCCATCGAACCCTTCCTCAAAGGCTTTCATAATCCAACGCGGCTTAACTCCCGATGAACAGGGAAGGCTTATAACGTAAACCTTTGGGGAGTAGTGGAGTTTTCGTAACCCCGCCTGATCAATTCCTGGGTCCGATATCTTGTCGGTAGAGAATACCAAAATTTTTGGTGCGTAGCCTTCGGTTTTCATATTTTAGAATTATTTAAAAAGATAAAAAAGCGCGAAAAGGCTTAACCCTTTCGCGCCATGGTGTGTTAAGCTTTCCTTAAAAATAAAGTAAATAGCTGTCTTCCTCAATGATTCCAAAAAACTCATGTTCCATTTTTTCGCACCATTTTGGTATGTCATTTTTGGTGTCTTCATCGGACGATAGTCCCTCGAGAATCTCTCCCAATTCAATTTCGCCTACAGCTTTTTTTGCTGCAAGCAGCGGGCCAGGACATGATGTTCCTCGCGCATCAACTGTTTGTGCTACTTCTAGATTTTTTAATTCCTCTGCATTCATATTTATTGGTTTTTAAAGTGATTTTAATTAGTAGGTGAGTACAGCATTAGCTGTCAATGATTCAGATATAACTGTTCCTGCAGCTATTAGTTGTGACCCTTCAATTAGTTCGTTTTCGGCAATCCCCCTTTCCTTTACGCATGGAGTACATAGCAAGAGTTTTCCTCCATTCTCAAGAAAGGTATCCATTAACTCTTTGAGAGGCATTAATCCAGGCGCTTTTACATTCTCAATGCAACCACCTTTTTTAGCTATTAAAACACCTGCTGCTTGGAGTATTACGGTTACATCAACATCCATTGTTTGAGCAGCTGTGGCCATTACAAATGGCAGGGTAACTTTTTCCTGGTCATCAGGACCATGAGTTACAAGTATTACTAGTTTTTCCTTCATAATCTAATAAATTAAATAAAAAACTGAATACTGCTTTGACTTGCTTCTGCTACAAATGTTGCAGCACCGGCATAGTTTAAGTGAGGATAATCAATAATTTCCTCTTTCTTGAAACCCATAAGGTTCATGGACATTTCACAAACTATAATCTCAATGCCCAACTCTGCGGCTTGTTTAAACATTTCGTCAAGCAACATTACGTTTTGCTTGCGCATCAAAAACTTAATCATTGCTGGCCCCATGCCCATCATGTTCATCTTAGAGAGCTTAAGCTTATTCCGCCCCTTGGGCAGCATTAAGCCAAACATCTTGGAAATAAAATCTTTTCCTTGGGCCTTTTTCTTTGGACTCCTAAGGGCCGAGAGTGCCCAAAAAGAGAAAAACAGCTTAACTTTAGTATCGCTGGCAGCGGCCGCCAACGAAATAATCATTGTGGCCAAAATTTTGTCTAAGTCGCCCGATACTATTGCTGTCGACAACTGATCCTTACGATTTTTTTCAAGCTTTCCAACCCTTTTCTTCAGGTCTTCGAGCTGCTTGAGCATTTCTTCTTCCATGACGATGATGTATTTGGTTGGTTTTGTTATTTTAATAACATTTCAAAAAATATCCTGTTACGCAATAGGTTGAGTTAAAACAGGTGTGAGATATGCTGTATATAGATGTGATATAAATCACATTTTTATGCTAAATTTGAAAAAAATAGAGGATGAAACCCGATTGCAAGATTTGTAAGTTGAAATCGCCTGCAGCTGAGTTGCTAATGCCCGATGAAATGGATACGCTCGAGCAAAATTGTGCCCAGGTAAAATTCTCTAAAGGCGAAACAATTTTTCCGGGAGGGAACCTTCGCGACCAATATCGTTTACTTACGGTCGGGGCTCGTAAAAATTCATATGAAAAGCCCTATTGGCGAAAAAATACTAAGGTTAAATAAGGCACCTGCCTACCTTGGCTTGCCAACAACTTTTGGCGATAGGGTTAACCACTACTCTGCTACTGCAATTACCAAGTCGGAGGTATGTTTTATCTCACTCGATGCCTTTAAAAATTTTATTTACTCCAATGGAAATTTCGCTTACGAAATAATCATGGATCTTTGTTGAACTGAGTTGGCCGATTTTCAACGATTTACTAACCTGTCGCAAAAACAACTCCCGGGCCGTATAGCCGAATTACTGCTTTGTTTTTCAATCCATCTCTTTAAATCAAATGCCTTTGAATTGCCTTTGAGTATTACTGAATTAGCAAATTTTGTTAGTGCATCGCGCGAAAGTGTTAGTCGCCAGTTTTCTGAACTGAGCAGGTTGGGCATTTTCGAATTAACTCACGATAAAAAGCTAACAATTTTGCGCAAGGATATGCTCGATAATATTAGCACTAATGGGTAATTATTGCCTTGCATTGCCACTATTTCAATAATTTTTCCAAAAAATATTGACTTACCTAAACCTTTTTTGTAAATTTGTGTTTAATTAAACAAGAATAATTCCTGAATAGGATGGATTATAATGAGTTGATTAATGTGCTTTCCAACAAGGGATTAAAGAGAACCCCCCAGAGGGTGGCTGTGCTTGAGGCCCTATATGAGATTAAGAATCACCCCTCGGCTGAAGAGGTTAGGCAAAAGTTATACAGCCGGTATCCGAGCATTGCCATTGGAACTATCTATAACATTTTGGATACTTTCTGTGAGCAGGGGATAATTAAGAAGGTAAAAACCGATAGCGATTTTGTTCGGTACGATGTAGATATGGAAAGACATCACCATATATATTGTGAAAATTGCAACCATATTGAAGACTATCACGATCCTGAACTCGATGAGTTGCTTAAAAATTACTTTGAAAAAAAGTGTATTCCTAACTTTCAGATACAGGATTTTAACCTGCAAATAATTGCTCGATACGTTAAACACCAAAATAAACCAAACCAAAACAAGTAAACTATGGGAAAAGAAGGAACTAGAATTGCATCGGTAGATGTAGCTAAATTGCTTGAGATGCTTAACGCAGCGCTAGCCGAGGAGTGGCTGGCATACTACCAGTACTGGATTGGCGCAAAAGTTATGGAAGGCCCCATGCGGAGCGAGATTGAACCTGAACTTTTGTTACATGCCAATCAGGAGCTAAACCATGCCGTTATGGTTGCTGACCGCATAATCCAATTGGGCGGAACGCCCTTATTGCACCCAAACGACTGGCTCAAGCATGCCGGCTGTAGCTACGATGCCCCAGTTGATTCTTACATTGAGGCAATTCTTGAACAAAACCTTAATGGTGAGCGTTGTGCCATACGGAGATACAATGAGCTTGCTACATTCACAAATGGGAAAGATCATATTACACACCAAATGGCAACCCAAATCCTTGCTGAGGAGATTGAGCATGAGAACGATATCGAGGATTGGATAACTGATATCAATCGCATGAAGGAGGAGATTAAGAAATTCAAACTGTAAATCAATATGTTTAACCTTTAAATCAAGTAAAAATGGAAGAAAATCAAGTAATTGCAATGCCGCGCATTGGCGACCCAGCCCCTGAGTTTAAAGCTGTAACTACTCAGGGTGAAATCAATTTCCCTGCCGATTACAAGGGAAGTTGGGTTATTCTATTTAGCCATCCTGCCGATTTTACACCGGTTTGCACATCGGAGTTCATGACCTTTGCTTCAATGGAGCAGAAGTTCAATGAGGCCAACTGTAAACTTGTAGGTCTCTCAGTTGATGGTCTTTATAGCCATATAGCCTGGCTACGCACCATCAAGGAGAAGATTGAGTACAAGGGAATGAAAAACGTTGAGATAAAGTTCCCTTTGATTGAGGATATTACCATGGAGGTTGCCAAGAAGTATGGAATGATTCAACCCGGCGAAAGCAACACCAAGGCTGTTCGCGCAGTATTTTTTATTGATCCCAAGGGAATTATCCGAACCATTATCTACTACCCGCTTAGCTTAGGGCGTAACTTTGAGGAGCTTTACCGTGTACTCATTGCCCTGCAGACTGCCGATGAGTTTGGCATAGCTACACCTGCCGATTGGCAACCTGGCGCTGATGTGATTGTGCCGCCTGCCGGATCCTGTGGTACAGCTAAGGATAGAATGGAGGGCAAAACCGATGATATGAAGTGCTACGATTGGTTCTTCTGCACCAAAAAGTTGGATAAGGATACGGTGTTGAAGAAAATTCTTAAGAAATAGCAAGGTCTGGTAAAACGAAAAACGGCTCAAAATTTTGAGCTGTTTTTTTTAGTATTTTTTGAAGTGCTCGTTAAACGCCTTGATGCTAAAATTTTCGCTTAAGTTATCATCGAGACTGAATACCCTATAGTACGATGCGTTGTCTTTAATGGGCGGAATGTAATCGAACTCATAGTAAGCGTTTAGTTTAAACTTGATTTGCCCGTTATTCGATTCTGGTACTTTAATACACTTGCAGCGGTTCATAGGTTAGGTTTTTTTAAGTTTAGGTTGATGGTTATGGAGTTACTTGATTTGGTTCAGATACTTGTAGGTAAGAATTTTGTAAAGAAGTTTAGCTGCTAGAAAATCTGACGCCTTATCGTCGGTGTTGGGGCAGAGCTCAACAATATCGAATCCCACAAGGTTACGTTTTTCGATTACTTTTCTGATGAATTTAATGGTAGGATACCACATAAGACCACCGGGCTCAGGAGTTCCAGTACTCGGCAGAATTGAGGGGTCAAAACCGTCGAGGTCGATGGTTAGGTAAACATTCTCGGTAAGCAAATCGATAGCCTTATCCATCCAATCATCGCAGTTCACTATTTTGTGAGCCCAGAATACCCGGTTGGGGTCAAGATTAATTTTCTCGCTGGAGTCCATGCTACGAATACCCACCTGAACAATAGGGCAAAGTTCCTTTGCCCGAGCCATAATGCAGGCATGATTGTTTTTGCTACCCTCGTAGGAATTGCGCAGGTCGGTATGGGCATCAATTTGAAGCACTGAAAGGTTTTTGTATTTCTGGGCATGGGCCTGAATAGTTCCAATGCTTACGCTGTGTTCACCACCAATAATCACTGTAAATTTACCTTTATCAATGAGACTGAGGGTACGTTCCTTAACTGCCTCAACCATTGCTTCGGGGGAGCTATCCTCTGTTATGGGCTTATCGGTATAAATCCCTATCTTGTAAACCTCACTATCGGTTTCAATGTCGTAAATTTCCATGTTAGCGGAGGCATCGAGCAATGCCTTAGGGCCTTTATCAGCACCTTTAATCCAAGTACTGGTGCCATCGTAAGGAACTGGAACAATAGCCACTTTTGAGGTTTCAAATTCACAGTAGGGTTTAGGTAAATCGCCGTAGTGAATCATAGGTATATGCTTTCAAATTTCCCGCAAAAGTACTAAAAAAAATCAATTTTAGTTTAAGTAATGGAATCTCATTAAAAACGGGTAGAAGGTTCATAGAGATGCTTCGACTTAGCTCAGCAAGACAAAGGGACTGAGGGTGCCAGGGGATTTGTCATTCCGAGCATATGCGAGGAATTTCTTTAAAGCTTGAGGTGAGTAGCCCCGTAGGGGCATAATATTTATAGCAAGGGTAATCCAATTCGAGAGTTAGGCTTTTGCCGATGTTTGCTTTTCCTCCTTCCATTCCCTTTCAGGGGCGGCAGGTGTGAGGTCGTTTTCACGAACAACAAAAAAGGCACCCATAATGAGTGCCCTTTTTAGGAGGTTAGAAACCCCTTGGCTTGTTGCCCATGCATGGGCCTAAGCCCATTCCCATTCCGTAACCGCCGCGCATATTACCGCGATGTCCTCTCATGCCCTTGCCTTTTAGGCCATGAGCGTTAAACAGGACACGTTGTTCATCGGTTAATAGTTGCGAAACCTCAGCCCTATGGGCTACACGTGCTTTCATAAGTTTTGTTTTGATGGAGCTAATCTCATCAATTGTTTTGTTAATGGCTGCCATATCGGGTTTATCAGCCGATTCAAGTGTTCTCAAATGCGCTTGCTTTTCGTTTAGCTCGTTACGGAGCGGAGTTATTCCTTTCAGGTGTTTAACCCGAAGGTCGTTAATTTTTTGCTCCTGCTCAGGGGTTAGGTTTAGGTAGCAGTACCCTTTTCCAACTGTTTGCTTGGCATTTCCATCGCCGCCTCTAAATCTTTGCCCTTGAGCCATTCCCGTTGTAGATACTAATAGTAACACAACCATCAAAATGTTTCCAACACGTTTCATTGCTTTTAGTTTTAAAAAGTTAAACAATACTTTATTGATTTCGGGGTGGGATAGAATCGCCCCTACGCATGCGTTCATTTTTAAACCGTTGCCGGTGCATTTGCATTTGACGTCGGTGTGCATACCGAACAATTTTTAGAAACTTATCGAATTGCTCAGGGGTACATGCACTTTTTATTTCCAACAAATGGTCTATCATAATCTTTTTTTCGATTCCATGTAGTTTCCCATACTGCTCAATCAATGAATCGATTAGTTCAAAATTGGGTTCAGGAGTCGAAAGTTCATTGATTATGTCAACGGAAACCTTCTGAGTCTTTTTATGGGCGTCAACTGTTTTTGCGTGAAACTTATCTCGCGATTTCCGGAAAATATCTTCCTGTTCAGGGCTTAGATTTAACCTATTGCTTAAAAACTGCGCCTGTTGTTCCATTCGCTCTTGCGGGTAACTTGCAAACTTTTCAGCAAGTTGTTTTTGCCTGTAGTGCCCGTAAACCATTGCTCCAATGGTAGCAAGTAAGGTTATTGATAATGCTACAATTATTACAACAAGCACCCGTGTTTTAGTAAAGTAGTTCATGTTTTACTTGTTATTTAGATTTTCAACCTCTTCAAAATCGTATTCATAAATTGTTTCTGTACTCGACGGGATGTATTCCTCTGCTAGCATTTCAGCATTGGTATTTGTTGAAATTACCTTAGTGCCTAAAGCCCCTAGCTGACTACCAACCAAAAGACCTATTATTACTGCTGCTGCAATGCTAGCATAGCCTAACAGTTGAGTTCTAATATCAATGTAATTCGAAAACTTTTGTGCATCAATTCTGCTAAGAACCCTGCTGGCGAAGAATGGATTTTCGGTATATTTTGATACTTCTTCGTTAGCCATTTCTTTTAACGATTTGATGACCAGCAAGTTTTCCTGACATTTGGTGCAAGCCAATAAATGATCTTGGAATTCACTTTGAACTTCACCATCAAGTTTACCTTTAAGGTAATTCTCCATTAGGCTATTTGCTTTTTTGCACCTCATTTTTTTGGTTTTATAGTTTGACAACTCATTGATTCGAAACTTGCGTTTACAAAGCCATTTTTTAGGGTTTTGTTTTACCCATTATTTTCCGGAGGTTGTTTTTAGCTCTAAATAATAGCGACTCAACCGACGAAACTGAAGTTTCCATAACTTCAGCAATCTCTTTGTAAGAAAGTTCATGGTATGTGCTAAGTACTAGTGCAATACGCTGATTTTCCGGCAACATGCCCATTGCATGGCGAAGCTGTTTATGCTGTTCTTTCAGTTCAATACTAATGTCGGTATTCCCTTTGTCCATAATTTCGTCAATTGTTAGCCCGGTCTTACCTTTGATTCTGTTTCCTATAAAGTTTTGTAAAAACGTTTCCCTTTTCTTACGACGCAAAAAGTTTAACGATTTGTTTACAGCAATCCGGTAAATCCAGGTGGAGAGTTTTGCCTCATTTCGGAATTCAGGTAAGGACTCGTATAGCTCAATAAACACATCTTGTGCAATATCTTCGGCATCGTGAAAGTTTCCTAAAAAGCCAATGCAGGTGGTAATAACCATTTTTTTGTACCTTTCAACCAAAATGCTAAAGGCTTCATGATTATTATGTTGAACAACTTGTTGAACTAACTCTTTCTCGTCCATGGAATGGAAAACTGTTTCATGAATAGACAACCAAGATACAAAAAACTTGCGCAGGTTAATACCATTATGTGTCATTGTAGGTTAACGCTGGTCTAGAAGTTCTAAATGTTAACTAACATTAACTTTTTTTAATCGGCATTGATGTAAATACATGGTTTATAGGTTTTAATATTACAAAATGTGTTTATCTTTCCCCAAGAGTTGGGTGAACTGAACATTTAGTTCGTTTTTGGTGAATAGCTATTGAGCTTTAGTTATACATTTGCATATATTTTATAATTGTCAGAATTTGCTGATATGATACTGTATAAAGGACATTAATACACAGATGCCATGTTCAAAATTCGCTACAAGGTAATAACCGGTTTTGCCATACTTGGTATAATGCTGGTTATTTCGGGGTTAATATCCATTTATGAGCTTACCAAGCTGGGGAATCAGGTTAACCGTTTGCTAATGGATAACTACCGAAGTATCGATTTTTCAAAACAGATGAATTACAGTTTAGGGTTACAGGAGAGAGCTATACTTTTATCCATTCAAGGCGATAAGGGCAAGGCCAACTCCCTTTTTAGCAATGCGATTTCAACCTTCAATGAGAATTTGCTTAAGGCATCAAATAATTTAACCATACCGGGCGAAGCCGGGACGGTTGATTCAATTGCCATTGCTTTTTCGTTGTTTAAGACCAAAGCAGAGGGTTTTATAAACAAACCAACACCCAGTGTGTCAGAGTATCTCACTGAGGTAAATCCTGCATTGCTAATGGTTCGCAGTAAGGTAGAGGAATTATTAACCCTTAACCAGCAAAACCTTAACCAAACCGTTGCCGTTTTGGAAAAAAGCCCCTACAGAACCATTCTGCCCGGACTTATAATTGTTATTACCAGCGTTATTTTTACTATTATTTTCAACTACATGATTTCGTACTACCTGTTAAGCCCGATAAAAAGGATAACAAAAGGTATTCAGAATTTTACCAAGTATAGGAGGCAGTACGATGTAACCATTGAAACCCGCGATGAGATGTTTGAGCTTAACGAGTCGGTTAAAGACCTAATTCTTACCAAGAGCATTCAAAAGAAGACTGAATGAGACCCCATGTGATTATCCGATACATTGGTATGGTAATGCTTTTTAATGCAGCATTTATCTTTGTATCGTTTTTGATTTCGTTATATGATAGAGATGCCGGGCAATTGCCCTTACTTTTCAGTTTTTTAATCACTCTGCTTTTGGGGGTATTCCCTTTGGTTTTTGTTCCTAAGGCTACTGACCTTTCAAATAAAGAGGGTTACCTGGTAGTGGTTCTTAGCTGGATTCTATCGTGCTTTATTGGTTCTTTACCGCTATTGCTTTATGGTGGCGAGTTTACCTTTGTAAAAGCCTTATTCGAGAGCGTTTCCGGTTATACCACTACTGGCGCTTCAATACTTAACAATGTTGAGGCTTTGCCTAAAGGAATACTTTTCTGGCGGTCATCAATGCAATGGGTGGGTGGTATTGGAATTGTTGTATTTGTGTTAATCATTCTGCCATCGTTGGGTAAAGCCCAAATGACCCTTTCCAAAATGGAAATTTCGCCATTGGCTCAGGAAAATTTTAGGTATAGAACCCGAAAAATGCTGAATGTAATCCTGGTAGTTTACCTAGGGCTTACCGTTACCCAGGTAATACTGCTCAGGGTTTATGGTATGGGATTATTCGAAGCGGTAAACCATGCTTTTACCTCTGTATCGACAGGAGGCTTTTCAACTAAAAACAATAGTATATCTTTTTATAATAGCCTTGGCATTGAAATGGTTATTATAATATTCATGTTTCTCTCTGGCATTCATTTTAACATTTTATATTCATCGTTAACACTTAAAAAAAACAATATCTTTAATTCAAATATAGTAAGATATTATTTCTTTTCAACTATTCTGGGAATTTTGGTAATTGCTATTGACCTGCATGGTAAAATTTACCAATCGTGGTGGGAAAGCTTAAGATTTTCAGCCTTTCAGGTGGTTTCATTAGCTACTACTACCGGTTTTGCAACAACCGATACAGCTATTTGGCCACCATTTACCATTATTGTTCTACTATTTTTCTCATTACAATGTGCTTGTGCTGGATCAACCGGCGGAGGGATTAAGGTAGATAGAGTTGTAATTTTTTATAAGGCGTTTAAGAGTCAAATCTTAAGGCTACAGCATCCACAAGCGGTCATACCTATCCGAATTGGCAAGAGTTTGGTTAGCGATGATGTTGTTAACTCTGTTACATTGTTTATTGTGTTTTATCTTTTGTTGGCTTTGCTTGGCACATTGGCATTGACTGCCTTGGGCTTTGACATGCTAACATCATTCACTGCTGCCATTGCAAGCATTAGCAATGTAGGACCAGGTTTTGGACTTGTTGGTTCAATGTCAAACTATAGCGTTATGCCTGATTTAGCTCTTATAATTCTTTCCTTTTTGATGTTACTTGGCCGTTTGGAATTTTTTGGACTGCTGCTTCTGTTTATGGTTAAGTCGTGGCGGTAATCAGTTACCCTTTTCACGGGGCTTGGTAACAATGTATTCCTCAAAAATGTTTTGTATGGAATGATAAATGTTTTCGTGGGCATCGCGGTTTATCTGTTCCATATGGCCGATTAACTCACGAACAGTATTCCTATGGGTATCCTTGTCGAATTGGCATGTTTCCTTTTCTGCCTGGAAGCCCATAATCCGACTATACTTTTCCAGTTCCTTATCCAGGCGAGTAGTTAACAGTCGAATTAGGAAAATCTCGCCATTAAACATCGATAGTTTAGGGGGTATTGAACTTATTGATGAGTGATTAATCATGTTGAGGAGCAGCGTTTCAATGGCATCGTCAAGGTGATGGCCTAAGGCCAACTTGTTGCATCCAGCTTCTCGGGTGGTTGTGAATAGCATCTTGCGGCGTTTCCAGCTGCAAATAAAACAGGCGGGTTTCCTATCGTTAGGGTTATACTCAACGCTAATTTGGTGTAGATGTAATTTTACATTGTTCTTGGCGCAGTACTATTCTATGAATTCAACATCGGCGCGGTAGGTCATATCGGTAGCCTGAACATGGCAGGCATGCAGCTCAAATTTAATAGGAAGCACCTTCCTTCGATTTACCAAAAGGTCGAGCAGCGCATAGCTATCCTTGCCTCCCGATAAATTAACCATGATTTTATCGCCTTGGTCAATCAGATTATAACCGTATATGGCCTGTTTAACTTTACCTTGAAGTTTTTTTATAATATATCCGCTTGCCATAGCCACAAAAAACTTGGCAAAGTTAATTTTTCGTGTTAAATTTATATAAACCATTACCATGAGAACTTTTGTAATCCCCGACATTCATGGCTGTTCAAAGACCCTTCGATTTTTATTGGAGGTAAAACTTTCCGTTAGTAAAACCGATAGGCTATTCTTTTTGGGTGATTACATTGATAGAGGCCCAGACTCGCCTGGTGTTGTAGAATATCTCTTAAACTTGATTGCTGAGGGTTATAGTATTATCTGCCTAAAGGGTAATCACGAACAAATGATGCTCGATTGCATTAAGGGCGATTACGAGATGAGCCTTTGGTTGATGAATTCGGGTTTTGCCACAATGCATCAGTATCAGTCATTGACAACCGCCATTGAAACCGAATATGGCTTTCTACCGCAAAGGCATCTTGAATTCTTTTCCAGCTTAAAGCCGTATGTTATTGTTGATAACCGATACATCCTTGTGCATGGAGGCATAAACTACGAGTTAACCAATCCCTTTTCCGATGAGTATGCCATGCAGTGGAACCGCCCTTCCGAGGTACCTAGCAGCTTTATGCCCGGCTTTAAAATTATTCATGGCCATACTCCACGGGCATTAGCCAAAATAGTTGAGGAGTTAAACGACACACAGCGTCGGCTTTACGATTTGGACGCTGGCTGTGTTTACAAAGGGCAATACATACCCGGAACCGGATATTTAACAGCCCTGTGGCTTGAAAATTGGTCGTTAGAATTTGTGAAGTGTATCGATTAGCAGGCTACGATTTCGGTAGCACAATCACTTCAACTTTATCTTTGAGCAATTCATTAAATTTATCCACATCGGCAGTTGTACCTTCATACTTCCCGTAATGAATGGGAATGGCAACACTGGCACCTGTATCAAGAACAGCAGCAGCGGCATCGTCAACGCTGTTCATGGTGTAGGTTTGCCCCAAGGGGAGCATGATGATATCGGTTTTAATGCTTTTCATTTCAGGTATTCGCTCGGTATCGCCGGTATGGTATAACCACACGTGGCAAAGGTTAAGCAGGTACCCCACCCACTTTTTCGATTGTGGATGCTTGTCGTTTTTTGTAATGTTATACATTGGAACAGTCCTAATCTCAATTCCATGCCATTCATCGTTAAAGCCGGGTTGAACGGCAATCACCTTGGCTGCGTCAAAACTTCGGGCTTCTTCGGCTACATCGGTTGGGCAGAGTATCCATGTGTGCGGGGTAACAATCTTTTTAACATCCTCGGGCGAGAAATGGTCAAAGTGGGAGTGGGTTATCAGTATTAAATCGGCCTTGTCGTTCTCTTTTATTTGGTAGGGGTCTATGTAAATTACCTTTCCGCAGTTCATGATCTTTACTGCTGCCTGTCCAAACCACTGAATACTTTCAGCAACGGCTTCAATATTCTTTGATACCTGTGTGTTCATAGCATCAATCCGATTTGGTTTTCACCCATAAATTTAATGAATTTTTAGGGAGATGTAAAGGGGCTGATGCTAATTTGTTTCCTTTTCCTGTTCAGTAAAATAGCCTTCAGAATCGATGTTTTCCGATGCGGGTTCTTTTTTCAGCAATTCTTTTGCTGGCCCTGTAAGGGTTACCTGTGGATTGGTAGCCAGATTATCGTAGTCCTGATCAGTGATGTTACCTCGCATTAGCATTTTGTTTGCCACAAACAGGAAACTTTCAGTTACAAAGGGCTTAAGCTTACCTTCGGTATCGAATAGGTAACGGAACTTGGTTGGCCTGGGGATTATGTAGGCAAGGAATAGAGCCTCAGGAAGTGTAAGTGAACCTGGCTTTTTGCCAAAGTAGTACTGACTTGCCTCGCGGATTCCGAACACATCGGGACCCCACTCAATGATGTTAAGGTAAACCTCAAGCATTCTTCCCTTTGATACCACACCGGTATTTTCAATAATCCAGGTAATAATAATCTCTTCGGCCTTGCGCCCAATATTTTTACTCTGATTTAGAAATACATTTTTTACAAGCTGTTGGGTAATTGTGCTACCACCCCGCGCAAACCTTTTTTCGCGTATGTTGCATGCCATGGCATAGGTTATGCCATCGAGGCTGATACCTCGATGGTTGTAAAAACCACCATCCTCGCTTGTTACTACAGCCCATTGCAGGTATGGACTAATTTGGTCAAGTGAAGCGTAATTTGCACTGTTGGGATTAACTTTAATATCCCTCACATACTCATTGTCAATATAAGCCCTATGGGTAAAGGTATCGGCGAGCATGGCAAGGTTGGTATTTCCATACGATAGCACACGAAAGCCTTTCGACCTAAGGTTTGGTGCAATGGTAAGGCTGTCGGGGCTTGTTAGAGGAACATC
Source organism: Bacteroidales bacterium (assembly GCA_011045955.1). Classification (GTDB taxonomy): domain Bacteria; phylum Bacteroidota; class Bacteroidia; order Bacteroidales; family Tenuifilaceae; genus Tenuifilum. The sequence continues at coordinate 27,519 of DSBV01000106.1, read as the reverse complement.
TACCTGAAGCGAGTAGTTGAACGTTCCGTTCACCTGGATGCCATTCAGGTGAGTGAATAGTCCTTTGGGTAGAGCATCAAAGAGCGATTGCCACTTGTTATGGTCTGAATAAAGTTGGAGCTTAAGCCTGCGGTTAAGATATGGGTAGTACTCAAAGCCCACGTTAGCCCTAAAATCATTAAGGTTTAAGTTTGATATTGTGTCGATGATGTAGCTGTTGGGCATTACCCTTACTAGCAGGTTTGCCCCGAACGAATCAATGGTAACGGGGGATTGGGCAATGCGGTTGCCCTCTATCAATAGTGAATGAATGTTCGAGTTGAAATTTACCTCAATTTTACCGTGCTCAATATGCGTTGCTTTTATATCAATATAGATTTTTTGGAACGAGGATTTAATCCCCAGAAATGGAGAGGTAAAGGGGATAAAGGCAGCATTGGAGTCGACTGTCAATGTTGCAGTTAAGCTGTTACTGCGCTTGCTGGTTGCTCCGGTAACTCTTATCCATGAGCTGCTACCGCCATCGTTCAGGTTGACCGTTGAGGTGAAATTGTAGCTATGGTAGTTCCACTTTATAATGTTTACATTACCGTGGTAGGTTGAATCGGAGTAGGTAAGTAGCAGATTATGAGTATTGAAGGTTGCTGTGGAAAGTCCAAAAAAAACTTTAACCAAACGGTATAACCTTTTACTAATCGGACTTTGGCCTGTATTCTCGTTAGTTGGCTTATCAGGGTAGGGTTTGCTTACAAGAGCAATTAGTTTATCAACCTTCACTTGAGCGTTGGATATATCAACCTGTTTAGGGTTGATTCTGAGGGTGGCAAGGTTAAATGGGTTAAGCCTTACTTTGAGTAAATCGGAATAGAGTAATGTATCGGAAGTAGCAACCAAAAGGTTTTGCAGCTCAAAGGTGCAAATGCCCTTAACCATAACGGAACTTACCGTAACAGTAACGCCATAGCGGCTATTAATTTTTGATGTAATTTTATAAAAAATGCCTTTTACGATAAGGTTACGCGACAGAAATAGAAGAACTAATACCACTCCTGCAACTACAAAACCAATGCGAATACCCTTTTTAAATTGAAACATCACAATAAATTTTTGGCAAAGTTAGCCATATTGGAAAAAAAAGTGGCTGGTGTAATGCAGCCACGTTAGATACTTTAAGGATGAAACATGTCCGTATTAAGCAATATTCAAATCAAATGGTTCCCCCCTTCCTTATTCTTAAACATTCAAAATAATCAACATTGATGCCTAAATCGATTTAGAACGTGTACTTTGCGCAAAGCGTAATGCGGTGATTGCTAACCGGATCGAGCGATGAGGTAACCTTGTGCTGAGCGTCAAAGGTTTTGCCGTAAACTGCTGTAGTTAACATGTATTCAATGCCTAGCATCAAGTTTTTTTCCTTGTAACTTACACGGGGCGAGATACGGTAAATGTAGTTCATATCGTCGTTCCTGTTGTAGTTGGCAATGGTTGAGTAATTATTGCTGGAGCCGTTTAGCTTTGAGTATCCTCCAAAAAACCCAATCGCCCATTTCCCCATCTTATGGTCAACATCAAACCATGTGCTATGGGTAAGTAGGTTTGCATAGTCGTAATCGGTATCAGCGCTGGTTTCAGTAACCCTACCGTAGCCACCTATCATAAGAAGGTGAGTTGGGTTTTCGCCATAAACAGTTTCAAGCTTGATATTGGTTTTTGCCAGATTTGCTGCAGCAAATGCACTAAATAGGTATTGACCAATTGTTTTATGTGTGCCAGTATTAGAGCTGGCAATATAGAGTCGGGGTGTAAGCCACTTATAACCAGCTGATATTCCCGCAATAAATGAATTATGTTTAACGAAAGCTGCCTGAGTTAAAACTTCGGGTAAACCGGAGTTACGCTGTGCATCAGCCGGCCCCATCGACTTATGGTAACCCTGGGTAAGTGCGGTTGCCGATACCCTTACATTTTCAATGGGGTAGTAGGTAAATCGGATTTGAGGGGAGCGGTTCAGCGAATGGAACGGAACTCCTGCTCCAAAAGCAATAGTTGCGGGAATAACCTCGTTCACAATAATGGGGTGCCAGTAGTGACCCATGATGAGCTCAGATTGTTGCCACTTAAGGGTAACAATGGCATGCCTAATTCTAAGCAATCGGGTGTACTCATTTGCAGTGGCAAAAAAATCGGTTTCAACCATTCCGCTTGTCTTGGCGCCAAGTACATCGGGTCCCGATATCTTTAATCCCAAACGTGTTGTTAGCGAAAGCATTTGAAGCTGATGCTTTCTATTAACATCGGTTCCGTTAGCATCAATGTTTGCCTTTAAGGGATAGAAGTAAAGTTCCCCATCGCGTGTATCCACTGACTTATAGGTATCAAAAATGGTTTCCCATGCCACGTAACCGTAGGGTTTAACCTCAATCTTGGGCTTTTGGGGCTGTTCCTGTGCTACTGAAATAAATGCGGTTAAAACAGAAAATGCAGTAATAAACAGTAATTTTTTCATCGCAGAAAATTTTTGCGCAAATTTGGGAAAAACCCCTTTCGGTATGAAGAAAATGTGGAGAAAAATCTCTATAAATATTGTATAATACTACAAATGTGCTACTTAGCCATTACTTTAACCTTCAGTTCCGGTGGCATTTTCTCAATGGCATTCCTTAATGCGGTTCGAGGCATGTTCGCTTTATTCGACATCACAAAATTGAACACCAGCTCCTGGTTTGCTTGGCTAGCAGCCTTCAGCATCCAGCCATAGCCTTTTTGAACCATATCGTCGTTATCGGTTAGCAGCAGGGTTGCAATATCGATGATATGGTTATGAAAGAGTCCTTTCCGGGCGGGAACTATGAAGCTTACCGCAGCAGCCCTTCGAACCCATCGGTTATCGGATTTTGTCCACAGTTTAACCCTTTCAGTTAGCTGGGGGTGCAGCATTAGCATATCGCCTATGGTGTGGTTGTAAAAGGTGTCGCACGATGCCCAGTTGTTGATGTATTTTTTACCCACTCTTCAAGGATTAAAAAATCCTCAGGGGAAAATTGCTTAGCAAACTTCTCTGTCCAATGGCAGGCAACAAAGGTTTCCTCCATGTAGCCCGATTGCCAAAACTGCTCGCAAAGCTTTAGCAACTGGGTTATATCCATCCATTTAATATGGCTGCCATAGTACAGTATGACGATGGCTTAAACCTGTGAGGCTTTAACACCATAAAGCTTTACACTTTCCTTAAAATACCTTTCTCCGGAAATGCGATTTTGCTCAGTAGTTTGGTTTTTCAGGTCGTTTTGCAAATTTTGAATTAAACTTTCCATTTGGTTTAGAATAGGAATTAGAGTTTATGTTTTAATGTTCTCGGCTATGCGCCGTTTTAATGGCGTATAGCCGATGTTGTGCGATGGGTAAAGCGCCTTTTCATTCTTTATCTTCATTTCATAACCCCTTCCTACTTCTTTTCTCCTAAAGCACAGGACGTACGGAAGTATTTTTCATCCTTCTTCCTTGTATAAGTCTAAATAGAAAACCTTATCAGTTAAGCCTGTTTTTTCCATATTTTCTTAGCTAAAGTCTTTAATTCATTATAATTACCTTTAATTAAAGCTTCTTTTTTCTTTCTTGTCCAACCTTGTATCTGTTTTTCGCGGTAGAAGGCATCCTCGATTCTATCATATTCTTCGTAATAAACAAGCTCTACGGGTAAATGTTTTTTTGTATAATTGGCTCCTTCACCATTTTGATGCTGCCATAATCTTTTTTCAAGATCAACAGTACTTCCGGTGTAATAACTACCATCAGCGCATTTTAGAATATACATGTATCCCATAGGTTATCTCTGCTTTTATTATCGGTCACTTCGATACGGGCTGCGCCCTACTCAGTGACCATTTCGAAACGGGCTGCGCCCTACTCAGTGACCGCTCGAAAACGGTTGCTGAGTAGCGTAGCGTATCGAAGCAACCGTTTTACCCTCGCAATCTTCAGGAGGGCAATTCATTTTTCCTTTTAGGCATAAAGGATAAACCAATTTACTGTCATAAGGAAGGATCTCTTCTAAAAGAATATCATGTTCCCAGCTATCGCCAAAGTCATATTCATAGATAACCTTTTCCTTTTCCGCCTTCAATATATCTGCAATTCTCATTTTCTTATAATCAACATTGCAGCTATCATCCCAAAATTCATCATCTTTCATTCACGGTGAATAGTATGTTGTGTCCTTTATGAAATGGTGTAGATGAGAATTTGTCTAACCCATGGTTGTTTGGATAATTTTATGAAAATCGGACAACAATAAATTCTCAGGAACTAGTGTCCTCTTCCAGATTTTAGGCTTAAAACCTCTGAAGGCAATTTAATTTGAAATATCCTCATGGCTTGGTTTTTCTTTCAAAGATAATCAAAATCATTTTGGAATATCTTAAAACAATTGCTCACAACTCTTGTATAGGCGCTACTTTGTTGCGCCTTATTTCCAGTTTTAGATGTATTGCCCTGTAAAATAGCGTTCTAAACAAATGTAAAAAAATAACAAACCATAAAATGACGATTTTTTTTACTTTATTGAGAGGGCAGAGGGAGTAAAGTTGGTTGTAGCTGTTAATGAAAGAGATTTCTCGTATTTGCTCGGAATGACATGAAAAGTTGTTCGTTGTTTGTGAATTAGAAGAACGCACCCGTCAGAAGACGCGCGCTAACGAGGGGTGTTGTTTGTTGATCGTGAATTGAAATGGAACGCTGATAACGCAGATTAAACTGATTTATACTGAGATACTCTGTGTAAACTCTGTGTAACTCCGTGGTAATGGCTTTATATAAAGTTTGGTAGTAAATTTATCATCTGCTCAACTAAGCACTAAAAACCAAACACTAAAAACAATTTGCCTTTACCTTTACCTGTTTGTTCAAGGTGAATAAATGCTATTTTTGGCGAAAATTTCAAGAATGAGCAGTTTTCGATTTATCGATCTTTTTGCCGGTGTGGGAGGGTTCCACATAGCTATGGGCAGGCTTGGTGGCCAGTGTGTGTTTGCCTCCGAGGTTGACCCTTACGCGGTTGTCACCTACAAAAGTAATTTTGGAATCGAACCCTTTGGCGATATTCGGAGCATTGATGAACGAGTCATTCCTGCTCACGATGTTCTTTGCGCAGGCTTTCCCTGTCAAGCCTTTTCCAAGGCCGGTAAGCAGGAGGGATTCTACGATACTCGGGGAACCCTTTTTTTTGAAATAAAACGTATTCTGAAGCATCACAAGCCCAAGTACATTATTCTTGAGAATGTTCGTAACCTAGCCTCGCACGATGGGGGCAGAACGTGGAAGGTGATTTCGGAGAATTTAAGGGAGTTAGGTTACATCATTACCGAAAAGCCTCTTATTGTCAGCCCGCATCAGGTTGGGGTTCCGCAGTTGCGCGAGAGGGTTTTCATCCTTGGTGTTCACTCGTCGGCCACAAAAGTAAGGAACTTGCATTTTGAAATACCGCCATCGCACCGTAACCAAACAAGAGGGGATTTAATACTGAACGGCAAAGCCGATATGAGGTATGCCATTAGCCAGTACGAGGAGTACGTGCTTACTGCTTGGGATGAGTTTATTAGGGGAGTAGGCCGGTTAAACCTCGGCTTCCCCATTTGGGCTAATGAGTTCGGGAAAAACTATGATTTAAGCAATTTGCCCGGATGGAAGGCTGGTTTTGTCTTGAAAAATCGAATGCTATACAATCATAATAAAGCATTCATTGATAAATGGTTGAAAAAGTATAATTACCTGTCGGATTTTGTTCAAACGCATACCAAATTTGAGTGGCAAGCTGGCGAACATATCGATACGGTTTGGAAAGGAATAATACAGTCTCGTCCTTCAGGCATCAGGGTTAAGCGTCCCACGGAGTTTCCAGCACTTGTGGCTATGGTTCATATCCCTATTGTTGGCTGGGAAAAGCGCCGGCTAACGCTCCGTGAGGTTGCAAACTTGCAGAGTTTTCCGGAAAATTTCATTATTAACAGCAACGCCCAGCAAGCCTATAAGCAGTTTGGCAATGCTGTAAACGTAAAGGTGGTTGAATACCTTGCCAGGCGGCTATTTATGCAGGCATAGCTACTTGCTACCAGCAGCTCTGAAAAGCAGGTTGGCCGATTGCATGAGTTTCCCTTTCAGGTTGGGCGATAGGTGTGGGTGCTCCTTTATCCACTTTGTTACAATTTTTGCTGCATCGGTAGAGTTATGGCCGTAAAGTACCGCATCGAGCCAGATTTTTGGGAAGAATATATCGTTGGTTTGCTGTATTTCGGGTAGCAGGTTGAGAGCAGCGTTTAGGTAATGGATGGAGTGGCTGGCGCGTAAAGGATGAAAAAAGAGTCGCAGCCCCTCGGCCACCCATGGCTCAGGTCGACGGTTTTGTGCTGCTAGCAAGCTATGGAAAAAGTCGTCGCGCAGGGCTTCGTTGGGGGTGGCGGCACGCTTGACAAATCGGAATTTGGCAAGCCTATCGGCATTCTGAATCCGTTCTTCCTGCACTTGCAGGATGCTATCGGCATCGTGAATATCCCGTACGGCCAGTTGTAGCGATAGGTTTATATAGTCGTTTTCGCTAAGCGTAATTCCGTTAACCTGGGCTTTCTTTGCCCAAACCATTTCCATGAACTCTATAGCTTCGGGCGATATGGATGTCTTGCAATAGGTTAGGAACGCAGGTTTGCGTTCATCGGCGGGTATTTTTTGGTTGTTAAATATACCTGCTAGGGTCTGTTCCATGGTTTGTGAAAGTATAGTTCGATTTGTGTGGTCAAGGAATTGCCACCACACGCCTTCCAGGTTGGTTAGAAGGTAGTTTCTTATCTGAGGGTCTTTCTCGCGACTAAGCGCGTTGGCAAGGAAACGGAAGTATGTATCGGTATCAACTAAATGATTTAGAAAAAGTTCATGTAGATTGATAAGGAATGATGCGCGAGCCAAATCGTTACTGGCAAGCTCATTGAGTTGCAAAAGAGTAAGGTCGCTATCAATAGAAGCAAAAAGCCCATACCCCAAACCATTGCTGTTAGGAATGATAGCTTTTAACCCTATGAAATTTTCAGGTATTGGAATTTCGGAATGCCCATCGCTAAGACTGACTTTCTCTGTTTGGTATCCAGCAGAGGTAGGAACCATAATCTCAAACTCCATGGGAAGCCAGTTTTCAATTTGATTGATATAGATTACATCGCTAACTTTATCAACAGCTATGGTAGGCATTCCGGGTGTGTCGATCCAGCGTTTGCTCCACAATTTGATATCGTCGGACGAGAAGGTATCAAAAATCTCAATTAGTTCGTTCCATCCGGCATTATCGTACGCATATTTTTTCAGGTAGATCTGTAGGCCTTCCCTGAATTTTTCAGAACCCATCATTAGTTCCAGCTGTTGAAGTGCAATGGGTGCTTTATGGTAAATGATATCGCCATAAAGGGTTCCGGCAAGTAGCAAATTATCAAGGTTCTGATGAATTGGATTTGTACCACCCGTACGGTCAACCGAGTAGGCCCTGGGGTAGTGCGATAGAACAAAACTTAGTTGGTGGTTTAGTTTGGGGTATTGCGGATTTACAATTTTATCGGCCATAAGCCCAGCAAACACTTCCTTCAACCAAACATCGTTGAACCAGTGCATGGTAACCAGATTCCCAAACCACTGGTGCGAAACCTCGTGTGCAATTAGGTTAGCCTGGCTTAGCTGCTGGGTAACCGAGGGGTTTTCGTCGAGTAGGATGCGGCTATCCCTGTAAAATATCGCCCCGGGATGTTCCATGCCGCTATATGGGAAATCGGGAATCAGAACCACATCGAGCTTCTGGAAGGGGTAATTGATGTTGGTATAATCTTCGAGCCATTTAATGGCGCTACGGTGCAGCTCAAATACTTTTGGGGTATTTCTGGCTACCTTTTGGGTATCGGTCTCGCGATGGTATATGGTCATCTTAAAACTACCCCTTACGTAGTCAATAGTTCTAAACTTTCCGGCAGCAAAGGCAAAAAGGTAAGTGCTAATAGGGTAGTTTTTATCAAATATCCAGAGGGTAGAGGTTTCGGTTTCCATTTTGTTTATTACGGGAGAATTGCTCACGGCAACCCAATCCTTAGGGGTTTGCAGGGTTAAGTTGAAACTTGCTTTCAGGTTGGGCTGGTCAAAGCAAGGAAAAACGGTTGATGCCCTGTCGGGCACCAGCAAGCTGAAAAGGTAATCGCCTTTGCGGTTGAGGGAGGTTTTGCCAGCCAAAAAATCAATTGAAATTTTATTCTGCCCCAAGTAAAGATAGCCTTTGGGTATTACAATATGTCCATTTGCAACTCTGGCGCGGAGTTGGCGGTAATTTACCGAGATGTTAAGCAAGCAGCTATCGGCATTCCGGAAATCGATGGGAATACTGATACGCTCAGCAAGCTCAAATGTTAATTCAATGCGTCCGGGAATAGCAGCGGTCTCGCTTTCAGGAATATCGAGGTAAATGCTATACTCAACGTTGGAAATGTTTTGCTTTCGTAAATTAGCAAGCTGTTGGCTTACGCCGGGTTCAACCTCATCCTTGCAGGCAAATAAAAATAGTAATGCAACTAGGGCAAAAAGGGTTGATTTTCTTTTCATTTACTTATAAATGCTAAAATTCAAAACTTATACGAAAATACTTAAATTATGTTAACGGAAAAGTGTAACGATTATTTTTGCATTTTTATAAAAAAATGGAATGAACGAGTTTAACCAGGAAATATTGAATTTGCCTATAAATCTTTACAGGGCAGCAATTGCCATAAGGGGCGAAATTTCGCGTCGGCTTACCCAGGCATTTGGCGAGGAGTTCACTGCCGATTACTGGTTTATACTGAACCATCTGTTTACCGAAAATCCTTTAACGCAAGGGCAATTGGCAGAGTTAACCAATCGCGATAGGGCTTCGCTCTCGCGCACAATAGCTTGCATGGAGCGTATCGATTTAGTTTCAAAAACTACCGAACCGTTCGATAAACGGAAGGATCTAATATCGCCCACCAATACCGCAATCAATTTTAAACCTGAAGCGGAAAGAATTGTTTTAGAAGCTGTAGGGCGGGTTATGCAAAACCTCAAACCTATTGAGATAATGGAGTTGAACCGAATGCTTGGTGCCTTGTTCGAAAATATTAACAAAGCATAATTCTTCCTGTCAAGTTCAATCTCCAAAAAATGAACTACTTTTGAGCTCAAATTTTAAAAAGTTGAATACAGTATGAATAAACGTTCAAAATCAATTTTGGGAATTATGATGGTTTTACTTGCTGTGTCGTGTCAGGATAAGACCGATAGCAATCCGTTGTTGAGTAGGTTTGATACACCATATCAAACGCCACCTTTCGATAAAATAAAACATGAGCACTATAGGCCGGCACTGGATTCGGCTATATCATTGGCTCGCCATGAGATTGATGCAATAGTAAGCAATCCGGCAGAGCCAACTTTTGAGAATACCATTGAGGCGCTTGACCGTAGCGGTAAGTTACTTGCCGATGTGTCGAATATACTTTTCAACTTAAATGAGGCTGAAACCAATAGCGTTCTTCAACAAATAGTGATTGAAGCTTCGCCTGTTCTTACCGATTTTTCCAACGATATCAACCTTAACACTAACCTTTTCAATCGGGTTAAGGCTGTTTGGGAAAAACGCGACTCTCTTAAGCTTACCGCTGAGCAACAAATGCTGCTTGAAAAAACCTATAAGGGTTTTGTTCGTAATGGTGCCAACCTGAACGATGCCGATAAGGAAAAGTATCGTGCCATTAGCCGCGAGCTTTCTGAGCTAACCGTTAAGTTTAACCAAAACGTATTGGCTGAGACTAACAGCTATAAGCTACATATCACCTACGAGGCCGATTTGGCAGGTTTACCCCAAAGCCTTATAGATGCTGCTGCCTATACAGCAAAGCAGAAGGGATTAGATGGTTGGGTTATCACCCTCGACTATCCCATGTATGGGCCATTCATGAAGTATGCCGATAACCGTGAGCTTCGCAAACAGCTCTATATGGCTTACGGCAGCCGTTGTTTCAAGGGCAATGAGTACGATAACCGAAAGATTGCTTTGCGCATAGCCAACCTGCGGCTTAAATTGGCAAATCTGCTGGGATATCCAAACTATGCCACTTTTGTTTTGGAAAACCGCATGGCCGAAACGCCTGAACGTGTAAATGAATTTCTTAACCAGCTTATTGAGGCCTCGTTACCTGCTGCACGCGACGAAGTTAAGGAAGTTGAAGAGTTTGCCCGTCAGCAAGGATTTAAGGGCAAGTTTGAGCGTTGGGATTGGTCATATTATTCCGAAAAGCTTAAGAATGCAAAGTATAGCTATAACGAGGAAGAGCTAAAACCATATTTCCAGCTCGAGAAGGTAATAGATGGTGTTTTCCTTTTAGCCAATAAGCTATATGGCCTAACCTTTTCGCCCAATGCCAATATCCCTGTTTACCATCCCGATGTTAAGGCGTATGAGGTTTACGATGGCAGTGGCAGGTTTATAGCTGTGCTTTACCTCGATTTCTTTCCCCGTGAAGGGAAGAGCGGTGGAGCGTGGATGACCTCGTTCCGTTCGCAGTATCGTGAGAATGGCAAGGATGTTCGCCCCCTTGTTTCCATTGTTACCAATTTCACCAAACCTACCGATAAACAACCTTCACTGCTTACTTTCTACGAGTTCTCAACCTTCCTGCACGAGTTTGGCCATGCATTGCATGGCATGCTATCGGACTGCAACTACTCATCGCTAAGCGGAACTTCGGTTTACCGCGATTTTGTGGAGTTACCATCGCAAATCATGGAAAACTTTACAGTTGAAAAGGAATACCTCGACCTCTTTGCAGTGCACTACCAAACCGGAGAGAAAATTCCTCAGGAACTAGTACAAAAGATTATTGGTAGCCGCAATTTTCAAGCCGGATACTTCTCATTGCGCCAGTTGGGTTTTGGCATACTCGATATGGCATGGCACACCATTACTAAGCCTGTTACTGAGGATGTTGACAGCTTTGAGAAAAAGGTACTAAATCCTCTGGATGTATTGCCCCCGGTAAAAGGCACAAATATGAGCGTAACATTTGGTCATATTTTTGAGGGTGGTTATGCCGCAGGATATTACGGCTATAAGTGGGCTGAAGTCCTCGACGCTGATGCCTTTGAGGTTTTCAAGGAAAAGGGAATTTTTAACCGCGAAGTAGCCCAAAGCTTCCGTGAGAATATACTTTCGAAAGGTGGTAGCGAGCATCCTATGACCCTTTTCAAGCGTTTCCGTGGTCAGGAGCCAACTATTGATGCATTACTCAAACGAAGCGGTTTAAAGAAATAGATAGTTTTATCAAAACAAGAAAGGCTGCTCACCGGGCAGCCTTTTCTGTTGATATTTTTTTGTATCATTAAGAAATGCACATTACCAGCCAAAAGGTGAATAGGGATTGAAGAAAAGACTGTTTGGATTCCGATTGACAAAGTTCAGGCTCGCGCCAATGGTAGTTTTAGAACCTAAGCGGTAGTTGAAACCCACCCCCAATTGTTGGCTATTAAATGTGCCCATATAGTTCTGGTATGGCGAAAAGAATGTTTGGTTTTGCGAAACCGACCCCATGGCGAAAACACTAAAACGGTTCGAAAATTGGTATTGGGTATATGCCCATGCCTGGTATGGATTTGCACCGCTATACGGTTGTGCAAAATTGGTACCATCTGGTTTTAACCCATGCATGCTTGTGCGCGTAAGCGTAACGCCAGCAATAACTTGCAAGCGGTTATTGGAGTAGGTTACACTTGGAGCGATATAACTCCCTGACATACCGATTCCTTTACCCATAAAGGAATAACCTGTTCCCATGCTTAAACCGTAATTTATTCCGGGCTTAACTATACCAAATGGGGTAAACACAGCGGTTGAATCGGTCTCAGAACTTCCATAAACCGGCTCGTAAATTCTGTATAAATCCTGAACAAGTTGTGCATGCAAAGCAATAGCATATAATGCTAATGCTGCTGTTAAAAAAATCTTTCTCATAACCCTTAAAATTACCTGCTACTAATATAATGCAAAAATATGAAAATGGTTAGTGGATAAGGTTAAAAAAGTTTAGGGGAAGGGTGAAAAAGGGATAAAGGATAAGTTGATAGTAATTTGTTGAAGGTTGATACTTAATACAAAGGGCTTGACACTGTGTAACACTGTTGTACTCTGTGGAACTCTGTGGCAATTTTTTAGTTGATGGTATATGCAAATCATTTCATCCTAACTGTTTTGTGAACGCCCTGTACTCGGCTCAGCCGGTAAAGCAGCATTTTAAGATGTTTGGTGTCCTCAACGTAGAGTTGGATTTGAGCCTCAAACAGACCATCGCGTGAGCTAACATTCAGGTTACGCATGTTAACTCGTAAATCCTTGCTGATAACTTCCGATATTCGGTTCAAAATTCCTATTTCATCGATACCGGATACTTTAATAGTTGTTTGAAACGCACCTGCTATCGACGAGCCTTTCCAGCGTGCTTTTACCACACGGTATGGCCAACGCTGTTTAAGTTGACCCGCATTTGGGCAGGAGGTTCGGTGTATTTTTATTCCCTCGTTAACCGTAACAAAACCAAAAATGTCGTCGCCAAATATTGGATTGCAGCATTTGGCAAGTTTATATTCAATGTTTACCAGTTTTTCGTCTATTACAAGATAATCGGAACTTTCCTTTACCTCTGCTTTTTCAATTTCGGGCTTTGGGGTATCTTCCTTAACGGCAGGTTTTTCCTCTTCGGCAGTTAGTATGGTCTTAATGGCCGTTAGGTCAACCTTACTCTGAGCAATAAGTATGAAAATATCCGTGGGTTTCTTTAGCTTAAGATGTTTGTTTACCTTGCGTATGGCCTCATCAACATCATCAATTTTCCAGTTCTTGAGTCTGCGTAATAGTATTTCCCGTCCTTCCTGAATTTCACGATTCTCAATATCGCGTAATTGTTGCTTTATTCTACTTTTAGCTTTTGAGGTGATGATAAAAGTTAACCAATCCTTTTTAGGTTTTTGCTTTTTGGAGGTTAGGATTTCTACCACATCGCCATTCTGTAATTCCTGTTTGATTGTGGTATTCTTGCCATTTACAATGGCACCAACGCACTGGGAACCCACTTCGGTATGGATATCGAAGGCAAAATCAAGTACGGTCGATTTTGCGGGTAGCTTGCGGATATCGCCTTTGGGCGTGAATACATAAATATCGCTACTGGTAAGGTTCATTTGGAATTGCTCAACTTTATCCTCGGGCGATGTATCGGGCGATTCCAGTATTTCCCTTACGCGGACAACCCACTCATCAATGCCTTGTTCCTGGCCTTGTTCCTGCCTTATCCCTTTGTACTTCCAGTGCGCTGCAAGGCCCTTTTCGGCTATCTCATCCATTCTAACGGTGCGAATTTGAACCTCAATCCACTTATTATCGGGGCCAAGCACTGTGGTGTGAAGGCTTTCGTAACCGTTGCTTTTAGGAACCGAAATCCAATCGCGTAGGCGTTCAGTGTTGGGCGTGTACTTATCGGTAATAATGGAGTATACCTGCCAGCAATCGGATTTTTCGTTTTCGGGCTTTGAGTCAAGTATTATCCTGATTGCAAAAATGTCATGTACCTCGTCAAAATCCACCTCCTGATTTTGCATCTTTCTGAATATGGAGTAGATAGATTTGGTTCTTCCCTTTATGGTGAACGTAAACCCCTTCTTCTGGAGTTCGTTCTCAATAGGAGAAATAAAGCTTTGCAGGAAGCGATTACGGCTGGCTGTGGTTTCCTGCAACCTCTTTATGATATACTTGTATTCCTTTGGGTAGATGTACTTCATGGCCAAGTCTTCCATCTCCGACTTAAGTCTGTATAAACCAAGGCGGTGGGCAAGCGGTGCATAGAGATGAAAGGTTTCCCAGGAGCGCTTTAGCCTTACCTCGGGCTGTTCCTTGCTTAAACTTCGCATGGTATCGAGTCTATCGGCTAATTTTATCAGTATTACCCTTGCATCGGACGTTAGGCTGATTAGCATCTGCCTGAAAAGTTCAGCCTCTGTTTTTGGATCTTTGGGGTCGAGCCCCGATATTTGGGTAAAGTTCATCAAAATTGAAGCAACAGCTTGTCCAAAACGTTTCTCCATCTCGACTGGCGTTAACCATTTGCGTTCAATGGTTTCGTGCAGTAAAGCAGCCGTAGCGCTGGTCGAGCCAAGTCCAATTTCGTTCAGGCAGATTTGGGCAACATTAACAAGATGCGTAGCATTTGCTTCATTCCATTCGCCATGTTTTTCATATATTGATTTGGCCAGATCCAATGCCTCAACCACATGCTCCGCTTTATTTGCAGGCTGTTGCCCTTGCAAACTTTTTAAAAGTAATGTTTTTGTTTCTTCAAAAGCCTTGAAATTCAGTTTTTTATCTTCCATGAGATATTCGTTGCATTTCTATAAAAATACGATATTTAGTTAATCAATTGCAAACGGATATTGACAAGGATAGAGGATAAAGGATAAAGGATGGCTTGTCCTATGTTTTATTGTATAAATCAATTTTGTTAATAACTCAGATATTGTCCTAATTCATTCAATCAATTTTAGGGTTAAATTTGAATTCATAAAATTTTGGTTATGGATAGTCACCGGGCTCTGGAGCGTATAAATTTTTTGCGAGGCGAGTTAAACAGGCATAATTACCTATACTACGTTAAGGCTCAACCCGAAATTAGCGATTACGATTACGATCAGCTACTTCGGGAACTAATTGAATTGGAGAAACAATTCCCTGAATATGATGATCCCAATTCCCCGTCGCGTAGGGTGGGTAGCGATATTTCACAGGAGTTTGTTCAGGTAAGGCACAAATATCCAATGCTTTCATTGGCAAATGCATACTCCTATGGTGAGTTAACCGATTTTGATAATAGGATTCGCAAGGCATTGCCCGAGCCTTATGAGTATGTTTGTGAGCTTAAGTTCGATGGCGTTGCCATAGGCCTTACATACAGGCATGGTAAATTGGTGCAGGCCGTTACCCGTGGCGATGGAATCATGGGCGATGATGTTACCATAAATGTACGAACCATTAGAACCATACCCCTTGAGCTGCATGGATCCGGTTTTCCTGATGAGTTCGAGATTAGGGGAGAGATTTTTATGCCCCGAAACGTTTTTGATGAAATTAACAGTGAACGGGATGATATTGGCGAAACACCCTTTGCCAACCCGCGCAATGCTGCTGCCGGCACATTGAAGTTGCTTAACTCTGCTGAGGTGGCTCGCCGTAAGCTCGATTGTACTCTTTATTACCTATTGGGCGAGAATCTACCTGCCGACAACCATTACGATAATATGCTTAAGGCTAAGGAATGGGGATTTAAGGTCTCAGAGCACATGACTCTTTGTAAAAATTTGACCGAGGTTCAACAATACATTGAGCATTGGGATAGGGCACGTAAGAAATTACCTTTCGATACCGATGGGGTTGTGATCAAAATCAATAGTTATCGCCAGCAGAACTTGTTGGGCCTAACAGCCAAAACACCAAGATGGGCTGTGGCGTTCAAGTATAAACCCGAGAGGGTTTCAACCGAATTGCTTTCGGTCGATTTTCAGGTGGGGCGAACTGGTGCTGTAACGCCCGTTGCCAACCTAAAACCCGTAAAGTTGGCTGGAACCACGGTTAAGCGCGCATCGCTCCATAATGCGGATCAAATACATTTGCTTGATGTAAGAGTTGGCGATTGGGTATTTGTTGAAAAGGGGGGTGAGATAATCCCTAAAATTGTTGGTGTTGACCAATCGAAAAGGTCGCTTTTCAGTAAATCAATTGATTTTCCGATTGTATGCCCTGAATGTGGAACCGCATTGGTTAGGCCTGAGGGCGAAGCCCGCCATTTTTGCCCGAACCAGTATGGCTGCTCACCTCAAATAAAGGGAAGGATTGAACATTTTATTAGCCGAAAAGCTCTCAACATTGATGGTTTAGGCGAGGAGACCGTTGCTCTACTATACGATAAAAATCTAATCCGCAATGCAGCCGACCTATACTCGCTTACCCGCGAACAACTTTTGGCATTGGAGCGCTTTGCCGAAAAATCGGCCGATAATGCCCTTAAAAGTATTGAAAAGTCAAAGTCAGTTCCTTTTCCGCGAGTCCTTTTCGGCATTGGAATACGCTACGTTGGCGAAACCACAGCCAAAAAGCTCGCACAACACTTTGGAAGTATCGATGCAATTGCCTCTGCTACAGTTGAACAGCTTGTTGAAGTTGAGGATGTTGGTGAACGAATTGCCTTGAGTATTACCGAGTTCTTTAGTAATAAACAAAATCGTATTCTTATCGATAAGCTAAAGGCAGCAGGCGTTCAAATGGCTGTAAGTTCTGCTGATACTAACCCGTTGTCCGATAAGCTTAAGGGCATGTCAATCGTTATTTCAGGCACGTTTTCCCGAATTTCGCGCGATGAACTTAAGGAGTTAATTACTAGGCATAGCGGGAAGAATGTTAGCTCTGTTTCCGCCTCCACATCGCTCCTTGTGGCTGGTGAAAATATGGGGCCGGCAAAGCTTGAAAAGGCTACCAAGTTGGGTATAAAAATTATTAGCGAGGATGAATTTTTTAAGCTGATTGAAGGCTAAACAACACCATTATTTTTTGATTAAAGGCGATTTTTTTTTAAAATTGCATTTCATTATAATCAAAAATCGATGTTTGAAAACTTTAAGAATAATAAGTCGTTAAAGGAGCTTAGCAAAACAGCTAAATTTCTGAAACGTCAACGGCAAATTTTCAACCTTACCACTGCCCGCCATATTGGCATAGTTTTCAACCTAACCGATTCAAAAGCCTTTGACACGGTTTTAGGATTTAAGGCGATGCTTGAGCGCATTCCCATTACCGTTGAAGCCATTGGCTTTTACAACGATAAAGAGATACCCCAGCTTTATACCTTGGAAAAGGGTGTAAATGTATTTTCAAGGGTTGAATTAAATTGGTATAAAAAACCCAAAACACCTTTATACTCTGAATTTATCGCAAAAGATTTTGATATTCTTATCGATTTAGCTCAAGATGAAGTTATACCATTGCGATGGGTTTCAACGCTCTCAAGGGCAAAGTTTAAGGTTGGTGCTTTAAATTACTTCAATAACCCTTTCGATTTAATAGTAACAGTTGATAAATCAATGGGATTGGAGCATCTTACTCAACAGATTTACAATACATTGGAGGTTCTAAACAACCGCTTTGCCCAACAAACAGTTTAAAAAGAAATACTTATGGATACTGCTAAACTTAGAGGTCTTGGGGTGGCAATGGTTACCCCTTTCAATTCAAGTTATCAAATTGATTACCCCGCGCTCGATAAACTTATTGAGTTTTTAATAGGCAATGGGGTTAACTTTCTTGTAGTTCAGGGTACAACAGCCGAAACGGCAACCCTTACCAATGCCGAAAAGCGAGAACTGGCCGATTATGTGGTTAAGAAAGTAAATGGACGGGTGCCCATTGTTCTGGGCATTGGTGGTAACGATACCCATAAAGTAATTGATGCCTACGCAAAGTATGATGTATCCGGTATCGATGCAATTCTTTCAGTAACACCATATTACAATAAACCCACCCAAACGGGGTTATACTATCACTTTAAGACCATTGCGCAAAACACTAATATGCCTATTATACTTTACAACGTTCCGGGCCGCACAGGGGTAAACATGACAGCCGATACCACCCTAAAGCTTGCCCATGAGTTTCAGGGCAAAATAGTAGCAGTTAAAGAAGCATCGGGCAATTTAACACAAATGGGATATATTCTCCGCGATAGGCCATCTAACTTTCTTGTTCTATCGGGTGACGATGGCTTAACATTACCACAAATTGCTATGGGAGCCGATGGTGTAATCTCTGTTTTAGGCAATTGTGCTCCAGCAATGTTTTTTCAAATGGTAAACCTTGCCCTTCAGGGCAACTTTGCCGAGGCTGCAAAAATCCACCTAAACCTAATTGAAATTATCGATTTACTTTTTGTTGAGGGTAACCCTGGCGGCGTTAAGGCTGCACTTAATGCACTGGGCTTAATTGAAAATGTACTTCGCCTCCCTCTTGCGCCTGTCAGCGATTCAACCTACAATAAACTCAAAAAAGAACTCGAGAGGTTAAAATAGCCCAGTATTTTTGACCTAGTATAGGGGGAAGTATTTTTCCCCTTTTTTTGTTTATATCATAATTTGCCTTAATTTTATTGAACACTTTATACGCTTTATTGTTAGTGAAATAATAAAAACAAGATAATTATGGCAAATCTATCCACAACCTACATGGGGTTAAACCTTCGGAATCCATTAATAGTTGCAAGTTCGGGTTTAACTGAAAATATCGATGATATCGTTGAGTTTGAGGCTCGTGGTGCTGGGGCTGTTGTTATTAAATCAATTTTTGAGGAGGAGATTATTGCCAAAGCTCATGATAATCTAAATAAGATGCAGGCATCAGGTTTCATTTACCCCGAAACCATGGAGTATTTTGATTACGACAGCATGGAAGATCCCATATCAAACTATCTTGAATTCTTGAGAAAAGTAAAAAAGGAAATTTCAATCCCTGTTTTTGCCAGCATTAACTGCGTTACATCCGAGGGATGGATTGATTTTGTCAAACGGATTGAGGATACCGGGGTTGATGGGCTTGAACTAAATGTGTTCTCATTGCCCTCCGATCCTAATCGTACCGCTGAAGAGAATGAGCGTGTTTACTTTGAAATAGCTGAACGTGTTACCAGTGTTGTTAAGCTACCGGTAGCCATGAAAGTAGGCTACTACAATGGAGCGCTTGCAAACTTCCTTGTAAGGTTAAGTAATACGCCAATTAAAGCGCTGGTTCTGTTCAACAGGTTCTATAATCCCGATTTTGATGTGAACACATTGGAGTTCACTCCGGCAAGTGTTTTTAGTAATCCTTCCGAGATCTCCACCTCGCTCCGTTGGGTAGCCATTATGTCCGGAAGGGTTGGCTGCGACATTGCTGCATCAACCGGTGTTCACGATGGCAATGCAATGGTTAAACAACTTCTGGCTGGTGCTAATGCCGTTCAGGCATGTTCAACCTTTTACCGTAACGGCAAGGAACAAGTTTCATTTATCATTCGCCAGCTTGAGGAGTGGATGAATTCTAATGGATATAAAACAGTAGATGAATTCCGCGGCAAAATGAGCCAGAAAAAAACATACAACCCTGCAGCTTTCGAAAGGGTACAATTCATGAAATACTTTCATGATCTATAGTGTCCCTTTTTAACCGTTAAATCGAGATTCTCTATTGCATTTGGCATGGTTAAATATACCGTGTTCATAAAATTCATTTGATGTTAATAATTTATTCCCTTTTTTTGGGGTTTATTCTAGGTATTTATACTTATTTTAGCTAACTTTACTAAAGGCCACATTCATTTTATTGTTATGTTTATAGGTTAATTTTTTTTTTTTTAGAACATGAGGGACGAGAGCAGCGAATATCTGAGTTTTGAGGAATTATTTAGTTTGGTTGAACGTTTTGAGGAAAGCATTCAAAGCGGACAGGCTCAGTTTTTCGATGTTCATGAGTTTGTTGAACTTATTGATTTTTTCATCGATCATGAAGATGAAGAAAAGGCACTGTTAGCATTGAAGCATGCTGAGAATATTTACCCAAGTTCAATTGAAATTAAATACAAGTGGGCTGAGTTCTACCATTTTACTGGAGATAATGAAAAAGCCCTAGAGCTTATTCATGAGGTAGAAAAGATTGAAAAATTCAATTCTGACCTGTTATACGTAAAAGGCGAAGTACTTTTTGAACTCGGGAAGCTCAATGCTGCCGTAGAGTGTTACGATAAAGCTGTTTCAGCTGACACTGACGATAATATTGAATTACTACATCGTATTTCAACTTTCTTTCTGGAAAACGAGGAGATAAACCTTGCCCTGAAATACTTACTCATTTCGTATAGCAAGGAAAGGAATAATTTAGCCGTTTTATTTGATTTGGGCTACTGTTTTGAGCGTTTAAATGAGCTTGATAAAAGCGTCAAGTACTATAATGAGTACCTCGATATTAACCCATTTTCGGCACCTGCATGGTACAACCTAGGAATAGTTCACACTAAACTTGGTGAATTTGATAAGGCCATTGAGTGTTACGATTTTTGTATTGCAGTCGATCCTCAGTACTCTTCTGCCTACCATAATAAGGGTAATACACTTGCCTCGCTGGAAAAGTACGACCAAGCTATAAAGGTGTTTAATGAACTGGCGGAACTTGAGTCCGATAGCCCAAGGGTGTTCACCCTAATTGGGGAGTGTTACGAGAAACTTGAACAGTACGACAAAGCAATTGAGGCCTACAACAAATCAATTGTGATTGAACCTGATTTTGCTGAAGGGTATTACGGAATAGGAGTCGTGTTGGCAGCGCGCAAAAAGTATGAGCTAAGCCTTAACTTCATTCGCAGGGCTATCACTTTAAACCCTGAGGAATACGATTTTTGGCTGGGACTGGGTAGGGTTTACTTTGAAACAAACGATTTAGAGAACTCCCTAAAAGCCTACCGTGAAGCCACAGGCCTTAACCCCGATTTACCCGATGCTTACCTCTCGCTTGCCGAGGTTCTACTTTACGAAGAACGATTCACAGAGGTTGAGCAGCTCATTGATGGCTTGGGTAATAAGTTCGACTCCAATGTCTCAATCAAAATAATCAATGCGGCTGCCCTTTACCTATCACATAGACCCAAGGAAGCTCTTGATATTCTCAAGGATGCCAAAAGTATCGACCCATCATCAATCGACGACTTCATAAACCTGGTTAATCCCGATGCGGATGAGGAATTCATCGAGAATATCTATAAACTTTAAACATATCATTACTTTTAGTTTTTGTACTGCATAAGCATTGTTAATAATTTGCTGCATGTACATGCAGCTTTTTTATTTTAAAAATCATACATTTGGCTTTGAATAAAAAAATCTTTTGCTATGAATTACAACTTATCGTACATTCCGGCTCGAACCCAAAAGCCCCGTGAGTACGGCTTAACCATGGTGATGGATAAGGGTTTAAGTTTATCCGAGGCACAAAGCCTAATTGAAAGTAGCGGACAGTATGTCGATTTTGTGAAGTTAGGTTTTGGAACTTCGCTTGTTACAAACAAATTGAAGGAAAAAGTAAAACTTTATAAAGATGCAGGCCTTAGGCCTTACCTTGGGGGTACCCTTTTCGAAATATTTATCATTCGTGGCATGTTCGACGACTTTATCAAATTTGTCGATGAGCTTGAACTGGATTTGGTAGAGGTTTCCGATGGCTCAATGGAGCTCGACAACCAAGTTAAATGCGAATATATCAGTAAGTTAGCCAAACGTTATACCGTTATCTCAGAGGTTGGATCAAAGCGCGCCGATGTTCATATTCCTGACGATGAATGGATTAACATGATGAAGCATGAGCTTTCGGCCGGAAGCTGGAAGGTTATTGCTGAGGCTCGCGAAAGTGGTAACATAGGCATTTATAACCAGGATCACTCCGCTAACACTAAGTTAATCGATGACATTGTAAGGCATGTTAAGGTTGAAAATGTAATTTGGGAGGCGCCGCTAAAGAGCCAGCAGGCTTGGTTTATTAAAATGCTTGGCGCTAACGTTAACCTTGGCAATATTGCTCCAAACGAAGTTATTGCCCTGGAAACCTTGAGGCTCGGCTTGCGTGGCGATACATTCTTCCAGTTTCTTCCCGATGAACTAAAATAGTGAATATACAATGGTAAAGCGTGGATTAAAGGATTACATCCTTTTAGTTTTAAAGGGAATAGGGATGGGGGCTGCCGATGTAATTCCTGGTGTGTCCGGTGGTACAATAGCCTTTATTACTGGAATTTACGAGGAATTAATCGATTCAATTAAAAGCGTCGTTGCGCCTGAATCATTAAAATACCTTAAGTCGTTCTCAATACTCAGCTATTTTAAAGCTATAAACGCCAATTTTCTTATAGCGGTTCTGAGCGGTATTGCAATAAGTTTCCTATCGTTAGCAAAACTGATGCAATACTTTTTGGCCAATTTCCCAATATTTGTATGGTCGTTCTTTTTCGGGCTTATCTTGGCATCGGTTTGGTTTGTGGCCAAGATTATTGAGCGATGGAATGTTTCAACCTACTTGTTCTTCATTATTGGAATCATTCTTGGCTTTACCATTACTACCATAACCCCAACCGAAACCCCTAATGATTTGTGGTTTATTTTTATTTGTGGTGCCGTGGCCATTTGTGCAATGATTCTACCTGGAATATCCGGAAGTTTTATTCTTCTGCTTATGGGCAAGTATATCTACATGATGTCGGCTCTAAGCAGCTTTAATTTTACAATTATTTTGGTTTTTATGGTAGGTGCTGTAGTTGGAATTCTGGCTTTTTCAAATATCCTATCGTGGCTATTACACCATTTCCATGCTGCTACCATTGCAGTTCTTGCTGGTTTTATGCTTGGCTCACTAAACAAAGTATGGCCATGGAAGGTGCCTACCCAAACCTTTATCGATGCTCATGGTACAATTCGGCCGCTTATCGAGAAAAATGTATTACCATCAACATACCTTGTTGAAAACAAAGCCGAGCCATACATGCTAGGCGCAATAGGTTTTGCTTTACTTGGCGCAATAATAATTATCCTTTTTGAACGTTTCTTTTCTAAACCTGTTACTAAAGAGGTTGATTTAAGAGAGAAACTTGGTTTGTAGAGTTAAAATTGATGGTTTTAGGGGATTGCTCTTGCCAAATAGGGTAAAAGCAATCCTTTTCCTTTTTATCGTTTCGTGTGGTGTAAAAGCACAGGAAAAGCCCTTGCTGTATCCATTCCGTGTGGGCGAGGTAGTTAAATACAACGCCTACTATAACTGGCAATTTGTATGGCTTAATGCCGGTACCGCTGAGTTTTTTGTTGCCGATACCGTTTTTAACGGTTTACCTGCATTCCATTTCAAATCAACTGGTCGTTCACATAGCAGTTACGATTGGTTTTTTAAGGTTAGGGAGCGGTTCGAGTCCATAGCCAGAATGCCCGATTTAGCCCCATTGCGGTTTATCCGCGACAGCTACGAGGGGGGCTATCGGGCTTTTAACCGTTACCGGTTTAACTATGTTGATTCTACTCTAACTATCGACAGCTATACTTTTGATAGACCCTATAAGGCAAAAAAATTTAATCTCGATAAACGAATTTTCGATGTATTATCGGCAATATATTATTGTAGAGCTATCGATTTCAGTAAGTTGAATAAAGGCGATAGGGTGCCGTTAACCATGGCCATCGACGATGGTGTGTACGATTTGTTTATCCGTTACCAGGGAACCGAAAAAATTGAGCACCGTAATGGTCAGATTATCGATACCTATAAATTTAGTGTTTTGCTGGTTGAAGGTACTATTTTCAAAGGAGGGGAAGATATGGTGGTTTGGGTTTCGCACGATGAAAAAAAGGTTCCTATTCTTGTGGAAGCAAAAATTTTAATAGGGTCGGTTAAGGCATACCTACATGAATATAAGGCTAATTGATGTGTTTTTACATTTTTGTATGTTATATTGTTATTGCATAGCCCACTCCAACATGGTCAGCCTTGTTGAGGTGGGTTTTTAGTTCTATTTGGAGCAAGGTTTTATTGGTAATCATGTACCGAATACCGATTTTTTGGTAAAATAGTGGTAACCGCGGGTTCGGGTTGTAAAGGTATGCTCCCAGTTGCCCGTAAAACGATAACCGGTCGAAAGGTATGAGCAGGCCAGCTTTTAATCCTACCTGAAAATCATCGTTTATTGGGCTGTAATGCTTTCCCCTTAGCTCTATATGATAACGCGACGATGGGTCATACATGATATCGATTCCTGAAACCAAACTAAACAGTTCACTGTTGGGCATAAGGTATTCTATGGCTAGCGATATGGGGTAGTACTTGATGCCACCTGCGGGCCCTGTTTCCTTAATCCCTGAACCTAACTGGAGTTCAAGGTGGGGTTTCTGCTCAGTCCTTGAGGGCTTGGGTTTAATATCATAAACTTCTTTACCATCAATTCTATAGGTAACACCTAGCGATAGGCCTACCATATTCAGGCCATAGTTCGGTTTTTTAATGCCTCCGTTTGAGAAATGGTTGGTCTCAATTCCGGCAACAATACTGAATAGTTCTGAGAGTTTATTGGTAGCTATTAGGTTTGCTGTTCCCCAGTAGTTAATTGAGGTTGATATTGCCACATTAATTGGGTTACCAGCAGGGGAGTATTTCTTTGTAATATATGCAAGCCCCAAGCCAGTATTTATTTTTACTGAGAAATTAGAGGATTTAAAAATTGGGTAGGCAATATTGGGTTGTATTCCCCATGCACTCCCCAAAACTCTATTATTTCCTAAATCGATGTAGATAAATGAAAAACCTATATAGGGCACGTTATGGAAGTGATGCCAAGCTTTACTGCCATCAACCTTTTGGGAAAGGGTAAATCGCAAACCTTTTGCCCAACCGCTAGTTAAAGGATTTAATGTATCGCTATCCGGAACAATTTTGCCTGCAAAGCCTGTTAGTGAAAGTTGGGTTTGGCTTTTATGGTGCTCGACTTCTTGAGCTTTTGCAGCCCATGCGAAGCAAATCATACACCAAAGGGTTATGTAAATTACTGCAGGTTTTCGCATACCCAAAAATAAGTAACCTACCCGAAAGAATCGAGTAGGCTACACCATAATGTAAACCTAAAACCTAAACCAACTAATGCTCAATGGCTATTTTTGATGAGTTTACATAACCATTTGCCGATAAACGCAGAATGTATAACCCGTTGGGTAGTGTGTTTGGAACATTAATGCTGACTGTATTTTCACCCGAAAAGCAATGTTTGGCTTCGCTGTATACAAGTTGACCGGTTATGCTGTAAATATCAACCTTTACCTTGCCATTACCAGGCTGGTAGTAAGATATGTAGAGATTACCCGAGGCAGGATTAGGCCAAACCACCAAACTCTTTTGGTTGGGAGTATTCGGGTTAACACCAGTAAAGATATCGTCGCGCTTAATCCTTTTGGAGGTAAACATGCGGTACTCGGCGGGATTTAGGGTTAGCTGGTAGCTGGTTGATGTTAGCTGGACGGAATCGCCACTGAAGTACTCGTACCACCACCCAGTATTATTAAAGGTTATTGTTGTGCTCTTTGAGGTTACGTCAAAATTACCCGCTACCACCACATCCATGCTTGCGCTGTTAAGTTTAAGCCATTTAATAGCACCCGAAAGGGAGTAATCGTAATTATCGGTTTTAAATGCCTCATACTGCTGTTTAAGCCTGTTCAGATGTGCATAGGTGTTGAAAATCTCCCTGCGGTTATCGTCCTGGTAATACTCCCAGTGAATAGGTTTTCGGCCTGTTCGTCCGTTGTAATCGATACTTACGTCATAGCCGAGTTCCCCAAACTGCCAAATCATTTTAGGACCTGGAAAAGGAATAAATAGGTTTGCCGCGGTTTGCATTCGCATTAAGGCAATGGGTAAATTTTTTACGTTATGTTCAGAATTACTTGAGTTTCCGTATTGTAGGTTTTTATACATCAAGCGTTCCTCATCGTGGCTCTCCATGTATCCCACAACGTGGGGCACGCTCCAGCCGCGATTGTTGGCAGCAATCCACGAAAAGTCAGAATTTGTTAGCCAACCCATGGTGGCTTCGTTGTAGCTGTAGTTCATATTGCCCCATATTAGCATACCCTTGCCCTCGTTGCTACGATACTCAGCAAGAACTTTTTCTTCGGTGTTATCACAGAAATGTTCAAGAATGACATAGGCATTGGGGTTAACTGACCATACCTTATCGGCTATGCGTTTAAGAATTTCAATACGTGCAGCATCGTAGGCCGATCCGGCATTGGGAGTATTGGTAAAACCCTTGGTGAAATCAAACCTAAAGCCATCAACCTTATATTCAGTTAACCAATAGGTGAGCACCGAATCGACAAACTTTTGGGTTTCGGTACTTTCGTGATTAAAATCGTAACCCCAGCAGTAGGGTGGGTGAGGGCAGTGGGTATTGTACCACGGATTTTCGCCTGATGGTTCACCTAAAGTGGTTCCGTCGGAGTTGGAGTACATCTGCACCAGGGGCGACTGGCCAAATGAATGGTTTAGTACCATATCGATAATTACGGCCATGCCCATGCTGTGGGCTTCATCAATAAATTCCTTGTAGTCGTTTGGCCTACCGTAAGCCTTGTCGGTGGCAAAGTAGAACGATGGGTTATAGCCCCAGCTATCGTTGCCTTCAAACTCGTTGATGGGCATTAACTCAATGGCATTGATACCAAGTTTTTTCAGGTAGCTGAGCGAATCGCGAACGGTTTGGATGTACGAATCTCCCACAAAATCGCGAATGTGCAATTCGTAAATTACAAGATTCTCCTTAGCAGGTGGTGTGAAATTAGCTGTTTTCCAGCTATAAGAGGCAGGATTTGTTGAGAAAACCGATGCAATTCCATTTGTTTTTCCGGTTGGGTATGGCATCAGATTCGGGTATACCGATGAGGGTATGTACTGGTCATTTGGATCAAGAGTTTTATTGGTAAAGGGGTCGGCAATACGGAGGTAGCCATCGATAAGGAACTGAAAGGCATACTCCTTGTTGGGTTCAAGCCCAGTAAGCGTTAACCAGTAGTACTTGCCATCGGGAGTACGATACATGTAGTACGGTTCATCGGGTAACCAGTCGGAAAAACTACCAATAAGGTAAACGTAACTCTTTTTGGCTGGGGGATCGTAAAGGACAATGGTTGCAGAATTTTCGTTAATAACATTTACTCCTGGCTTGGCACCTGCCGGAAGCGTGGCCACATTTACTGGGGTGCGAACTAGTATATAAACCGAATCGTATTTGGTTGTTGTGCCGTCCGATGCCTCGGCTTTAATCCATTGCTTCCCGTAGCTATTGGCAGTATACGCGTAGGAAAGAGATGTCTGATTAGTTTGTGCAACTTCAGCATTATTAATATAGAGTTTAAGTGAGGTTGAATTATTTGCCGATACCTGTATGTTGATATTAGCATTTAACTCATAAATTGGCTTTACCTGCGAGGGGTTGGTTATGCTAACCGATAACCCTTGCTCGTAAACGTTGTAAAAGATATCCTCGGTCTGCTTTGTACCATCAGCGCTGCGGAACACAAAGCACATCTGGGTTATCTTTTCACCGGCAGGTACATTGTAGAACTGCCTAATGCTCGGCGTTATGGTTAACTGATAGGTGTTAGTACCAGTACGGGTGAGTTTAGGCTGGGTAGTGTTATTACCCCACGATCCAATAACGTATTGCCAGCTTGTATTACCGTCAATCCTAACACCTGTATGAGCGTAAACATCGCCCGTGTAGCCCACCAGGTCGGGGCGCGATGCCTTAGTGGCATCAAAAACTACTGTTACCGCGTCGGCATCGGTAGGTAGTG
>DSBV01000107.1 GCA_011045955.1 Bacteroidales bacterium | reverse complement strand
CAGTTTGTTGCGAACAGAATTAACAGCAGGCCAAGGAAGCGGTATAGCTATAAAAGTCCTATTTTTGTAAAAAACCAATTATTAACAAAGACAAAAGTTGCATTTGTGACTTGAATCTTGCTTGTATAATGCAGTAATCTTTAGTAATTTGCTCACGAATCACAGTTTTACCATGAGGGCAAAAGTTATAGCAATCACCCTGTTAGCGTTAATTGTCGCATTTGTTAAGGCAAATGCCAGTGAGCGCGATAGCTTACTTAACCTTCTTTCAGCCTCAAAGGGTAAGGACAAAGTTGAAATTCTTATAAAGCTTACCGAGGTAACTTCCGGCACCGATGAGGCCATTAAGTATGCTGATGAGGCTATATCCACGGCACTAAAAATAAGCGATGAACTCCTTGCTAAGGCTTACCTGAACAAGGGATTTGCCCTATCGGAAAACTACCTCGATAACGAGGCCATTGAGTACTACCGCAAAGCGCTTGAACTGGCGCAAAAGAATGGCTATAAAAACTCAGTGCTGGAAGCCTATAAGGGTATTTCTACATCATTTTTTTATATCGACTCCTTTAAGCAATCGCACAGGTATGCAAGCCTTTTGCTCCAGCAGGCCTTGGAGCTCGATAGCCTAAGGCATCAGGCATACGCCTTTTTCAGGTTTGGCAAAATATTTCAGGAGCAAGGCCAAAACGATTCTGCCCTGCATTACATTCATCGCTCCCTGGGGTTAAGAGAAAAACTGGGCGATTGGAAGGAGATTGCACTAACCTACAATGGGCTTGGGCGTATTTACTTTGATCTTGCCCAGTACGATAGCGCAATATGGTGCTACAGCAGGGAGGTTGAGATTAAGGAGCAAATGGGCGATCAACCCGCATACCTTGCCATTGCCTACCTCAACATTGGTAGAACTCACATTGCCATAAGTAACTTTCAGCTTGCCCTTGAGCAGTACCAAAAGGCACTCCGTACTTTTGAAAGAATAAACCACCAGGAAGGAATTGCCACCTGTAACTCAGGGCTGGGTATGATTTACGAGAACCTATCGCAAAGCATTCTTGCCATAGACGAGAACGAAGCAAACTACCTTAAAGCTCTGGGCTACCATAAAACAGCCCTGGAGCTATTCCACAATCTCCAAAAGAAAAAGGAGGAGGGGCAAACCCTTCAGAATATTGGTAATGTATTTTCGCGCTTAGCCACTAACCGTTATGTTGCCCGCTTTGGCGAAATGTGGGAAGACTCCCTTTACAAGATTAAACAAACCGAAATACTTGCCTCGTTCGATAGCGCAAGGTTTTACTATGAAAAAGCCCTTAACATCTTTGAAGAGCTGCATGAGGAGGGCGAGATTGCCAAGGTAAACACCAATATTGGTAGTATTTACAGTTGGGCTCGCGACTGGGACAAGGCCAACACATACATTAACCGCGCTTTACAGTTGGCGCGCAAAAACAACCTGCTTTACGAGACCACGGCAGCCCTTTACGCAAAAGGCGAAAGCTTGTTCCGTCAGGGACGATTCGATGAGGCTGAAATCGCTTTCATCGAGTGTTCCAGGCTTTCCGAAAGGCTTGGACTAAAGGAAACCTTACGCTACAGCTACGAACGCCTATCGAAGCTATATGAGTATCGTGGCGATTTAATTCGGACATACGCATACTTTAAGCAAGCGGTCAAAATAAAGGATGAAATTTTTAGCGAAAAGAGCCAGCGGGTGATAGCCGAAATGCAAACCAAGTACGAAACCGAAAAGAAGGAGCAACAGCTTGTGCTTATGAAGAATAAGGATGAACTCCAAAAATCGATTATCCAGCGTCAAAAACTGATGATTATAGGTGCCATTGCCGGCTCGTACCTTATACTCATGGTTGCCCTACTGATGTTCAAGATGTTCCGCGATAAGCAGCGCGCCAATATCATTTTGGAAGAAAAAAATGCGCTGATTACCCGACAAAAACAGGAAATTACCGATAGTATTAAGTATGCCAGCCGCATTCAAACAGCAGTTTTGCCAACATCGGCACTTATTTCCGATGTTTTACCCGACCACTTTGTACTATTCTTACCCCGCGATATTGTTAGTGGTGACTTTTACTGGATGACCCGCAAAAACGATAAAATTGTGCTGGTTGCTGCCGATTGTACCGGCCATGGCGTACCGGGTGCATTCATGAGCATGCTGGGTGTATCGTTCCTTTACGAGATTGTAAACAAGGAAAGCATACTTCAACCCGCCGAGATACTAAACAACCTTCGCAACCACATTAAAACAACCCTTAGCCAAACCGGTAAGATTGAGGAGCAAAAGGACGGGATGGACATCTCGCTTTGCGTAATCGATAAGCAAAACCAAAAGCTGGAGTGGGCTGGAGCCTACAATCCGCTTTACCAAATACGCAATGGCAAACTTATTGAGTACAGGGCCGATAAAATGCCCGTTGCTGTTCACATCAACGACTTCAACTCATTCACCAATCATGATATTGAATACCATCCCGGTGACGCCTTTTACATGTTCTCCGATGGATATGTCGACCAGTTTGGCGGTACCAATGGAAGAAAGTTCATGCTAAAACGCTTAAAGGAAACCTTACTTAGCATCTGGGAAAAGCCAATGGCTAAACAAAAGGAAATACTGTATACGATTCATAAGGATTGGCGCGGTGAGGAAAACGATCAGGTTGATGATATACTGATTATCGGATTTAGAGTTTAATTGACCACTCTAATCTCTCCATCTCCCTATAAAGCAAAAGCAATTCCTTTGTATTTAATTTATCAGTCTGGTACTTCCCCATAAAGGTAAGCAGATTTATGGCCTGTTCCTCAACCGGCTGCCTACCATAGTATTTCTCCGCTGCAAAGTTCATATACTTCAAAAGCATAAAGGCATCGAACCAAAGGAAGAATCGTTTTTTAAACGTTTTAGGAGATGATACATTGGTTCTCACATTTTCAATGGCCTTAATGGCATCAACCTGAAAAAGAAAGTCACTTAAAGGCTGAGCAAGCGACTCAATAACCCTCTTTGTTTGAGCATTAGAATGCTCGTAAAAATTATTTACATTCTGAAATAGCGGTTCGAGGTTAAGGAACGATTCGAGGCGATAGGTCGATATAGGTTCTTGGCTATAAACCAACTTACTCATTGCCCTGCCTGTTCCAAAGGGAACCCTGTTTGATGGTCTTGGCGACGGGTAAACACAGGTGGTGTCAAGTTCCCGAAAGTATCCATGGGGGATTATCTTTTGAAGAAAGTAAAAATCCTCCCCTGCCTGATGGCGGTTCATTCCGCCAAATTTTACGTATGCTTCAACGCTGCATGCCATTGATGAACCAACAGTATGGTAGGCAAACGGGAAGCCAATAAAACGTGAAGCCTGATTATAGTAACGGAGATGTAACTCATAGGCAGCAATACCATTGTAAACTTCCGCAGGAAACTCATCGCCGGTAAGGGGATGCTCATATCGGACGGAGCATGCATGGGTCTTTGGCTGTTTCATCCACAGCTCATAAAGTTCCGCAAGGTAGTTTGGCATGCACTGGGAGTCGGCATCAAAACAGGCAATGATTCCCTGTTTTGCACCAACGGTAAGCAGCCTAAAAGCCGCCTCGTCCATCCCAATCTGTCGGGCATATCCAACGCCAGCCTGTTTGCAAGGTAAATTAAATGCCTTAACGGCATGAAAACGCAACCGCCCGCTACCCCATAAATGGTTTGCCTCAAGAACCACATTAAATGATTTGTTGGAGTTCTCCAATACCTCCTGGCCTGAACCCTCGGGGAAGTTTACTACAACTATTACCTCAACATCGCAGGCTGGTAGATTGCATTTTGCAATGGATTCCAACGATTTTATTAGGTTAGGTTCATTGAAACAGGGAATTACCACACAAAGCCCAAGGTTAACCGAAGGGTTAACATCAATTTTGGGCGAAAAATTCTTTTTGGCGAAGTAGTTTACCCACATAGCGTTACAAAAATAGCGAAACCCTTTCTCATGAAAAACATTCGAAAGGGTTTCGGGTTGGTTTAGGTTTAGTATAGGTGGGTATTACTTTTTCCTGGTTTCAGCGTATTTCTTGTTTAATCCCTCAATTACCTCTTTAGTGATATCGTTAGCGGGATTCCCGTATAATAACTGGCCACCAAACGTGTTACTGAGAATTAAATGGTAACCCTTATCGGCGTTGTACTCCTTAAGGTACTCAATGATACTATTGTGAATCAACCGGAGCTTAACCTGTTCCTCTTCGGCAAGCTGCATACGCATCTCATCGCGAAGCTGGTATAGCTGCTGCTCTCTAGCCGCAAGGTTAGTTTGAAGCTGCTGAGCCTCGGAACGGGTTAATAATCCCTTTTGAACCTTATCCTGAAAATCGTAAGCTTCCTTCTCAAAGCTTCGCGATTTTGCGTTAAGGTCTGCCTCTTTCTTTCTACCGCTTTCTTCAAGTTCTTTTTTCATGTCGAAGTACATATCGTAGCTATTCATGAGGGTATCCATGTTAACCCATGCAGCAGTAAATTGTTCCGTTAATGCGGCACTACCTTCGGTTCCTTTAACATCAACTCTTTTGCTCCCTGAGGTAAAATGGAGAAAAAACAGAACAACAATGGCAATGCCAAACAGAATGTTGATTATTAGGTTTGCTTTCTTCATAATTGATTGATATTACTGATTAGTATATTTCAAGTTATTCAAAACGCACGTTAAATCAAGCACCCACAAACATACTCACGCAAATATAAATGAAAATGCAACATGACAAAATAGTTATACCGGTTTTTTCTATTTAAAACGATTATCCCAGCAGCCCTTTGTCGCGGAAGAGTAATAAAATTGATGAGAAAGGAACAACAACATACTTCTCGCTGTTGAACTCAACCTCAATGGCATTTTCGTGGAGGTAAACGGCCAGGTCGCCCACCTGCGCTTGTAGGGGAAAGTACTTAGCATCGTTCTTTGTCTTTTTCCAGGGCTCATCGGCCTCAGTAAACATGGGGATTGGGTACCCGGGTCCAACCTTTACCACATAGCCGCTGTGGGCCTTTTGCTTTTCCTGAACTCCTGGAGGTAACAAAAGCCCAGCCTTAGTGCGTTCATCGGGGTTTTTGGGCTTAATCAGAACCCTATCGCCTACTACAATAATACTGTCAAAATCTTTGGGATCGAATGAAAGTGACATATTATTCATTGTTTATCACAGCAAAATTATCGTTTTGTTTTTAAAAGCACGTTTTTTGTACTTAGATTTAGTTATTCTATCCACAAAATTTTAAAGAATGTTACTTCCCTATTGACTTGTTTGCAGCATAACCCTAAATTGCAAGTAGAAACCAATACTTCTTTATGGGTTTTATTGAAATTTTCAGCAGCCATTATGCGGTTGGGGTGTACAACCCCGAAAAAAAATGCGTCGAGGTTACATGGCACGGGAATCAAACCTTTGAGGAGTACAAAGCGCTTTTTGAAGCACTTTTGGAATTCCAGCGTAACTCCGGCTTAGAGGTAAAAGGGTATCTTTCCGACATACGAGACCAGGGTGTAGTAAACCCCAACAGCCGAAAATGATTTGAGCAGGTAGTGCTACCACAGGCCATTAACCAGGGCTTAAAATGGGCTGCAGTTGTTTTCGATGGAAATACATTCAAGCGTTACTACCTGAACCTTATCCTTCAGGTGGCAAACGTTTATGGATTACCTCTAAAATTTTTCAATTCAAAGGAAGATGCCTATAAATGGGCAGAATCACTCAACCTCAAATAGTTCACAATTAATCATATTGACCTTTCCATTAAAAAGTTGTAACTTGAATTGATGTTACAACCATTATGGCTCAGGTTCCTGCTAATATCCATGAGGTTCCATTCGTTCGAATGGTCATACCGTTAACAGCCGGCATTCTTACTCAGTATTACTTAAATCCAATTCATGCCAATTTGGCAATAGTTGTAATATTAATTTTACTCTTGCTTTTGGTTTATGCTGGAATCTTCATCAAATCTTGGGAAAAGCGTTGGATTTATGGTTTGATTTTAAATCTTCTACTCGCTCTTTTTGGAAGTTTGCTGGTAACCATAAATAGACCTGAAATAACCCTTAAATCAAATTCAAACTATAGCATGCTAGTAAGGCTTACTGAGCCACCTGTTACCGGAAACAATTCAATTAAGGTTAAAGCCGAAATTATTGATATTAAACCATATGCTATTCTTGAATCGCCAAAACCGGTGTTGCTATACTTTTTACTTTCGGATAGTGCCAGCCAGGGATTAAACTATGGCGATATTTTAGCTCTATCGGGCAAGCTAAGGGAATTTTCAGATCCTCCTAACCCTTACCAGTTCAATATGAAAAGGTACATGTACCTTTTAGGAATTGTTTACTACATCAGGGTTAACCAGGGTTGCTGGGAAAAAGTTGGAAATAAACCAAATAAAATCTTCAAGCTTGCATACAAAGCACAAAACTATGTAATTGAAACCCTGAAAGCATACGGGATAAAAGGCCAGGAACTGGCAGTAATTTCAGCTTTAATGCTTGGGTACAAATCGCTGCTCGACGATGAGATCCAAAAGGTTTACTCATCGGTGGGGGCTATGCATATTCTTGCCGTGTCGGGTTTGCATGTGGGGCTGGTTTTTGGCATGGTGGTAATAATCATCACCCTTCTACCCAAGCGCCTTTACTGGTTGGCAATACGATTAGGTATTGCTTTTGCGATACTATGGGGTTACGCTTTAATTACAGGACTATCGCCATCGGTAAGCAGGGCCACCATTATGTTTTCACTCTTTGCTATAGGGCAAACAGCAGGCTTGAAAACCAATAGCTACAACACCCTGGCGGCAGCGGCTTTTATGCTTTTGATTAGCAATCCGTTTATGCTATTCAACGTGGGCTTTCAGCTCTCGTTTGCCGCTGTTCTTTCTATTGTCTTTTTTCATCCCATCATTTACAGTCTTCTTAA
Source organism: Bacteroidales bacterium (assembly GCA_011045955.1). GTDB lineage: Bacteria > Bacteroidota > Bacteroidia > Bacteroidales > Tenuifilaceae > Tenuifilum. The sequence goes on along the minus strand of DSBV01000107.1, from coordinate 45,814 downwards.
CCCTCAAAGTAGGCTAATCGATTATGTTTGGTCGCTCCTGTCGGTTTCGGCGGCAGCGCAAATCCTTACCCTACCCTTAACGCTTTACTACTTTGGCCAATTCCCTGTTGTTTTCCTGATCACAAATCTTATTGCAGTTCCGCTGGCAACAATAGTTCTATACCTTTCTTTAGTTGCTATAGCTTTTTCGATAATAGGGCAATTGGGCTTTCTGTTTGCTAAAATTCTTGGGTTTGTCACTTGGCTTCTAAATTCGGGGCTTAAGCTAATTGACACCATTCCCTTTTCCAGCATTGGTTCAATTTACTTTACCAGCTGGCAAGCAATACTGCTTTTTCTTTCAATCCTAATGTTATCGGTATATCTAGTAAATCGATACAGACCCTTTTTGCAATGTTCATTCATTTCGCTTATAGGAGTGCTTGCCATTAGTGCATTACATTTAGTCAGCGTTAAGAATCACGCTGAACTGATCGTGTTCCCGGTACCAAAAAGTTCAGTAATATGTATAAACAGCAACGGAAACGCTCTATTGGTTCTTTACGATTCAATCGATGCCAAGTTTTCAACGGATGGATACATCAGAAATCGGGCGCTACAAAAGACCCATGAAATAAACTTAAACTTTTACCAAGAGCAGAAGTATTCAACCCCGCTAAAAATTATCAAAAAATCGGGGTTAGCCTTACTCATTGCTGGTAACAAAACCATTGCTTTAGCCTATAACGATAGCGCAAGATTCCTTAAAAGCACAAAGCCCTTAAATGTTGACCTGCTAGTTGCTAATCGCTTTTATAGGAATAGTTTATTAAACATAATAACCCCACAAAAGGTGATTATTGACCCAAGTATTAAATCAGCATACGCTAATCGGCTTTCATCAACACTGATAAAAAGCAATATCGCTTTTTACAACACAAGCCTTTCAGGCTTTTTTGAGTATAACCTCAACGAAACGAATCCGAAAACCGTTGCATTTCAGTAGATAATAATTATTTAAACCCGAGTTCATTTTGATTAAAAATGATGTTACTTTGCAATTTATTTTTGAATACATAACCTATGTACATTATTGTTGTTGGTGCAGGCGAGGTAGGAATGCATCTGGCTAAAATGCTAGCCAAGGAATACCACGATGTTACAGTGATTGACCCCGATGAAGAGATGCTTAATCACGTGACAGCCAGTGCCGATGTACTCACCATACAGGGTTCAGCAACATCGATAAAGATTTTGAAGGAGGCTAACATAAAAAAGGCCGACCTGTTCATTGCCGTTACTCATTCCGAGGAAACCAATATAGTCTCGGCAACCCTTGCCAAAAAGCTTGGTGCTAAAAAGGTAATTGCCCGTATCGACAAATGGGAATACCTGCAACCCAACAACAAGGAGATTTTCCTTAACCTAGGCATCGATTCGCTCATCTATCCTGAAAGGCTTGCTGCCCGCGAAATTATTACCCTGCTAGGGCAGACCAGCTCTACCGAGTTTGTCGATTTCTCCGGAGGAAAGCTCTCCCTCGTAGTTTTCAAACTTGAGGAGGAATCCCCGATTATTGACTATACTCTGCTTCAGGCTACCAAGAACACTCAGAATCTGGATTATAGAGCCGTTGCCATATCACGCGAGGGGATAACCATTATACCCCGGGGTAACGACCAATTCAAGGTAAACGACCTGGTTTACGTTATTGCCAACCAGAATGGTATAAAAGATATGCTGGAATATTCCGGAAAAAAGAATATTGATGTTAATAACCTTATGATTCTGGGAGGAAGCCGCATAGCCATTCATCTAGCCACAGAGCTGGAGCGTTCCATGAACGTTAAACTGATTGAGGTTGACCCCGAAAAGAGCGAGAAACTGGCCGCCCAGTTCAAAAATACTCTTGTAATTAACGGCGATGGGCGCGATACTGACCTGCTGATGGAGGAAGGGCTTCAGTACATGGATGCCTTTGTAGCGGTTACCGGTAATTCGGAAACCAATATCCTGTCGTGTATCATTGCCAAACGAATGGGGGTTAAAAAAACTATTACCGAAATTGAAAACATCAACTACATAAGGCTAGCTGAAAGTATTGGTGTTGATACCGTAATTAATAAGAAATTAATTACGGCAAGCCGGATATTCCGCTACACCATGAGCACCGACGTTTCCGCCATCAAGTGCCTTACCGGTTCCGATGCCGAAGTGCTTGAATTTATTGTTAAACCGGGTGCCCCAATAACCAAAGGTAAACTCAAAGATGTTGGTTTCCCAAAGGATGCCATAGTTGGAGGTGTGGTGCGTGGTCATAACGCCTTTATTGCCAAAGGCGATACGGAGATTAAACCTTACGACCGAGTAGTTGTATTTGCCCTCCCTACAGCCATCTACAAGGTTGGTAAGTACTTTAACTAAAATTTGGAAAACTAACCGTAAATGTGCTTCCCCTTTGAGGTTTACTGATTACTTTAATCGGCCCGCCTAAATCGGTTACCAGCTGCTTGCAGATTATTAAACCAAGCCCACTACCCTGCTCATTCATTGTACCGGGTTGTGTCATTGATTCTAATGCATCAAAAAGCCTATCGGTGGTTTCTTTGGGCATACCTACTCCATAATCGGTAACGAAAATTTTAACCTGATTGCCCTTTTGCAAAGCATACACATCAACCTTCCCCCAACGACTGGAAAACTTAATGGCATTTGAAATTAAATTTCTTATCACCATTCCCAGCATATCGGCATCAGCGTAAATATTAGTGCCGGGTTCAACCCTGTTGCTTATAGCAACACTTTTAATTTCGGCTGCAGGTTTTTGGGTTAAAATAACCCTATCAATAAACTCTTTTAAATCGATATTGCTCTTATGGGCTAAGACCTGCTTACCCTGCGACTTTATTCAGCTAAGAACATTTTCCAGTAAATCGTTAGTGGTTAAACCCAATGCGTATAATCGCCTCGAAAACTCAATCAATCCATCGTCGCCAATGGCAAGGCTTTTGTCTTTAATCATTTGGGCAATGATTACAATGGAAGTTAACTGATTCTTTAGGTCATGGGCAAGAATTGAGAAAAATCTATTCTTGGTGCTGTTAAGCATGTTAATTTCATCGCGCTGTGCCTGTAGCAGCCTAATATCCTTTGCCCGTTTAATGTAGAAGTAAATTACAAGCCCAACTATTAAAGCAAGAAGAATTATAATAGCAATGTAAAGTTTTATGATATTTCGCTGGAAACCTAAGCGTTCAGCAAGCGCCTTTTCCAGTTCTTTTTGCAGACTAGGCGTTTCCTCGCACTTTAAAGCCTCAGTTAGCTGGGTTAAACGCTCAACGAATTGGCTTAAGGTAATGCTATCGTTAAAAACCAATGCTTGATTGCTAGGGTAGTATGCCTTTTCGAACTGTTTTTTTGTGCAAAAGCCAACGCTAAACCGTTATGACAATCGCCCGAAACGGTTAGGTTTTTAAAACTCTCATTATTCCCTAAACATTTTTCAAAGCAAAAGATAGCATCGTCGTACTTGTGTAATTTATTGTATAGTTGGCCCTTGTAAAAGTATGCAACGGCTAAACCTTGCAAATCGTTTTTGGGTGAATACAAGTCAATGGCAGTTTGAATGCTGTGCATACTACTACTGTATTACTCCTTTAGTAGTTCTATTGACCCAATGTTAAGATACGATGTTGCTATACCCTGGTTGTATCCAATTTTTTTTTCGCAATTCCAATGAGTGTTTAAAGCAGGTAAGGGCGTAGTCGGGTTCGTTTTTATTCTTGTTAATGGTTCCCTTGATATTGTAAATGTAGGCAAGGGTATAATCGTCGTTTACCTTTTTTGCATACTCCATGGCACGGTTACCAAACTCATTGGCGCGGTTGTATAATCCAAGCCGATTGTAAAGGTCGGCAAGGTTATTATACTGAAAAGCTAAATGTTTTTCGAAACCATATGTGCGCGAGACCTCTAAACCATTGAAGTAACACTCCAATGCCTGCGCGTATCGCCCCTTGTTACGGTAGGCTATCCCTAAACGGTTGTAGGAATCGGATAATTCCATTTAAAGGTTCAACAATTTTGCAAGCGAAACAGCCATTTGACCGTACTCAATGACTTTGTCCGGATCGCTGTTTCGGTTCTCCCAGCATAGTAGCTTTAAGGCAACCACTTTTACAGAGTCATCGGGTCGCTCAAGAATCTTTGCAAGAGCCTCAAGCGATGAAGATTTTACACCCTCTAACACATCATCCTGTGCGGTAATGAAAATGGGCGTAGAAAATGAAAAAATCAATAAAAATGAAACCCTAATAGCTCTTGCCTTAACCATACGATAGGCATTCATACGAAAATTTTTCTAAAGATACATCAATTTAAAAAATTAACATTGAAATCATTGGCCATTAGATTCTAAGGTTTGATCCTATCCAACCATCACATGGAGTTAGCAACAATTCGATATATTTGCACCAATGCTATGAATAAGAAAAAACTAAATAATCAATGGCTTTTACCTGTTGCCTTGTTCATAGGCTCCCTAGCCATATGGATTATTGTTCGTTTCATTTCCGACCCTCATCACCGTTACTTGATCTGGGGTATCGACGTATCGGCTCACAACGGAAAAATTGACTGGGAAAAAGTAAAGGAGCAAAAGGTTGACTTTGCTTTTATCAAAGCTAGCGAGGGGGCAACCCTTAAGGATAAATCGTTTAGGGATAACGTTAAGCGAGCAAGGCAGGTTGGAATCCCTGTGGGAGCTTACCACTTTTTTAACTTCAATCGCAGGGGGATTGCTCAGGCGCAAAACTTTTTGAAAACAACACAGGGTCTTGAACTCGATTTGCCTCCGGTTATTGATGTTGAGGAATGGGGTAATGTGGTTCGTAGGCCTCGCAAACAAATAATTGCCGACCTTGTTGACTTTGTTGAACTTGTTGAAAAAGCCACCGGGCAAAAAGTTTTAATTTACACCAATAAGGATACATTTAGATGGTACATTAGCGAAACCTTTCCCGATCACGATATCTGGATATGCTCTTTCGACCATACCCCCAAAATAGATAAACAATGGACTTTTTGGCAGTACCACCACGAGGGGCGACTAAAAGGAGTTCAGGGTAAAGTTGATTTTAACGTGTTTTACGGCAATACCATTGAATGGAAGAATTACTTAAACAGGAAGAAACGGTAGATAACATATTCCCAGAACCTTAACCCTAAAAACTGGTATGCGCGTTCATTTTATTGCCATAGGCGGCAGTGCAATGCACAACTTGGCCATAGCCATGAAGCTAAAAGGTTACCACGTAACCGGTTCGGACGATGAGATTTTTGAACCCTCACTCTCGCGTCTCAAGCATCACGATCTTTTACCCAGCTACCGGGGTTGGAACCCAGGCATTATAACCCCTGAAATTGATGCCATTGTGCTGGGCATGCATGCCCGAGCCGATAACCCCGAACTGCTTCGCGCAAAGGAACTGGGCATAAAAATCTATTCCTACCCCGAATACCTTTACGAGCAATCGAGGCAAAAAACAAGAATTGTAGTGGGAGGAAGCCACGGCAAAACCACCATCACATCAATGATTATGCACGTTTTAAAACACCTCAACTACAAGTTCGATTACATGGTTGGTGCTCAACTAAAGGGGTTTGAAAACATGGTATCGTTCTCTGATGATGCGCCATTTGCTGTTTTTGAGGGCGATGAGTACCTTACCTCCCCTATCGATCCTCGACCAAAATTTCATGTTTACCGTCCAAACATTGCAATTATATCGGGAATTTCATGGGATCATATTAACGTTTTTCCCACTTTTAACATCTACCGGGAACAATTTGCTAAGTTTATTGATTGCATTGAGCCCAAGGGAAATGTCATATACTGTGCCGACGACCCTGAGGTTTGTAGGGTTGTAGAAGAAAGCCAACGGAACGATATTAAAAGAATTCCCTACCATACCCACCCACATGGTATAGCAAGCGGCATCTGGAGCCTTGATTTCAATGGTACAAGCATCCCATTAAAGGTGTTCGGGAAGCACAATATGCAGAACATATCGGCTGCTAAAGCTACCTGCATTGCCCTTGGAGTTAGTGAAATACAATTTTACAATGCAATTGCAACCTTCGAAGGAGCTTCTAAGCGATTGCAACTACTAGCACAAAGTGCAAGCACTAGTGTTTTTTTGGATTTTGCCCATTCTCCTTCAAAACTTAAAGCCACCATTGAGGCTGTTAAGGAGTTATATCCTTCCCGAAAACTGTTGGTATGCTTTGAACTACATACCTTTAGCAGCCTGACAAAAGATTTTTTAAGCCAGTATAATGGCACGCTCAGGGGTGCCGATGTTGCATACGTTTTCTTCAATCCCCATGCCCTGGAATTGAAAAAATTGCCACCAATTGACTCAAATGATGTAATTCAAGGATTTGGCGATCCCCATCCTGCTGTTTTTACTGATGCAAACAACCTTGTGGACACTATTTTACAGCACAATTGGGGCAATAGCAACCTGTTGATAATGACTTCAGGCAATCTTGCAGGAGCCGATTTACAACATTTAGCTGATGTGGTTGTTAAACGCTAGCACTTTTTAATGTCAAATAAATATATTTGCACTAACTAAATGCCTACTATATGAAAAAATTACTTTTTATTCTCACTACAGTTTTTGTAGCCTATTCAGCTGCAAATGCCCAGGACTATAAAACTGGTCTTGGCCTTAGAGGTGGTTATCCCTCTGGAGTTACCGTTAAACATTTCTTTGCCCAGAAATCAGCAGTTGAGGGTGTCCTGTCGTTTGGGTGGGGAGGAATTGGTATTACCGGACTTTATCAGCTTCACAATCCTATACCCGATGCGCCAGGTTTAAAGTGGTACTACGGATTTGGTGCCCATTTTGCCACGGCCAATGCCGATAAAAAGAATCCGTTTGAGAGCGAATACGGTAGTAAAGTTTTTCTTGGTGCCGACGGAGTAATTGGCCTTGAATATATTTTTAAGGATGCTCCCATTTGCCTAGCTCTTGACATTCTCCCAATTCTTAATGTTATTGAATCACCTGGTATTTGGTTTAATGCCGGATTTTCAATTCGATACACTTTTAAGTAAAAATTTTGCAGAAAAAATTTTGCAGAAAAAAATTTATCATTTACCTTTGCACCCGCTTTCATGAGGTAATGCTCTTTGCAAAGTAAACAATGGCCCGTTCGTCTAGGGGTTAGGACGCAAGGTTTTCATCCTTGTAACAGGGGTTCGATTCCCCTACGGGCTACTAAACATGAAAATACTTTTTTAGCGATGGCAAATCATAAATCAGCTGAAAAGAGAATCAGGCAAACTGAGACTCGTAGGGAACACAATCGTTACTATGCAAAAACAACCCGTAATGCCTTAAAGGCTTTACGTAACACAACCGATAAGGCTGCCGCCATGGAATTGCTTCCAAAAGTATCGGCTATGCTCGATAAGTTAGCTAAGCGCAATATCATTCACAAGAACAAAGCTGCTAACCTTAAGAGTTCTATCCAAAAGCACGTTAACGCTTTGTAGTAAATTATCCCACAATATACATATGGGCTGTCTCATAAAGAGGGACAGCCCAATTTGTTTTTCCACGAATTAAACCCAAATCCGTAAACTGAAAAAAAATTGACGAATCGAGTAACAAATTCTATTCATTCCGAAACTTCGGAATGAAAGATTTTGATAAGTCGGGTTTGCCTCCGATAAGTTAATAAAAACAAGGTGTGTATACATTTTTTGTGTTTCTATTGACTAATCACGGTTAAACCTTACAATACATTTTTACTCCAATTGGGGAGTTTATAAAAGTGTTTTATGGAACAATACTACGGCGAACTTGCCGCATTGCTCACTGCTGTGTTTTGGACAGTAACCGCATTAGCCTTTGAATCGGCAAGTCGAAAGGTGGGTTCGCTATCGGTTAATCTTTTACGGCTAGGAACTGCCTTTATATTCCTTTCGGTGTATGCCTTAATTAGCCGCGGGAAGGCATTCCCAGTTGATGCTGGTGCGCATCAATGGATTTGGCTATCGCTTTCGGGTTTGGTTGGATTTGTTCTGGGCGACCTGTTCCTTTTTCAGTCGTACGTTGTTATTGGCTCCCGTATCTCCATGCTTATAATGTCGTTAGCGCCTCCCATGGCAGCAATTATTGGTTGGCTAACCATGGACGAAACCCTAACGCTAAAGCAGGCCATAGCCATGGCTGTGGTTTTGGCTGGTATTGTACTTGTTGTGCTGGAACGGCAAGCGCCCGATGAAAACGGGAACGGCAAACGTATGAGATTCACATATCCCATAACTGGTATTCTGCTGGCATTTGGAGGAGCATTGGGGCAAGCCGGAGGCTTAGTACTAAGCAAGTACGGCATGGATGGTTATGATGTTATCCCCTCAGTACAAATCCGGGTTATAACCGGAATAGCAGGATTCATGATCTTTTTTACCCTTTCCAACAAATGGCGTAGCCTAATTGAAGCTGTGCATAACGGTAAAGCCATGAAGAGGCTGCTGGTTGGTTCATTCTTTGGGCCTTTTCTGGGTGTTTCGTTTTCGCTATTAGCAGTAAAATATACCTCAACAGGGGTTGCATCGGCTCTGATGTCCATTGTTCCCGTTCTAATCATCGCTCCGGCTATAATTGTATTCAAGGAGAAAATTACGGTAAAGGAACTAATTGGTGCAATAGTTACAGTGGTGGGTGTTGCAATATTCTTCCTTTAGCTATTTTACGAAAGCAGTCGGGACAGTAATTCAATAAGCTTTTCTTTATCAATTGGTTTAGTGATATGATCGTCGCAACCCGCATCTATGGATTTTTGCCTATCGGTATCCATGGCATTTGCGGTTTGCGCTATCACCTTAACATGGGGCTGGGCATGCTTAATCCTTGATACCACCTCGTAACCCGACATATCGGGTAGGTAAACATCAACCAGCGCAATATCAATTTTAACCTTGTCGTCCAGAATTGTTGCAACCTCTTTGCCAGTAGCAGCCTGGAGCAGTACTGCACCTGTACCCTTGAGCATCTGCCTTAAAAGCAGATCTGAGGGTTCATTATCCTCAACAATTAGCAGAACCTTATTTTTCAATTTCGATTTTGATGCTTTTACAGGCACCTCCACGAGCTGCCCTGGTGAGGCTAAGCTTATGGGTATTTCGAACCAGAAGGTTGATCCTACCTCTGGCCTTGAGTCCACTCCAATCCTGCCTCCCATAGCCTCAACTATTCCCTTGCAGATTGACAGACCTAAACCAGATCCTCCATACTCCCTGTTCAGCGTTCCGTCGATTTGCCTAAAACGCTCAAAAACCGCCCCAAGGTGTTGCGGGTCAATTCCAATGCCTGTGTCCTCAACGCTAACCCGCAGTATATCGTGTATAACGCTGTAACCTAAAACAATTCGTCCGCTGTTTGTAAATTTAATAGCATTATTCAGCAGGTTCATGATTACCTGTTGAAGCCTATCGGGATCAGTTACTACCTCAAGGGCGGCATCGGTGGGACGAAACGACATTTCAATAGCTATGTTATTTTTGTTCACCCTATCGAGTTCCACCTCGGCAGCCCTATAGCAGTTGGCAAATAGGTGGCCAAGCTGGACAGGACGTTTATAGATGGAAAGCTGCTTTGAGTCAATCTTTGAAATATCGATGATATCGTTAATAAGCCTCATTAACCGTTGCGCATTCTCCTCTATAATGTCAAGATAACCGTTTACCTCTTCAGGGCTTAGTACTGATGATTCCTTTACCAGCTTTGAAAAACCCACAATGGCGTTCATGGGGGTACGAATTTCATGGCTCATGTTGGCCAGGAAAGCGCTCTTTAGCTCATTTGCCTCCTCTACAAGTCTTAAGCTGTTTTCAACCTCCTGGTTCTGTTGCTCCAGCAATGTGTTGTAGTACTTTTGCAACCTTAGAGCCTTGTTCCTCATGCGGCTGTAAACACCCATAAAAATTAATAGCATAACTAGCAAAAGAGCAATAGCTGCTAATACAAGAATTGTACCCCGGCTTAAAGGAATAAAGCTTTGTTCTTTATTTATCAGAAGTATTCCCTCGGGTAAAGATTTTTCCGAAATGGAATACCTTGCAAGCTGCATATAGTCAACAATAAAATCAAATGGTCCATCAGCGGGGGCAATGGTTTTTGGCGAAACCCCTTTAAGCAGGAGGTTTGCCAGTTCTCCTGAACGCATCCCATGATGGCAACCCGATATTATAGCTCCCCCAACAATTCCATGGTTTAGGTAAAACGACCATGTTCCGTATATGGGGGCTTTAACACTCCTGCGTAATGAATCCAAAATAGCCTCATAGGAAAAATAATTACCTCTGCTATCTCTGTTGAAAAGCAAGAAAAGAATGGCATCGTTTTCGGTTAAGGTAGAAAGGGTATCGATTAGCTCATAGTAGCTACAGTTCCCTAAAACTAGCACCTCAAAACCGGGATTATACTTTATGAGGGTGTTGTTTATCCTATCGCCAATAACCTTGCCTGTGGTTGTATCATCGGTTACACAGTAAACCCTTTGTACTTTCGGTTGAAGTTGCTTTATAAACTCGAAGTTTGCTTTAATATCAACCCCTTCAAGTATCCCAGTAAAGTTTTTCGGGAAAGCCCTTTCCTGATTTACACCCATGAAAACCACAGGAATTGTGTCGAACCCAAAGTTCTCTTTTATGAGCGATTCCATTAAAATAACGGCATTGTCGTCAGTTAAGGCAATGAGCGCTGGATTAATCTGTTTAATTCGGGATACGATGTAGTTTCTTGCATCTTTGCTATGCAAATTTTCTGGGAACCGCTTAGTGTCAAGATTCTCGATAAAAACCTCAACCGGACGCTCAAATCCTCTAACTGCATTAATAAACCCCTTGTTCAAACTATCGGTCCAACTTAACCCTGTATGGTAAGAGTTGATGATGAGAATCCTATGGGGCAACTCTTTGGCAAATAAGTAAAAATTGCCAACTACCAGAAAAACTGCTATCAAAATCTTTTTGAACATGAATGCGTCAGAAATTTTCCATACCCCCAATTTACAAAAAAATAAACAAAATTCCTTCGGCCCTCAAAATAATGTGATCAAAGCGTAAGCCCCTTAATGCCTATAGGGTTGATTGTTAATAACATGTTAATTTCGGTTTAAAAAAAAATTGTTAAAGGCGTATACCCATTAAAAAAAAACAATATGTTTGCCAAACTAACCCAAAATCTCATGGCAAAAGTTTACCTATCAATAGGTGGCAATTTAGGCGACAGAGAGCAACTAATTAAGGCAGCCCGCGAAGCAATAGCTGCTCGAATAGGAACAATCAAAAAAGCATCATCCATATACGAATCGGAACCCTGGGGTTTTGAAAGCGAAACCAATTTCCTGAACCAGGTTTTACTGGTTGAAACAAGCCTAAGCCCGGCCGCCATTATGCTCGAAATTTCGTATATCGAATCGAAGTTAGGACGTGAACGTAACGGCAAGGGATACACCTCCCGCACCATGGATATTGATGTTCTGTTCTACGACCATCTGATTCTTTACACACCTGAACTTGTTGTACCCCACAAGCAGCTGCACAAGCGTAGGTTCATCATTGAGCCTTTAAAGGAGATAGTTCCCGATTTTATCCATCCGCTCTTCTCCATTACCATAAACGAAATTGCCATTTCATGTACCGATACCGGAAAGGTATGGAGGTATGAGCCTGTCAATGCCTAAGACTCATTTCTAGTATAACTAAAAATGCCCCTACTCGGGGCATTTTTGATTTACTATAAATAGCCTTTGGGTATCGAATCCTTTTTGGCTGGCTATATCAACGAGTTGGTTATAGGTTGTTGGATCGATTTGTGGTGTGCGCGAAAGAATCCAGAAGTACTTTCGTTTGGGTTCACCTACAAGAGCATACCGATAATCCTGATCCAAGTAAACTACCCAGTATTTGCCTGCAAATGGCCAAAAGAATCGTACTTTTAGCTTAGCCGGCTCATCCTTATCGGGAACCCACGCCACCCCTTTAATGCTGCTCAAGCTGCCATCGGCCTTTACTCCCTTGTTTTCAAAGGTAACCCGCCCATCGGGACAAATGGTGTAAGTTGCAGTAATACAATCCAAGTTCTTTTCAAAGCTGTTGGGCAACCTTGCAATCTCATACCATATATCGCCATAGCGTTGGAGGTCGAGCGCTGGTACTGTTTGCAAATCCTGCGATTTACAGGATGTGCCAAACAACATCGAAACGATTACCATGGCTTTTAGTCTCATTGTTAACTTATTGGTTAAAGGAGAGTATTTACAATGATTGGTAAATTTATTCCTGTTTTGATAATCAAATACATGCTAAACACCAAAAACCAACCACTAATCCTTCTTCCCATAGGCTAAATCGCCTGCATCGCCAAGTCCTGGGACAATGTACGATTTTACGGTGAGCTCATCGTCGATGGCACCAACCCAAATGGTTGCCTCGCTGGGCGAAAGGTTGCGCTTCATGTAGTTTACCCCTTCCTTTGAGCCAATTACTGAAACTATGTGGGTATGCGAGGGTTTACCATGCTCAAGCAAGGCCTTATAGGCCAACAACATCGATGCACCGGTAGCCAACATGGGATCGATGAGCACCAAGGTTTTCCCCTCGATGTTAGGACACGAAATATACTCGAACTGGATACGGAATGTACCATCCTTATCGTACTTGCGATAGGCCGAGATAAAGGCGTTTTGCGCCTTATCAAAATAGTTTAGCATTCCCTGATGCAGGGGTAATCCTGCCCTAAGGATGGTAGCCAAAACAATATTTTCGGTTGGAACCGAAACATCGGCCGTGCCAAGCGGGGTTTGAACTGCAATAGTTTGATAACCAAACACCTTGCTCAGCTCGTAGGCAAAAATTTCGCCGCATCGTTCAAGATTGCGGCGGAAACGCATAAAATCTTTCTGAACATTTACATCTCTTAACTCTGCAATAAACTGGTTAAGAATAGAGTTCTGCTGACCAAGTTCGTGTATCATCGGAAATGTTTTATCTTAGCAAAGTTACAAAAATATCAACCTATGTCGCAACACAATTTTGAAGTTTAAACCATGGATAAAGATATAAAAGAGGTTTTGCAGCATAATAGGGTTTTAACACAACTAGCAGAAGAACTTGAGGTTAAGCCTCTTTCGGTTACAAATGATATCTATTTGGATATGCTCGAGAACATAGTAAGCCTGCAGCTTTCGGGCAGGGTGGCTATCACCATTTTCAATCGCTTTCCGGATTTGTTTCCTAACCGATATCCTAACCCGAATCATCTACTATGACTCGATGACATGGAACTCCGAAGGGCTGATTTGCCGGGGCAAAGACCATTTATGTAAAGGCTATGGCCGAGTTTGCACTGAATCATGACTTATCCATTGAAACCATTCAGCAGTTATCCGACCATGAAATTATTCAGCTGCCACCGCAGGTAAAAGGCGTTGGGTGTGGACTACACAGATGCTTCTGACATTATCGCTAGGTCGCCCCGACGTTTTTCCGGTAGATGACCTCGCCATACACCAGGGAATGGCTGAACTATATGGCTTAAAAATTACAGGTAGGCTATTCCGATAAGAACTAATAGAAATTGCAAAAAAATGGACGCCCTACCGCACCTGGGGCACTAGGCTGATTTGGGCATACGTTAACAGTAAAAAGCAGAATGCTGCAAGAATTTAGAATGTTCCTTATCTTTGCAAAAAATTGGGCATGATCAGGTCAATTGTAATAGTTGGGATAGGAGGTTTTTTGGGAAGCGTTTCGCGTTTCCTGGTGAGCAGGTATTTCCAGCTGCATACGCTTAGCAACTTCCCTTGGGGAACCTTTACCGTTAACATCATCGGTAGTATCATTATTGGCTTGGTTTTTGGGCTATCGGAACGGAGTAACCTCATAACCCCCGAGTGGCGATTATTCCTGGCAGTAGGATTCTGTGGAGGGTTTACCACCTTCTCGTCGCTGGCTAACGATGCCTTTATATTGCTGCAAGGTCGAGAGTTTTTTTACCTTTCGATATACACAGCAGCCAGTTTCTTTCTCGGGCTGCTTGCAGTTTTTGCTGGTCGTTACATCATCCAAATCATCTAAAGCTATGGAAAATTCAAGTAAAGCCCTGCGATTACGTATATACATCAGCTCCACCGATAAGTTGAAGCATTCGCTTCTTTTCGAGACCATTGTTTACCAAGCCAAACGATACGGTTTAGCGGGCGCCACCGTTTGCAAAGGCATTATGGGGTATGGTGCCAGCTCAGTAATCCATTCCTACAAGTTTTGGGAAATAACCGAAAAACTGCCTATTACCATCGAAATTGTTGATGAGGAAGAAAAAATCCGTAAATTCTACGAAATAATTCAACCCTACCTCCAAGATATGCGTTACGGCTGTATGGTAACAGCCGAACCCGTTGAGGTGTGGTTCTACAAGAGCGGTAAAAAACGCGATTAATCGGTACTCTTTCGCTCAAACCTGACAATCACGCTGTTATTTTAGTTAAACTTCGTTTAGTGGTTTGCTCATTATTCCGCATTTAACTACCTTTGTGGCCTTAAATTAAAAGGAACAATCAGCGTAAAGAAAAATAAATCAAGCAACTAAATCATTTCAGATAGTATGAACATAGTTAGAGAAGATATCGATTCGTTAAACACAACCATTCGGGTAAAGGTTGAAAAAGACGACTATACCGCCATTGTTGAAAAAAGCCTAAAGGATTACCGCAAAAAGGCAAACATCAATGGATTCCGTCCGGGAATGGCACCCATGTCGCTTATCCGCAAAATGTACTACCGTTACATTTTGGCCGACGAGGTTACCAAGTTGGCTTCCGATAAGCTATTCGACTTTATAAAGGAAAATAACATCAGTACCCTTGGTGAGCCCATTCCTAGCGAAAAACAAACACCTATCATCTGGGAAACCGATGAGACCTTTGAGTTTGCCTGGGATTTAGGTATTGCCCCTGAAATAGATATCAAGTTTACCAAAAATGATAAATTCCCATTCTACAAGATTCTTCCGAACGACGAGATACGAAAGAGCTACATCGACAGCTACCGCAACCGCAACGGTAAGTATGTTAACGTTGAGGTAACCGATGAGAAAGGGATGGTTAAGGCTACCCTTACCGAGTTCAACGACTATGAATCGCCACGCAAAAATGGCGTTACCATTGAGGGGGCTTCAATTTCCATTGCCCTCGTTGCCGATAAGGATGAGCAAAAGAAACTTATCGGTGTAAAGGTTGGCGATGTGCTTGTAATTGATACCCATAAGGCATTCCCCAACCAAGCCGACAGGTCGGCGCTGCTCCAAATAAAGAAGGAGGAACTGGATAGTATCAACCCATTATTCCAGCTAACAATTACCAAGACCTTAACCTTTGCCCCTGCAGAGTTTAACCAGGAGTTTTTCAATGCGGTTTACGGCGAAGGAGTTGTTAACAGCGAAGAAGAGTTTAATAAGAAGATTGACGAGGAGATTGAGCGCAACCTTGCCCACGAAAGCGAATACCGCTTTGGTATCGACCTAAAGGAAAAGCTGCTCGAGAAACTTAAAATTGAACTACCCAAGGATTTCCTAATCCGCTGGCTGGTTGCCATTAACGAGAGTAAGTTTACCCGTGAGCAGATTGAAAGCGAATTCCCCATGTTTGAAAAAGACCTCAAGTGGCAACTCATAAGCAATAAGGTTGCTGAGGAACAAAACTTTGCCGTTACTAACGAGGAACTCGAAGAATTTGCCATGGGATACGCACGCAGCCAGTTTGCTGCCTACGGCATGAGCTTTCTACCTGAGGAATACATCAAGCCTTACGCTACCGATATCCTAAAGAACCGCGATGAGGTTCGCAAGATTCAGGAGCGCATTCTCGACAAGAAGGTTATTGACTGGTTCAAGACCAATGTGAACCTCGACACCAAGGAAATAACCCTCGACGAGTTCAACAAGCTTAAGTAAAAAAGCAAAACATAGCAAAGCCGGTTTTAAGCCGGCTTTTATTTTGCTACTTGTTGGTAAATTATAGCCACTCCGCTTTTTTGTTTTAACAATTGTGATTATTTTGCGTTACTAATACCATAAAAATTGAAACCATGAAAGAATTTGAAAGATATGCAATAAAGCATCGAGGAATCAACAGCCTCACGCTACATCAGTACACATCGATGTCGAACGGATACATCTCACCAACCATCATCGAGGAGCGCCAACTTAACATTGCCACTATGGACGTGTTCTCGCGCCTTATGATGGATAGAATTATTTTCCTTGGGGTTACCATTAACGACGATGTGGCCAATATCATTCAGGCACAGCTGCTATTCCTTGAGTCGACCGATCCCTCAAAGGATATCCAAATCTACATAAACTCACCCGGTGGTGGCGTTCACGCCGGTTTAGGTATTTACGATACCATGCAGTACATCAGCTCCGATGTGGCCACCATTTGCACCGGTATGGCAGCATCGATGGCTGCCGTTCTGCTAACGGCAGGCGAAAAGGGGAAACGAACCGCCCTACCCCACTCGCGTGTTATGATTCACCAACCCATGGGAGGCGCCGAAGGTCAGGCATCGGACATCGAGATTGTTACCCGTGAGATACTAAAACTGCGCGAGGAACTCTATGAGATTATTGCCACCCACTCGGGCAACCCCATTGAACGCATACGCAAGGACTCCGACCGCGACTACTGGATGACCGCACAGGAAGCGCTAGAATACGGCATGATTGACGAGGTTTTACAACGCAATAAGAAATAGTCACATCCGCAAAATAAAAGGCTGCCCGGTGGCAGCCTTTTTCGCTTTTTACTTTTTACAGTTGCTAAATAACCATGGTAGCAATTCGGGTTCAGCAAAGGCATTATCCCAACTATTATGCTCTACACCAGGGTAAATCGTAAAGTGCACATTGCCCTTGGCCTGCTTTATGGCATCGACCATGCGCTGTGAGTGGTATGGCGGAACCACATTGTCGGCCGCGCCATGGAATACCCACAGATTTACCCTTTGGGCGTATCGCTTTGCATTCTTAGGATTTCCTCCTCCACAAATGGGAAACGCTGCAGCAAACAGCTTTGGCCTACGTGCAAGAAGTTCAAAGGTACCCATTCCTCCCATTGATAAACCTCCCACATATATCCGATTTCTATCAATATATTTTAACCTTACCAGTGAATCGAGCAACTGCATAACGGCACTCATGGCAGGTGTTGGTTTGCTGCGTGCGGGAAAATCGAAAGTACGACTGCCATCGGGGTGCTTTTGTTCTACTATATTAGCCCAATAGCTATTGGCCGGGCATTGCGGAAAAACTACTATGGCCGGGTAGTTTTCCATAACCGAATCGGCTGCAAAAAGATTTGCCCCATGGGTGAGCTGCTTTACATTGTCGGTGCCCCTTTCGCCAGCCCCATGCAAAAACAAAACTAAAGGATACTGTTTGGCAGTATCAAAGTTTTTGGGATGCAGAATACGATATGGCAACTGAATGCCATTTGATTTGAATATCTCTGCCTTATACATTTCACTAACCTGCGAAATTGAGGCTTTTGCAACTATGACCATGATAGCTGAAATGATTATCCTTTTCATTTTCTCAAAAATTACAATGTGTAAAGTTAATGAATCAATGTTTAAAGTGTGCTGTGTTCAGTGGTGTTTGGTTTTGTAACCATCAACTTAAAAACTATCACAGAGCTACACGGTGTTCAAATCGAGTAACCATCAACCTACACTGTCATGCTGAGTCCCGATATATCGGGATAGACTCCGCCGAAGCATCACTTTGTACCTTTAATCCTATAATCCCTTTTGATTGGTTTTACGGCTTTCGCTCTTTGTAATGCTTTTCCTTTGCTATGCAACGTTTCAGTGTTGTTCTTTGGAAATCCCATTACGTGCATCGCCATACATGAGGGAGTAGCCATTGAGTTACAAATATTACGCCCCTACAGGGCTGGAAACGTTGTTCGTTGTTTGTTGTTCGTGAATAAAAAGTCATCCACTCTGTGTAACTCTGTGGTATTTTCTGTTGCTCGGTTAATGAAACAGTTGTCATGATTAACTTAGTGAAGAATTTCATTCCTGTTATGCAGTTTGCCATGCACGGATGGCATGGTGCTTAGTGATTGATTATGTGTGCTTTAATGAATGCGTATCAGCGCAAATCATCTCTATCAGTGTTCCCGGTGTTCTATTACCATCAACCAACAACCAACAGTTACATTTTCCCGTTATCGGCAAAGGAGTAGCAATCGCCATCGGTAATTATTACGTGGTCGAGCAGGGTAATGTCGAAGAGCTGGGCGGCATTTTTTAGTTTTTCGGTCAGGGCGATATCCTTATCGCTGGGCTGGGGGTTTCCTGATGGGTGGTTGTGAATCACTATTACCGCCGAGGCAAGCCTCTCAACCGCATGTTTAAGCACAAGCTTAGGGTCCACCACCGTACCTCCCACGCCTCCCTGACTTACCTTAATCCGTTCAATTATCCTGTTCGACTTATTCAGAAGCAGTACCCAAAACTCCTCGTGCGGCAAATCGGCAAGGACAGATTGGAACAAATCGATAACGCTCCGGCTCGAGAAAATCCGCTCCCGATTTATGGGGCCTTCGGCGTTCCGCCTACGCCCGAGTTCAAGTGCTGCCAGCACGGTTATTGCCTTGGTTCTGCCAATCCCTTTTATCTTTGTAAGCTGATGCAGGCTAAGGCGAGCAAGCTCATTAAGGCTATTGTTTACCTGCCCCAGTAACCGTTGGGCAACATCAACTGCGGTTTCGCTTGCATTACCAACCCTTAGCAGTATGGCAATTAGTTCAGCATCGCTAAGGCTTGAGGCTCCCTTTCGCTCCATTTTCTCGCGCGGGCGGTCGTCCTCAGCCAAGTCCTTTATGGTTAAACGTTTTTCGGAGTTTTCCATGACCATGGTCTTGAATAGCTTACATAAGTTATACAGAACCGAAATAAAACGCAAGTAGTTTTATCAATATCATTGCAAATAGCAATATATTTGATGTTACTAATCAAAAACTTTATGCGAAGTAAGAACTTGGTTCGCTCAGCATTGCTGGTGGCAATTTTAGCCCTGGCATACTACACCTACACCCAAATTGTGACAAGTGGTTCAAGCAGTTTAACCTTTGTAGCCGACTCGGTTGTTTTCAAACGTGGTTGCCTACATCCCGATTCATCGTGCTTTAGAGTTGTTTACCGTTTCCCGGTTCCTGTTGGCAAGGGTAGCTCACGTATTAAAAAACTAATTGTAAACGACTTTGTTGGAAACATGGACGAGGATGTTGATAGAAAGGATTTTGCTCACTTAAAGGATATGCTGGTAAGAAACGCCATGAGTTACGATAGCTCCTTTGTTGAGTATCTGAAACAATTTGGTACTGGTGTTGAGTGGTATATTGATGTTGATTTTACACAGATTTTTAGCACTAACCAGTTGATTACTTTTCGTTACGAGCAATCGAGTTACACAGGCGGTGCCCACGATATGTACGGTTACCATTACCTGAATATCGATTTAAAAAAATCAAAAATCCTAAAGTTGCCCGACTTATTTGCCGATATGGACCGCTTTAAAGCTATCGCTCAAAAGGCCTTTACTGAACAATTCATGAATAATCCTGCCGACGATGCCGAATACTGGCTGGCCGACGATGGCTCATTGGTTCTTCCCAATGAGTTTGGTTTAACCAATAAAGGTTTACTACTGCATTACAATGTTTATGAGATAGCTTGCTTTGCTCGCGGCGATATTGAGCTGCTAATTCCCTATGCCGATTTAAAAGAGATTTTGGTTGATAAATACCTTGATGAATTGTCTGGCCTTTAGTTTTTGGGATTTGGGTATATAGGAATTGAACACAGATGACACGGAAGATTTAGTTGTTCGTGGAAAACCGACCTCACTCCTTCCCCTCTCCTGAGAGGAGAGGGGAAAAACAATGTTTTTACAGAAAAATCGAAGTCTCCCCTTTCAGGGGAGATTTAGAGGGGTCGGATTGGTCGATGGTAGTTCGTGAATTGAAATTGAACGCTGATGACACAGATTGTAAGGATTTACACAGTGAAACACTGTGATACTTATCAAGTTGATGGTTGATAGTAAATTCAACAGAATGCAGAAAGCACAGATTGTGTTAATATGGGCTGATAAACAGTCAGCCAAACGCTAAGCACTAAATACCAAACTCCATTCTGTACCCTTTACACTGCACACTAAGTATTGAATCCAACTTCGTGGGTCAGTTTCTTGAATTTGGAATCTTCAATCTTGAACCTTTATCCTTACCCTGAGATTCCTCGCATTTGCCCGGAACGACAGCGGTCATTGCTTATTGTTTCTATCCTTAACCGCTTCACGGTTCGCGTTCAACGATTTAAATTCCTCTAACTTCCTCATATTCTCCAAAAATCCTTTTAACGGCTCAAGAAATCCATTAACTGTAAACTTCTCACTATTCATTAATTTCCCTCTGGAACTTCCCCTGCCTCAGGAACTCGATGGTTTTATTTATCTCCTTATACATAATCCTATCCTGCTCAATAAAACCTACCACCGAGCGGTAACTGGCAATAAACTCCTCGATGTAGGGTGATGATTTTGCAGGCCGACGGAACTCAAGTGCCTGGGCAGCATTGAATAGCTCAATGGCCAGTATGCGCTCAAGGTTATCGACCACCCTAAGCAATTTTGTGGCGGCGTTGGCACCCATGCTAACATGGTCTTCCTGGCCGTTTGAGGAAACAATGGAATCGACCGAGGCGGGTGTGCATAGCAGCTTATTCTGGCTTACCATAGCCGCTGCTGCATACTGCGGTAGCATAAAGCCTGAGTTTAAGCCCGGGTTAGCAACCAAAAACTCGGGTAACCCGCGTAAGCCCAAAATGAGTTGAGCTATCCGGCGTTCCGAGATGTTTCCAAGCTCGGCAAGAGCAATGGCAAGAAAATCGAAAGCTAAAGCCAACGGCTGCCCATGGAAATTGCCACCTGAAATTACCAAGTCCTCATCGGGCCAAATGGTTGGGTTGTCGGTAACCGAGTTTATCTCGGTTAGCAATACTCCTGCCACGTAATTAATGGCATCTTTCGATGCTCCATGCACTTGCGGAATACAACGGAATGAGTATGGATCCTGAACGTGTTTTTTAGGGCGCTTTATCAACTCGCTTCCCTCAAGGATTTTTCGGAAAGCACGGGCAGTTTCAATTTGTCCCTGATGCGGCCGAACATTCTGAATATTTTGGTGGAATGGGTCAATACGGCCATCGAACGCCTCAAGCGAAACAGCTCCTATCAAATCAGCTAGCTTGGCCAGCTTAAATGCCTTAACCATGGCGTAAACGCCATGTGCACTCATAAACTGCGTGCCATTAAGCAGGGCAAGCCCTTCCTTCGATTTAAGTTCAATGGGCTGCCATCCAAATTTTTTTAACACATCGGCTGCTGGCAGTAATTGACCATCGTAATGCACCTCACCCATACCAATTAGCGGCAGGAACAGGTTTGAAAGGGGTGCCAAATCGCCCGATGCTCCTAGTGAGCCACGGTCGTAAACAATGGGAATTACATCGTTATTGTAGAAATCGATGATGCGCTGAACGGTTTCAACCTGAACGCCCGAATGACCCAACGATAAGGCATGGGCCTTAAGGAAAAGCATCAGCTTTACAATTTCGGGTTTAACCATATCGCCTGTACTGCAGGCATGCGACATAACAAGATTTTTCTGCAGCTGTGATAGTTCGTCCTTAGAAATGGTTTTGTTGCATAGCGAACCAAAACCAGTGGTAATACCGTAAATAGGGGTCTCCTCATTCTCCATCTTACGGTCAAGGTAATCGCGGCACTTGGCTATAAGCTGGCGCGATTCCTCAGAAAGTTCAAGGGTATGAGGCTCGTCAATCAAATTTTCAATTACTTCCCAGCTTAAAGGCTTGGGCGATATGGTATGCACTTTTGCCATGGTTTAGTAATGCTCTTTTTATTTATAGGTTCAACTTGATGTGTTCTTCTATGCTATCGTATGGAATGGAAACCTGATTGCCGGTTACCATGTTTTTAACCGAAAACTGACGGTTTTGAATTTCGGTTTCGCCGGCAATTACCATAAAGCGAATGTTGCGCTTATTGGCATACTCAAACTGCTTTTTCACCTTAGTGGCATCAGGGTAAATCTCAACGCTAATTCCGGCATCGCGTAGCTTACGGGCTGCTAGCATGCAGTATGCCACCTCGGCAGGGCCAAAGTTTACAAACATTACCTGAGTTGTAGAAGTTAAACTCTCAGGGAAAAGGTTGAGCTGCAACATTACATCGTAAATGCGGTCGGCACCAAACGATACCCCTACTCCACTAACATTGGGTAAGCCAAATATTCCGGTTAAATCGTCGTAGCGGCCACCACCGCATATGCTGCCCATTTCAATATCTAAAGCCTTAACCTCAAAAATTGCACCGGTGTAGTAGTTAAGCCCTCGCGCAAGCGAAAGGTCTAACTCCACCTGAGCTGATAGAGTTCCCCAAGCCTCAATGTAACGGAAAAGTTCCTCCATTTCATCAATTCCCTTCAGGCCTATGGGGCTGCCCTGCAATACATTTCGCAATGTGGCCAACTTTTGGTTGTTGCTGCCCTGTAGCTGAATTATGGGTTGCAGCTTCTGAACGGCTGCGTTTTCAATTCCGCGCTCACGCAATTCGGCGTTAACAGCATCAATACCAATCTTCTCAATCTTATCAATTGCTACAGTGATATCAATCAGTTTATCGGCATGGCCAATAACCTCGGCAATGCCGTTTAAAATCTTGCGATTGTTCACCTTGAGCAAGGTGTGAACATTGAGCTTTTCAAAAACCTCATTGATAATAAGCACCAGCTCTGCCTCGTTGAGTAGCGAGTTTGAACCAATAACATCAACATCGCACTGGTAGAACTCGCGGTAACGACCCTTTTGTGGCCTGTCGGCACGCCAAACGGGCTGTATTTGGTATCGTTTAAAGGGGAAAGTAATCTCGTTCTGGTACTGCACCACAAATCGGGCAAAAGGAACAGTAAGGTCGTAACGCAAACCCTTTTCGCAAATTGCTAGCGATACGGCATTTGATTTGCCTGGTTTTAGTAGGCTTGGCTCAACCTTATCGATAAAATCGCCAGAGTTAAGTATTTTGAAAAGAAGCTTGTCGCCTTCGTCGCCGTACTTACCAAGTAGGGTTGAAAGGTTCTCCATGGCAGGCGTTTCGATTGGCGAATAGCCATACTTGCTAAAAACTGTACGAACAGTATCGAAAATATAATTCCTCCGAACCATCTGCTCAGGACCAAAATCGCGAGTTCCCTTGGGAATGCTTGGTTTTGTCTTTGCCATTGTGTTGCTGTGTGAAACAACTGCAAACCTACAATTTTTTTGGGAGAAAAAGACAAATGAAGGTTAAAGGAAGTGCATGAATCGTTAATCGTTAATCGTGAGCCGTGATGCGTTAAACGAAATCTAATATCACCTATTGTCATTCCAAGCTTGCCGAGGAATCTCAATTGAGCTAAAACGTTCAACATTAGCCGTTTAAGGAAATAGAACAACGAACATTTACGCTTTTGATCCTGAGCATGTAGAAGGGTCGCCCCTTTATGGTAAGTGAGATGTTACGCTAACGCTCAACATGACAATACACTCACAAACAACCATCAACTATCAACCATCAACTTATTAAAAAAGGCCACCCTAAACAGGTAGCCTCTCCCTTGCGAATAGCATTAAGGATTATAGTCTTGTGAGCATCTCCTTGAAAATTCTTGTCATCTTTTGTTCGGCCATGGCTCCTACCTTTTGAACCTCCTCGTGCGATACCTCAACAATTTTGCCTGGAACACCCAAATCGGTAATAATGGATATGGCAAACACGGGCAGGTTCATGTGACGGGCAACAATAACTTCGGGTACGGTTGACATACCCACTGTGTCGCCGCCAATAATACGGAAGTACTGGTATTCCTTAGGTGTTTCAAAGGTTGGACCAGTGGTTCCAACGTAGCATCCTATCTGCAACTTGAAACCCAGTTCAGCTCCAATTTTTTGGGCCAAAGCAATTAAATCGTGATCGTAGGGTTTATGCATATCGGGGAAACGGGGTCCAAGCTCGTTAATATTAGGGCCAATAAGCGGATTAGGCATTAGGTTGATATGGTCGTTAATAATCATCAAATCGCCAATTTCAAAGTCGGGGTTTACGCCCCCGCTGGCATTTGATACAAAAAGATACTTAATGCCAAGGAACTTTATCACCCTAACCGGGAAAGTTACCTGTTTCATATCGTAACCCTCGTAGTAGTGAAAGCGGCCCTGCATGGCTACAACCTTTTTACCGCCAAGGGTGCCAAATATTAACCGTCCCGAGTGTCCTTCAACAGTGGAAATAGGAAAGTTTGGTATGTCCTTATAATCCAATGCCTGTTGATTTTCAATTTCACGTACTAAGCCACCCAAACCGGTCCCTAGTATAATCCCCACTTCGGGCTCAATGGTAACCTTACTCTTGATATAGGATACTGTTTGGTTTATTTTCTCCAACATAATTGAGTATTTTACTGTTAAACCATTTTTTGTTGTTATCGATAAAGTAAACCTCAAGCGGCAAGTAGTAAATCCTACTTTTTACATCCGATGGCAGGTTTAGCCCACGAATACGGGCTGCATCCTTTTCGGTGGTTACCAACTTTACATCGTTTGAGGCGACCTCAAAAATAGATAGAATTTCCTTAACCGTAAAATTATGATGGTCGGCAAAGGACTTTTTTCCAACCAATTTATAATTTTTTTCGAGTTGATGGATAAATGGTTTGGGATTTGCAATCCCCGATAAAGCGAAGATGGTTTCATTTGGATTAAATTCACAGTCTTCGCAATTGCTAAAAACAGCCTTTGGCTTACCATAGCTCACTGAGGTAAAATAAATATCCTGGTTTTGCTTGATTTTAAGCCTTTTTGCTATTGACTTTTGCTCATGGGTCGTAAGGTTATCGGGACATTTACTCACTATAACAATATTGGCCCGCTTAACCTCCGAGATGCTATCGCGTAGATTCCCGGCAGGCAAAAAGAAATCGGCGTAAACCGGTCGGTTGTAATCTACCATTAATATGTTAAGCCCTGCTTTTATCCAACGGTGCTGGAAGGCATCGTCCAGAACAACAACCTCGGTCTCAGGGAACGAGCCCATTATCTCCACCACACCGTTTAGCCTATCCTCATGCACGGCACAGGCAACATCGGGGTGTTTGAGCTTAAGCTGAAGGGGTTCGTCGCCTACCTCAACGGCCTGCGACGATTGCTCAACAATTCTGAAACCTTTGGTTTTACTACCATACCCACGGCTTAGCAGTGCCGTTTTATAGTTGTTTTTTAATAAACTAATAAGGTAATCGGTGTGCGGGGTTTTGCCTGTTCCTCCCACAGTTAGGTTACCAACACAAATGGTTGGAAGGTCGAACTCAAAGCTGCGCAAAAAGTTGATATCGAAAAGGGAATTCCTGATTTTAACAGCTAACCAGTAGAGCCACGAAAAGGGCAACAGTAAAAGACGAAGCTTTTGCATGGTTTAATTGCGTTGGTTCTTATTCAAACTTCAAAGTTTTATCGGGGCTAATACGCGAAATAACCATCGACGGAACCACCAGCATGCCCACCCCTACCGCAAAGGCCAAAAGGTTTAATGCAACAACATGCCACCAAACAATGTTGATGGGCACCTCGGATAGGAAGTAGAATGCCTCATCGAGCTTAACTATTCCAAACTGCTTTTGCAAAAAGCAAAGTATCAAACCTGCTGCAGTTCCAATAATTAGCCCGCGAAACATGATAAAGGCCGATTGTATCAAAAAAATCTTTCTAACACTTCGATTCGATGCTCCCATGGATTTTAGCAGGCCTATTGTTGATGTTTTTTCAAGAATTATAATCAGCAGTCCCGATATCATGTTAATTGCAGCCACCAGCATCATCAAAACAATGAGCACCGCTGCGTTGATATCCTGCAGGTTCAACCAGTCAAAAATATTTGGGTACTTATCGATAATGCCTTGCACCTTTAGCCGCGAGCCATCGTCTAGGAAAAGATAGCCTGCAATATCATCAACCTCAACCCACAGGTCATCAACCCTATCGATATCGTCAACTAAAATTTCGAAGCCCGTGGCCTGATTTTCGTTCCAACCGTTGAGTTTCTGGATGTGCTTTATATCACAAAGCACAAACATTTTATCGAACTCCACCATTTTGGTATTGTAAATGCCTGCAACGGTAAAACGGCGGTAACGGGGCGGTTCCTGGACAAAAAACATATCGTAGGTATCGCCTACCTTTAGCTTAAGCAGGTTTGCCAGCGTTTTGGAAATAAGCGTTGCGTTGGTAGTGGCCGAATCGGAAAGTACGAAGGTTTCACCTTCTACCAAATTTTTGCTAAAAAATGACCAGTCGAAATCGGGGGCTATTCCCTTTAGCACAACGCCCTGTATATCGGTATCGGTTTTAATGATGCCCGCCTTGATGGCAAACCTCTGTATATGTCTGATTCCCTTTATTTTCAAAATGTCTTTTATAACCGGTAGGTTTATTGGTATGGGATTAGTTTCGAACGATTGGTTGCTATCGTAATTGGTAATCTGGATATGGCTGCCAAAACCAACAACCTTTTGCTTAATCTCCCTTTTAAAACCGGTAATTATGGCTATGGCCACAATCATAACGGCCACACTTAACGCCACCGACGCAATGGTAATACAAATAAATGGTCGCGACAAACTCAGCTTATCGGAACCGCTAAGGAAACGCTTTGCTATGAAATGCTCAAAACTCACTGGTAATAGGTATTGGTTTACTTTCGGCCAAAATCGGCAGGAATTTCACCCCAGTACTGGGTTTCCCATTTAAGCAATGGGTTTTTCCAGGTGTTTTCTTTTAACCATTTATCGGCTCGCTGTATCATTTCAAATAGTATTGTATTCCTATCGGTTTGTATAAGCTTAGTGTTAACTTTTTTTGCTCTAACCCAGCTAATGGCGGTCATTGAATCGGTATAGATGGGAATATTGCTACCTAACTTTTTCAGATGAGCCAAACCATGAACAATGGCAAGGAACTCGCCTATGTTATTGGTAGCATCGGGGAAAGGCCCTTGATGGAAAATCAGCTTACCGGTTTGGCAGTCAACACCCTGATACTCCATTTCGAGCGTTGCGGTATTCCAGGCTGCATCAACAGCCAGCGAGGGATATATTGGTTTTGGGGTATTCTCATTAACATTAAATAGCACCTTCTGCTCGGGGTTCATGCTATTGTATGCCTCGTAACCCATTTCATAGGCACGCTGAGCGGCTAACCTACTTGGAAATCCTTTATACTTTGCACCTGGGAAACCCTTTGTTTGCTTTTGACACTCCTCCCAACTCCCATAAATGCCAGGTTTTAGCCCATCCCAAACCACGTAGTGTGTATTTTTCTTTGCCATTCTTTTACAGTAATCAGGTGTCAAAGTTATTCAAAATCGGGATACAACAGGTATTTTTTTCTGATTTGCTTGTATTGCTCAAGCGCAGGTTGCCAGGTGGCTCTGATTTCCGAAGGGGATAATCCGCTTTCAATTTGCTGGCGTAACTCACTTGTACCTGCAAGCAGGTTAAAAAAGTTATTGAAAAACTTCTCCTTTTCGGGATAATTGCGGTATGAGTAGATAAGCCAATCGAGAATAATCTCGCGGTGGTCAAGGAAGTAGTTAACCGAGTAATCCCTAAGGTCAATTCCGTAAACAGGTTGGCCCTTATAGGGTGGATTAAGACTTGCCCCTCGCTTCTCAACTGGTATATACTTAAACTCCTTATCGGGGAAATTGGGATAGCCAAAAACCTGAAAAGGATAGTCGGTTCCCCGACCAACACTCACGACGGTTCCCTCAAACAACCCAAGCGATGGGTAAAGCAATACAGAAAGATGGTTAGGCAGGTTTGGCGATGGACGAACAGGAAGGGCAGTGGTCATGCTATGGGTGTAACCCATACATGGAATAATGGTTAGCTGACATTTGATTTTCCCTTTCAGCCAGCCCTCGCCGTTTATCATTTGAGCAAACTCGCCAATGGTCATTCCATGCACTAAGGGAACTGGATGCATGCCCACAAAAGAGCGGTAAGCGGTGTCCAGCACAGGCCCATCAACGTAAAACCCGTTAGGGTTGGGTCTATCGAGAATTATTAAAGGCTTGCCATTTTCGGCGCAAGCCTCCATAACGTAGTGCATGGTTGAGATGTAGGTGTAAAACCGAACGCCCACATCCTGCAGGTCAAAAATTACAACATCAACATCTATTAAGTCGGCTGGCTTTGGTTTTTTGCTCCCACCATACAACGAAATAACAGGCAAACCTGTAACCCTATCCGTATAGTTTCCAATAAGTTCGCCAGCCTCAACGTCGCCCCTAAAGCCATGCTCCGGGCTAAATATTTTTTTTATGGTTATACCAGCTGAAAGCAGAGTGTCAACCAGATGCTTTGGTCCAACCAATGTGGTGTGGTTAGCCACTACTGCCACACGCTTACCTTGAATTAACGGAAGGTAACTGCTCGTTACACGAGCGCCAGGCAAAATTTCCTGTGCCTTTGCGGTTATCAAAAGAATCGATACCAAAAAGGTTAATACTATTTTACCAAAACTCATACCTTTCTTTTGCAAAATATGCGCCAATTATGGTTTTGCTAAGGTAGAAAATAATTTATACAGAAAAAAGAAAGCGAAGAACCATGCTCAGCTTGCATGATACCAAATTCGTCAACTGAAAAAAACAATTGACGAATCGACTAACAAATTTTAATAATACAGAAACTTCGTAATGAAAGACTGTGAAAAGTCTGGATTACCTCGATAGGTTATTAGAAACAAACTGTTCCAGGCTTTTTTGCATTTCTATTGACTAATCTCGGTTAAACGGTATAACATATTGTATATAAGAAAATTGATAACTGTTCGTTTTTCGTGAATTGAAATAGAAAACTGATGACACAGATTTTGTTGTTTTTTAGAGAGAAACACTATGTGAACTCTGTGAAACACTGTGATACTGTTTTTGTTGACAGTTT
The DNA here is from genome assembly GCA_011045955.1 of Bacteroidales bacterium. Classification (GTDB taxonomy): domain Bacteria; phylum Bacteroidota; class Bacteroidia; order Bacteroidales; family Tenuifilaceae; genus Tenuifilum. The sequence goes on along the minus strand of DSBV01000107.1, from coordinate 16,630 downwards.
GTGGTTGATGGCTAGAAAAATCAAAATTATGTACCGGATATTCACGCTCGCTTGTTATGCTGAACTCATCTGAACCATCGCTATGTGCCAATAGCACTGATATCCCCTTTGATAGGGTTTTAGGCAATTGCTCTTTGGCTTGCTTTCCGGTTGCAATGCAACGGATACTACCTGCTCTTTGGCTTATGCAATTCGTGCATCGCATAATATTTTGAATACCCCTATACTAATGATCGCGCGGTTCAGGAGACCCGCGCGAATGAAAGGATTGAACTGATAGTTAACTATTGATGGTTGGCTTGTGCCCCGTCCTCTCATGTCATACTTAACAGCGCTGAAGCATAGCTTAATACTTTCCACCCTTTATCTCCTTTCAATGATATTTCTCGCTATCGCTCAAAATGACAAAGAGCGTTGGTTGTGTGACTAGTTAATCGTTTTTCAATCTCGTTTAACGGCTCACGGTTCACGTTTAACGTTTTAGCCACCTCTAACTTCATCATATTCTGTCTATTCCGATTCATTCCGATTCATTCCTTTAAAAATTTCCCCCTCCCCATTTTTACTAACCCTGTTGAATTTGTTAATTCATGGCATTTCGGTTTAATCTTTTTTTGTAACTTTATCAACACAAATTAGTCATATATAAAATCTAAATTTCAATCAATATGAAGCAATTTTTCAAGTATGTTCTGGCCACAATAGTTGGTATAGTTCTATCATCAATTGTAATCTTTTTGATGTTCCTAGGAATTGTTGGTGCAATTGTCTCCTCGGCCGATAAAAAAGAGGTTAAGGTTGAGCCCAACTCAATCCTTTACATCGATCTAAGACAGGAAATAGTTGACCGTGGCAGTGAAGACCCCTTCAAGGGCTTTGATTTTGCTTCGTTTCAGCCTAATAGCCCTATTGGGTTAAACCAAATCTTAAAAGCCATTGCCAATGCCAAGGAGGATTCCAACATCAAGGGTATTCTGCTTGAACTCAACGCTGTTAATGCAGGTGCTGCAACCAGCGAGGAAATCCGCAATTCACTCATCGATTTTAAATCGTCGGGTAAGTTTATCTATGCATACAGCGATACCTACAGCCAAAAAGCATATTACCTGGCATCGGTTGCCGATAGCGTATTTCTAAACCCCGAGGGTATGATTGAGTGGCTTGGCTTGCGCAGCGAGATTATGTTCTTTAAGAAAGCCTTGGAAAAGTTGAATGTTGAGCCACAAATCCTTCGTCACGGCAAGTTTAAAAGCGCCGTTGAGCCATTTATGCTCGATAAAATGAGCCCCGAAAATCGCGAGCAAACTTTTACCTACATCTCATCCATATGGGACCAATGGGTTAAAGGGGTTTCCGATACCCGTGGCATACCTGCCGATAAACTTAACTGCATGGCCAGCAACATGGAAATCTTCAATGCCAAAAAGGCGCTGGAAAATAAGCTGGTAGATGGCCTTATCTATAAGGATGAGCTTATTGCAGTTTTAAAGTCCAAACTTGGCGTTGAGGAAAAGAAGGATATCAGCAGCATTGCACTGAAAAAGTATTTCAAAGCACCGGAAGTTGCTAAGCGCAAGTTCTCAAAGGATAAAATTGCTGTTATTTATGCAAGTGGCGAAATAGGAATGGGTGAAGGTGGCAATGATAAAATCGGTTCCGAGGGTATTTCGCGAACCATTCGCAAGGCACGCCGCGATAGTTCCATCAAGGCCATTGTTTTCCGTATTAACTCACCTGGTGGTAGCGCTTTGGCCTCCGAGGTTATATGGCGTGAGGTTGATTTAGCCGCAAAGGTTAAGCCTGTTATTGTTTCCATGGGCGATGTGGCTGCATCGGGTGGCTATTACATTGCTGCACCCGCCACAACCATCGTGGCTAACTCAACTACTATCACCGGTTCAATTGGTGTTTTCGGTTTGTTCTTCAACCTGCAGAAAGCCTTGGAAAATAAAATTGGTATTACCGTTGATGTTGTTAAAACCAACGACCATGCCGATTTTTTCAGCGTATTTCGCCCCATGACCGCTGAGGAAAAGGTCGTAGGCCAGATGTTCATTGAACAGACCTATCAAACCTTTATCGGTCACGTATCCGCAGGCCGCGGTATTCCCGTTGAACAGGTCGATGCCATTGGCCAAGGCCGTGTTTGGAGCGGCGTAAACGCCAAGGACATAAAACTTATTGATGAGTTTGGCGGCCTAACCGATGCCATTAATCTTGCCGCCGAAAAAGCCGGATTGGAGAACTATCGCCTTGTTGAGATGCCCAAACAGAAAAAGTTCTTCGAAAAGCTTATGGAAGATATGTCGGCCGAGGCAAAGACCTGGATTTTAAAAGATGAACTAGGCTCATCGTTTAAGGCCTACAACCGCATTAAAAACATGCTGAATAATCAAGGCGTTCAGGCACGTATTCCTTACGATATCGAGGTTTACTAATACATACCCATAAAAACTTGTTGCCCCGATTCCAAAAAATCGGGGCATTTTTTCCCTTAGTCTAAAAAATATGTTTCTTAACATGTTTTACTAAAATGGTGCTATATTGCATTGTTTTTTAATATCTTACGATTGTGCCGATAAGGTGGCAATGTTAGGAATTTTTTTAGCGAACATTTTGAATTTTAAAAAACCAAATTTGAAAACTGTAACACCTAAAATCTAAACCAAAAATATCAAAGGAGGTCTTATAAGACGCAATGTAGTAATTATCGGAGCAGCCTGAAGAGATTTCCACAACTTCAACACTTTCTTCCGCGATAAAGAGGAGTACAATGTAGTTGCCTTTACCGCTGCTCAAATTCCCGACATCGAGGGTCGTAAATACCCTGCTGAATTGGCTGGGAAACTTTACCCCAATGGTATTCCCATTGAGGCTGAGAAAAATCTTGTTAAAATTATTAAGGAAAAGAATGTTCACGACTGCGTATTTTCATACAGCGATGTGAACTACCAGCATGTAATGCGCCTTAGTTCAATAGTTAACGCTGCCGGTGCCAATTTCACGCTACTTGGCCCTAACGAGACCATGCTTAAGAGCACCAAGCCCGTTATTGCCGTTGTGGCTACCCATACCGGTTGCAGTAAATCGCAAACCTCGCGTAAGGTTATTGAGTACCTCATGGGCCTTGGCCTTAAGGTGGTTGCCGTTCGTCACCCTATGCCTTACGGTGATTTGGTTGCCCAAAAGGTTCAGCGCTTTGCTACCGTTGAGGAGATGGAAGAGTATGAACCACATGTAGTTCGCAGTAACGTTATCTACGCCGGTGTTGACTACGAGGCCATTCTCCGCGAAGCCGAAAAAGATCCCAGTGGCTGCGATGTTATCCTTTGGGACGGCGGTAACACGACTTTGCTTCCTTCAAACCCGATTTAATCATCACTGTTGCTGACCCACACCGTGCCGGAAACGAGGTTAGCTACTACCCTGGTGAGGTTAACCTACGCCTGGCCAATGTTATTGTAATCAACAAGATGGACTCGGCTTCGCCCGAAGGCATTCAGATTGTTCGTGAGAACATCCGTAAAATCAATCCCAAAGCCATTGTGGTTGACGGCGCTTCGCCCATTAAGGTCGACAAGCCTGAACTTATCGATGGTAAGCGCTGCCTAATTGTTGAGGACGGCCCAACCTTAACCCACGGCGAAATGAAGATTGGTGCTGGTACCATTGCTGCACGCAAGTTTAGTGCAAGCAAAGAGGTTGATGCTCGTCCTTACCTTGTTGGTAAACTTCAGAAAACCTACCGTATTTACCCTAACATTGGCCGCATACTTCCTGCCATGGGTTACGGTGAGCAACAGCTTAGGGACCTTGAGGCTACCATCAACAATGCCGATTACGACACCGTTATCATTGGTACCCAATCGATTTAAGCCGTATCATCAATATCAGGAAACCTACCACCCGTGTATTCTACGATTTGGCTGAGATAGGTTTACCCAACCTCAAGGGTGTTCTTGAAAAATTCGTTAAAACCCATAACCTGAAATAATTCAGGATAACAAGATAGAAAGGGCACCCTTAAGGTGCCCTTTTTTATTTGAGTTGATAGTTGTATTACTGATAGTAGGATGTTTCGTTTTGGGGATTTAGGAATGGAGCACTGATGACACATATTATGCTGATTCAAACCGTGCAACTCCCTTCAAACACTGTGTAACACTGTGATACTATATAAGGGTAGATCCTTCGACAGGCTCAGGATTATAAGTGTAGTAGTTTTCTGTTCTTCTTCGCCTAACGGCTCACGGTTCACGTTTAACGTTTTTCCTGAAGTGCTTTTGTAGACAGCAATCCACAAGCAGCCTGAATGTCCTGCCCACGCGAGGCGCGGATGGTGGTAAATATTCCCTTAGCGGTTAGCGAATCGCGAAACTGAATAATGCGCACGTCGGGTGAGGTGCGGAGCGGCGAATCGGGTATGGGATGGAAACGAATTAGATTTATCCGGCAGTTTATCCCATTAAGCAGCTTCACCAGTTCCTTAATATGGCGAGGTGTGTCGTTCATCCCATCAAACATTATATACTCAAACGACACCCTGCGGTGGTCGCTAAACCGGTGCTTTTTGAGCTCATCAACAACGTCGGCTATTGGGTAAACATTCTGGATGGGCATCAGCATCCTGCGTTCATCATCGAATGGGGTGTGGAGGCTAATGGCAAGATGGCAATTGGTTTTTTCAAGGAACTGCTTCATGGCCGGAATAAGGCCAATGGTGGAAACCGTAATGCGTTTGGTGCTCCAGCCCATGCCCCACTTTGAGGTGAGTATTTCAAGGCTTTTCAGCACATTATCCAGATTATCAAGCGGTTCGCCCATCCCCATGTACACAATGTTCGTCACATTTTTAAATTCAGAGATGCTGCGCAGCTGGTTCAGTACCTCGCCGGCTGTAAGATTACCCTGAAACCCCTGCTTGGCAGTCATGCAGAACAGGCATCCCATCTTACAGCCCAATTGTGACGATACGCAAAGCGTTGCCCTATCGGCTTCGGGTATGTAGGCGGCTTCAACATAGCGGGTATTGGCCACCGGGAACAGATACTTTTTGGTACCATCGGCCGATTCCGAAACCCTTTCGGGTTTTGTTAGCCCTACGGTGTACTTTGCCGAGAGCTTCTCCCTTGCCTTTTTCGATAGATTGGTCATATCATCGATATTTTCGGCATGGTGATGGTATAGCCAATCGGCTATTTGGGTTGCCGCAAACGATGGAAGCCCCTCAGCTGTAACTATCGATTTAAGCTCATCGAGCGTTTTTCCGTAAAGTGGAATCATCGGCTAAAAGTATAACTCCGAATTTATATTACTCACAGGAACGCCTCTCGATATCAGTATATCGCGCGTTTCCACTACCATCTCAGCACTACCGCAAAGGTAGTAGGGCCTATTGACATCCAGGTCGTTCCACTGTTTCACAAAGTCGGTTACGCGCCCCACAAACAGGCATCCGGGCTGGCAACGCGAGCAGCATCGGATGTAGTTCACGCCAAGCGTGTTTGTAAGAATATTGGAGTAGTAAAAGTATTTGGGGTAGTGGGCTCCATGAATTAGAGTGGCTCCCTTTGCTTTTCCCGATAGTAACATCGACATGAATGGAACTATTCCCATCCCAGCTACACTGAATACAGGCGAGGGCTTTACCTGTGTAAAGGTTTCAAATGGTTTTGAAACCATAATATTATCGCCGGGTTTCAAAAGCGATAGCGTGGGCGTTAACTTCCCTTCAACCCTTTCGGTATAGAGTATTGATATTAACTCATCGTTCTCAACTGAGACAATGCTGTAATACCTGGGTTCAATGTCCTTGGTGACACCCAAGGCAAGTACTTGTCCGGCAATAAAGGGATTGTTTTTTTTAAATTTCAGAATATACGCGCCAGGAGCTATCGCGGTATTTGAAATTACTTGCTGTATATCGTAAGGTATTTCGTTCCAGCTTGTCATCTACATAGTTTTGAACCTAAACACGCTGAAGGTGAAAAAGGTTCGTTTGTTTAGTTCTTATTTTCCATCTTTCCGAAATGGAACAGGTAGCCAACATTTACACTTTGGAAAACGGCTTTCGATTGTTTTGGCATGTTGGGGTAGGTGTGCTTTTGCATGTCGCCATAACCGTAACCAAGGCGCCCTTCGACATACAAAGATCCCCACTTAAAATCGCGGCCCAATCCCAACCCACCAATTAAACCGTAATCGATTCGATTATCTCGTAAAATATTAATCGACATTTTGCTCATTTGGTAATCACCCGATGAGTTATCGCCTTCGCGTACCTGGGTCAAGTATGCAATGTATGGCCCTACATTAAAATGAAAGGTTAACAATTTTAGGTTAAGCCTGAACTGCATCATTATTGGCAGCTCTACGTACGAATTAACACGTTTGTATAGGGTATCGCCCAGTTCAGCAATATCAATAGGTTTACGGTATCCCCTTTTTACCCTGTAAAGTTCAGCCTGAAATCCAAAATATTTTAGGTTAAAATGCTTGAACACCAAACCATAATCCAAACCGTCGGCAAAAAGCATCCTAGTGCTTTGAACTGGTAAAAATGCTATATCACTCATGGTATAGCCACCCTTTACGCCAACATAGGTTTGGCCATAGCCCGCTAGGGCAAAAAATGAAAATAGTACAGGAAGAAAATTTCGCATTATGCTGAACTTATGATTACTTTTTAAGTTTTTCGGTTACCGATTTTATTTTGCTATCAATTCTTCCTAGATTGCCCTTTCGGATATCGAGATTAATGGTAACGTAAACCCGCTCGCAATCGGGTTCAAGCAGTTTATATGCACTATCAACCACATTGAGTGCTTGCTGTAGGGTAGGGATTTCAACTATGGTGCCCATAGCCGTAAGCCTGTATTCATAGCCCAACCCGCTTATCATTGCAATAATTTTAGCCACGTAGGGGCTAACACTTGCCCCTTTATCGGTTGGGAACATGGCAAAATTCATTAACACCGACATAACTGTATTTATTTAAGTGAAAACTGTAACACACTATCCCAGTTAGCCCGGATATTTATAACTCCTTTAGTTTTCTCATCGATAAAGTAGATAACCCTTTCGGGCTGAATTTGCTTCATGTAGTTACCCGAATCCCATTTCCCGTTACCATTGGAATCGTCAATAAACCGTAGTTTATATTTACCAGGCTTAACATAATTGAACTCAACCGTTTCATTACCTTTAATAGTTTTGGTATCAACAGGTGCGCCTTTTTCGCTCAACAATTCAACAACGGCCGATTTGTTTACACCGCTAAGGTTTATTTTTAAAACACCATACTTTTCAGGGTCGGCACCAATCATTTCCAGCGTTAGGGTATCGTTGGTTTGACCAAAGTAATCTTCAAAGGCACCAGGCAAAACCGTCATTTTATAGTTTACATTAGATTTCCAGTCCTTTGTGAATCGATAAATTCTTGGGTTGAGGCTATCGGCTTTTAACTTTACGAGTTCTTCGGCAATGCTGTCGGTAACATTAAAAATTGATATTTTTGTAAGGTCAACCTTCTTTATTGGCGCTGGAAGAGTGAGTTCAAATGGAACATTCGGTATTACCACCCTGTCTGAGGCCAATGAGTTGCTAACCGTAAATCCCTTTTTCTCCTCGGTTTTTTCATCCTTCTTCCCTTTGCGTCTTGACTGTTGAACATCTTCCTTGTAGAATAGAAATCTTAATGTATCGGTTTGTGGATTTAGTCTGTATAACGAGTCAGTTTTTTGGTATTCAAGAATGGCCATAAGGGTATCGCGGTTGGCTATTTCTTCGTTTACTATCCAAAGCTTTAGAGTGTCGCCATTGTTATCGGGTTCAACCACATACCAGTTCATTAATTTGAGCCAATCAATAGGCTTTAGGCTAAACCCACCAACAGGTTTTCGAGAAAAGCTTAAGGTTAGTAAGTTGCGTTCAGGCCTATCGTACCCTGTAACTATTTGGATGGGTAGTTCCTCCCTGAACATCTTTATATTGATATCATTACGCTTTTCATCGGATGGGTTTACCTCATTAGAAATAAAACCAATACTTTCGGTGCCCTGGTTATACAGGTAATTGCCATTTTTATCGTCAATAACTACAAGTTTATACTTTATGGGCTTTAGGTTTACCAGTGTGAATTTTCCATCTTTATCGGTTTTTGCAATATGATTGGGCAGGGTGGTGTAGGGTAGGGTATCGGTAAATGAATCGTAAAGCATTACAAGGGCGTTTTCAACCGCCTCGTCGGTAAAGGCATTTTTAACTCTACCCGAAAGCGACAATGTATCGATAGTTTGTCCGGTTGAGAATGAAAAAATGAAGTTTTTGATTGGGTTACCTTCATTATTATCCCTAACTGCATCGGAAAAGTAGAAGGTATAGGTGGTATTTGGTTTTAGGGTATCGATAAGCTCAAGTTCTAACTTTTTGCCTTTCTGTTTGGGTTGGGGTTTACTTTTTAGGGGTGGCGATACCAAGAGCTTTTGCTGAAGATCTTTGAGCTGAATAAATTCATCAAACTCCAGGACAATTTTTTGTCCGCTAAACCCTGTAGCATTAAGCTTGGGAATACTTTTTACTAAAACCGGGGGAATAGTATCCTTGGGCCCTCCGGTTGGCGAAACCACCTTTGCACACCTAGGAAACATAAGAATAACAAGTACCAAGGCGGCAACTGTAATGAATATCCTTTTCAAGGTTAAACTATTATAGGTTAAACTTCGAGCAAAGTTAACCTAATCTGTTGTATCTTTGTGCTGATTAACCTTATTTTTATATTGTTATAGGGCTTTAATCAACCCGCCTGTTCATTTCAAAACACAAAGCAGATGAATCTTCTATTTATTATGCTTGGGGTAGTAATTCTTGTTCTTGGCGCTACATGGTTAGTTGAAGGAGCCTCAAGCATAGCAAAACGTCTGGGTATATCGGCATTAACCATTGGCTTAACTGTGGTTGCGTTCGGTACCTCGGCTCCGGAATTGTTGGTTAACCTTATTTCATCATTAGAGGGTAGTTCCGATATCGCAATTGGCAATGTTTTGGGAAGTAACATTTTTAATACTTTTATGATTTTGGGTTTAGCTGCACTGATTAAACCTGTTGGTGTTCAACATAGCACCGTAAAGATTGAAATTCCATTCTTTTTACTTTCAGCTTTGGCGCTATGGGTTCTCTCAAACGGGATGTTCCTCGATTCAGCAACGCTAAATGTAATCTCTCGTTCAGCGGGTTTGGTTTTACTTTTACTTTTTTGTGTTTTTATGTACTACAATTTCCTGATTGGAAAGGAGGACCCTGCATCAACCTCGACCGAAATAAAAACTCGGAAACTATGGCTTTCGATTTTGATGGTTGTTGGGGGATTATCTTTTCTGGTAGGAGGTGGTAAACTGATTGTTTTTGGGGCCGTTAACATGGCCACCAAACTTGGTGTAAGCCAGTCAATTATTGGCTTAACCATTGTGGCTGCTGGAACTTCACTTCCTGAACTAGCCACCTCGGCCGTGGCTGCTTACCGCAATAAACCCGATATTGCCATTGGCAATGTGGTGGGTTCAAATATCTTCAATATATTGCTAGTATTAGACCTTACTTCCAGTATAAACCCCATTAAACTTTACAGCGGTGCAAACTTCGATTTAACCCTAAACATCGTTGCCGGAATTCTAATGTTAGTCTTTGCCGTTAGTGGCCCTGGTCGTAAGTTCGACCGACGCGAAGGAATGATTCTAGTGATGGTTTACTTGGTCTATCTTACTTATCTAATTATTAATGCCTAACATAGTATGAATCAGCAATCCAAAGAGCATATCCTGCATTTCTGGACACGCAATCTGGTAGAAAAGCCTGGTGTTTATTCGTTTAATCTTTTTCTCTTTTTATCCTTTGGTTTACTTTACTCATTCAGGGCTCTACAATCGCCTTTTATTCTTCTGGTTTTCGGAATTATTACTCCTGTTATTCTTACCGTTTGCCTCTACCATATGTCAGGAGTAAGCCTACAGCACATGTTGCCAAAAGTTTTTCATAAAAAAACAAGCAGGGTTTTACTGGCCCTGCTCGATTGTTCTATCATTACCTTACTAGGTATTCTTATTTACCGCGATATTCTTAACTTTTTTTTCTTTAGGTTTTTACAAACTGTTATACTTCCTATACTTTACCTGATAATGCTCCGGGTTTTACTATTATCGGAAAACCACTAGTTATCAGAGTATTGGTATTTGAACCGTTTAATGCTCTTTTTGGGGGTTTTCTCAAACTCCTGGTTGTGAACAATCAATTTAGCTATTTGGCTATACTGGGGCAGATGCTTGTTTACCTCAAGGCGCTGCCGTTCAAGTACAGGTTCGAGTTCATTGGAATCAATACCATGCTGTTGAACCGACTCGTAATCGGGATAAACCAAACCAACCAGTTTGCCCTTTTGCTCAATAACAAGCGATTCCTGGACAAATGGAATATTATTCAACCGTGCTTCGATTTCTTCGGGGTAAATATTTTGCCCGCTTGGGCCAAGTATCATGCTCTTACTTCTCCCCTTAATGTAGATGAACCCGTTTTTATCAAAAACACCTAAATCGCCCGTATGCAGCCATCCATCAACCAATGTCTTTTCTGTAGCTTCGGGATTTTTGTAGTAACCCACCATCACATTCTCACCCCTTACAAGGATTTCGCCAACTTCATTATAGGGGTCAGCCGAATCAATTTTCATCTCAAGGTAATTTATTACCCTGCCGCACGAACCCATGGGATTGGTTTTCCAACTTGAATAGGAAATAAGTGGGCCACACTCGGTCATCCCATAGCCAACGGTATATTTGAATTTGATTCGGCGTAAAAAGCGCTCAACATCGGGGTTAAGGGCAGCCCCCCCAATTACTATTTCATGGAAGTTGCCACCAAAGGCATTCGAGAGTTTCTCGTTTATCTTCTTAAATATCAACTTATTTAGGAATGGAATATTGAGTAAAACTTTCATCACAGGCTTTTCAATCTTAGGCTGCACCTGTTTCTTAAAAATCTTCTCAATAACCAACGGAACGGTCAATACTAATCGTGGGCGGATTTTAGCAAAAGCCTCAAGGATTATTGGTGGTGAAGGTATTCTAGTTAAAAAGGTAATATGGCATCCCATGGCAAATGGGAATAGAAATTCAAAAGCACATCCAAATGCGTGTGCCAGCGGTAAAAACGATACAATTTGATCACCCTTTACCAGGTGCATGTTATTTCGGGCATAATCGGTATTGGCAGCTAAACTGTTAAGTTGTAGCATCACACCCTTTGAGAAACCTGTAGTTCCAGAGGTATAACTTATTACGCCCAACTCGCTGTTTGGTACTTCGGGATAGTTAACCTTATCAGGGGAAAGTTCTTTCATCTCATCGGCAATGGAGGGGCTTGCTGCCTCAAACAGCCTTCGGCTTTCCTCGTCGTTTGAAACCAGGAGGTTAAACCCGATAATGCTGAATATTGCTTTTAGGTTGGGCATTTCGGCTTGGTTCAAGCCGCCCCAAACCATTTCGCCTGCAAAAAGCATCACGGAATCGGAATGGTTTACAATGTTATGTATCTCTACTGGCGAAAAATCGGGTAGTATGGGTACTATTACTGCTCCATACGATATTACAGAAAGATACACTATTCCCCACTCAGCATTATTCCTTCCCACAAGGGCAACCTTATCGCCTTGTTTTACACCCCATAGTTGGTATAGCTTGTGGAGATAATAAATTTTTCGGGCCACATCGGCATAGGTGTAAGTTTCACCCTTGAAATCCGATAGTGCATTGAGTTCCCAATGAGTTTTTATTGGCTTCTCAATGAACTCCTTTACATAGTTGTATTTAACCATATATGTAGTTATTTCCATGCATCGTCGCAAATATCTATATAATTCAAATGAAATTCAACATTTTATGTTATTTATTATGAATTACTTACCCGCAAACGTTTTCGGAAAAAATGATTTAGTTTTATTCTCACTACGTTTAATTCCCTCCCATTCAATCATTCCGGCTCATTCCGATTTTTATTCACGCGTTAAACTCTTATTGTTTAACGATTCACTGTTCACGTTTAACGGGCTCTTACCCCTCTAACTCCATCATATTCCATCTATTTCACCCCATTCCGACTTATTCCGATTCATCTCGCCCCATTCCTCTAAAAATGTTTCAGCCCCCATGCACTTGGGAAAATTTTTGATAACTTTCGGAGCCGATAATCTTACTTTATGAGCACTAATCGTTTTGCGGTTATAGTTGCCGGTGGCTCAGGTCAACGAATGGGTTCCGAAACCCCCAAGCAGTTCCTGATGCTCAACGGTAAACCCATTTTAATGCACACCATTGAGCGTTTTGCTTCCATTGTTCCCATGCCTGACATAGTGCTTGTTCTGCCACAAAGTCAAATGGATCACTGGAAGAACCTTTGCGAAGAGTTAAACTTTGATATCAAGCTAACCCTCGTAGCGGGTGGCAACACCCGCTACCAGTCCGTTAAAAACGGCCTTACCCATATTCCTTCCGACAACTCCCTTGTTGCCATTCACGATGGTGTTCGCCCATTTGTCTCCACTCAGGTTATTGAACAATGCTATGCTACTGCTACCCAAAAGGGTAGCGCAATTCCGGTGATTAAACCAGTTGAGTCGGTGCGACTCGTTCAGGGTAACATTTCAAAGGCCTTCGACCGCAATAGTGTTTTGCTGGTACAAACCCCTCAGGTTTTCCAGTCCAAGCTGATTAAGGATTGCTATAATGTTCCCGAGCAGCCTTTCTTTACCGACGACGCCTCGGTTTTTGAGAGCCAGGGATTTGCAATCCATACCGTTGAAGGAAACAGGGAAAATATTAAAATTACAACCCCTTTCGATTTGCTTATTGCAGAAATGTTTATTAGTAAAAAATAACGTTGTTCCTTATGGCCAATTATTTATTTAAAGAGGTTAATAGCAACCGCATTCAACGGGATTTTCTTGAACTTCCCGTTTCGCTTTACAGTGATTATCCAAACTGGATTCGCCCGTTGGACGTTGACATTGAAAATGTTTTTAACCCAAAGGTAAACAAGCATTTCCGGCATGGCGAGGCTATTCGTTGGGTCTTATACCAAAACGACAAACCTATAGGTAGGATTGCTGCTTTTTACGATAAAGAGATAGCCAGGAATACCGAACAGCCCACCGGTGGGGTAGGTTTTTTTGAGTGCATCAATAACCAGCAAGCAGCCAATCTGTTGTTTGATACTGCGAAGGAATGGTTGAAAGCAAGGGGGATGGAGGCCATGGATGGCCCCATTAACTTTGGCGACCGCGATCGCTGGTGGGGACTTTTGGTTGATGGCGATTTTCCCCCAAACTACTGCATGGATTACCACTTACCCTACTACCGAAACCTCTTTGAAAACTATGGATTTAAGGTTTACTTCCACCAGTACACCTACCACAGGCTGGTTAACTCGGAGAATGTTGATCCCATTGTTTGGGAAAAGGCCGAACGTATTGCCCTTAATCCTTCGCACACCATTACAACCATATCGAAAAAGAATTTGAAAAAGTTTGCCGAGGATTTCCGAACCATTTACAACAATGCTTGGGGCCGCTACACAGGCGTTAAAAAGATTACGGAGGCTCATGCCATGGCTCTTATGAAAACCATGAAGCCCATAATTGACCCCGATTTGATGTACTTCGCCTACTACGAAGACGAACCCATTGGGTTTCTCATCATGGTTCCCGACCTTAACCAGGTTGTTCGCCATCTGAACGGCAAATTCGATATCCTATCCAAGCTCTACTTCTTATATCTACTTAAAGTTAAAAAAGTTTGCACCAAAGCCATTGGCCTGATTTTTGGTATTGTCCCAAAGCACCAGGGGAAAGGTGTTGAGGGCGCACTGGTAAACGAGTTTGCCAAACGCGCATTAGCACCAGGTTTTCGATATACCGAATTGGAGCTGAACTGGATTGGCGATTTTAACCCAACCATGCGCCGTGTGGCTGAACAAATTGGTGCTCGGGTTCGTAAAACCCACATAACCTACCGCTACATGTTCGACCCCTCCAAGGAGGTTGTTCCGCCCCGTAGGGTCAGCTAGGTAGGTTTGGTTGATAGTTAATAGTTGATGGTTGGATATAGTAATTGATTGATTTTATGGTTTTTTGAATATATCTTTTAACCTTTATCCTTTATCCTTTAACCTTTTCAATTAAGTATGAACACCAGGTCTATCGCTCTAACTTGCTTGCTTTGGCTATCGGCGTTACTCGCCATTGGCCAGCGCGATATTGAACCTAGGCTGCTTTACTCCGATACTGCCAACTTCAACTTCACAGGTGAGTGGCAGTACCTCACAACCGATATCTTTTTGCTAAACGGCGATAAGTTTAGCACACTCATCAATGAGCTCGACTTTGCCCGCGTTAAACCCAAGAAAAAATGGTGGAAAAAATTGCGCGTGGAGGAGGAGCAGCTTGAGTATCTCTTTATTACCGCTAGCCTTAAGAATGTTAAGTTTTTTGGCGATAACGATATAACCTACCCCCTTTACAATTTCCAGATTTCGCGCGACAAGCATAGCAAGTACCAAACCTTTGTGAGCGATAATATTGATTATGTCCGCATAATCGATAACCTGCCACTATACTCTGCTCGCGATTACATTGATGCCGAAATACGCGTTCGCGCCATCTCCAATAACGACCGCGATCAAATGCTTGCCCTTGTTGCCTCGCAGCTGAAAAACCTTTCGAAGATTACTACCCCTACCGATGCGGTTATGAGCATTATTGGTGAGTTTGGCAATTTCATTGAGGCTAATACCAAGAAAAAGGAGTACCGTTTTAGCTCTACCATCAGGTTGTTTGAGCAAAAGAATTTCGATACCCGCCTACACTCCATAAGGCTTTACTTGCTTACTACTGCAAACACCCCTGCAGTTGAGTTTTCTGGTGCGCCACTTCGTCAATTCCTCGATACTGTTACAAAAGGGCGGGTTAACCGTAACCAGCTGCGGGAACTTATTGGCATCCGGAACTACCCTGTAATTGTAGTGGCTAACTACAAATCATTATACCGCACTGAACAAATTTCGGGCGACGAGGTAACCTTTGCCAATATCGAAAAGCGCAAGCTTAAGGTTGAAAACGATTTCCGCCAGGGGCTTATCAACGCCGAAACCTACCGCCAGGAAAAAGATTTACTCAATTTTTTGAATCTTTTTGCTCAGTTAAAAAATCACCTCGATGTTTACAACCTCAATTACCGAACCGGAAACAACGATGCCATTTCGGTTAGCCTTTTCCGTGTAATGCAATACTACCACCAACTGCAAAAGGCCTACGAGGAGATGAAGTTTAAGTATCGCGGCAACAATACCTTTTCAACTATCTTTAACCGTGAGTATGAATCCATTCTGGGTTTTGCTTCACTTTACATGGACGATGACCATAACCTTAAATCGATAAAAAATCTTGTGAATACCCTTGTCCGCCTCGAGGCCAATCCCAATGTACCAAATATCGACCTAGAAAAATTCATTGCCGACCTCAGGTTTTCAAACATCTTCAAGCCTGAACTGATGAACCAAAACCTCGAGGGTCAAATTATTGCCAACCAGCTATCGAGGCTCGAGGAACAGCTTTACAAGTGGCAATTTGAATCCGAAATTGAAAAGTTAAAAAATACCGAGGCGAACAGCAAGAATAAAACCGCAGCCGATAACATTCTCAAGCTGGCCCGAACTACCTCTTGCGTCGTTTGTCGCGACCGCGCTTTAAATGCTGTAACCGAGTTTACCCAAAGGCTCGATGCATATTACCTTAAAGCCGAATTACAACGCTACGATAGCATTGCCAATGCCCTACAACCCTGGGTTTTTAATCGTATTGAGCTTATTCAGCTCGTGTGTCAAAATTTTGAGGTGATGTATGCAGGCAACTCAAACCTTGAAAGCGCCCGATTCCTTAACGGTAAGATTTACGAAATTGAACGCGATATTTTTAACATCCGCGATTTCCTGAAAGTCGATTTAACGGGAAAAGAACTCTCTGTGGTTAAAAACTTTAACGAAAAACTTCTCGCAATCCGCCGACAGGCCGATGCAAACATCGATTTGATTTGTAAGCTGCGCCCGGAACTCTGTTCTAAACAGGCTCTACCTAGCCAAAACATACAGAACTCCGATCTCTCGAACCTTTTTACCCGCTCCGATTCCGTTGCCCGCCAAGCCGAAATCTTTTACTCCATCTTCAACTACCAGTTGAAGCAATTCCACGATGCTTTAAAAACCTCCAAAAACGATGAACTCCTAATTGAAGCCGATAGGTTAGCCCAGCAGCTCGAGGAACTCAAGGTGGCCATCAGCCTGCTCGATGGCAAAAACATAAACCAGGAAACCTACTCCAAACTTGTTAAGCAGGTAAACCAACAGGTCAAAGATATTAGCGACAAGCTCATTGCGTTTGATGAAAAAATGCGTTGTAATAACAATAATTAATGCAAGATTCAAGTCACAAATGCAACTTTTGTCTTTGTTAATAATTGGTTTTTTACAAATATAGGACTTTTATAGCTATACCGCTTCCTTGGCCTGCTGTTAATTCTGTTCGCAACAAACT
>DSBV01000108.1 GCA_011045955.1 Bacteroidales bacterium | reverse complement strand
GAGGACGAATATAGAGCTTATTTCCATTCAGCGGAAGAGAGCGGGATTTTTTCCCCTCTCTTTGCTGAAAAAATATTGATGTCATCCTCACCGAAAGTTGCATTTATTGGTTGAATTTAGGTAATAAAAAACTCATTCATTTCTTATGTAGTTAAATAATCGGCTAAAATTCCATTTTCCAAAATTAACTCATTTACATGTACCTTATAGCCATTCAAAAATGTTCTATTGCAGCAATTTCCGAGTTTGGTTTTCCCGACGGCCAAGTAATTCTAAACTGGAAATCAATATTTGAACCTTTTAATATCCCAATGGATTTTTTTACCAATTCAACAATATCGCCATCGGGCAAACCAATCACCTTTCTATAACTCCCAACAATAGGTAAAGCCTTTACATCCATTGCCACAAAATCAACTAAACCTGAATCAATGAGATTCTAAAGCATGGCAGGATTAGTACCATTGGTGTCGAGTTTTACCTTGAAACCTAACTGCTTTAACTGCTGAACGAACAAAGGCAAATCGGCGTGAAGTGTTGGCTCCCCGCCTGATATTACTACCCCATCGAGCCATCCAACACGTTCCTTTAAGAAATTAAATACGCTCTCGGGTTCAATCCGTTTATGCCCTGATTTTGACAAAACCAACCAGTGGTTATGGCAGTACCAACATCGGAAATTACAACCATTTGTAAAAACCACGCAGGATATAAACCCTGGGTAATCTATCATTGAATGCTTTTGAATGGCGGCAATGTGCATCGCTATCCTTCTATAGTTGCATCAAAAAGTTTTCGGTCAGTAAACTCCGATTGTTTCCCATCGTTCCATTGTTCAACCGGACGGATATAGCCAACAATGCGGAAGAAAACTTCGCACGGCACATCTACGCCATCCTCTTTGCATCTAGGGCAAGTCCTATGTTCACCAAAAAGATACCCATACGACGGGCATACGCTAAAGGTAGGAGAAAGGGTAGTGTATGGTAATCTGAATTTAGTTAAGACCTTACGAACCATTTGTTTTGCCATCTCTGGTTCGGGTTGTTTTTCGCCCAAAAAGATATGAAAAACGGTTCCACCTGTGCATTTCTCCTGTAACTTTTCCTGATGATGCAGAGCCTTAAATAAATCGTTTGTATAAGCGACAGGCAGCTGCGTTGAATTGGTATAGTATGGTTTTGCTCCTTTAAGAACATTTTCACTATTAGCAACTGCAATCTCTGGGAAAAGTTGTCTGTCCATTCTGGCAAGACGATATGAAGTGCCTTCGGCAGGGGTTGCTTCGAGGTTGTAAATATTACCAGTCTCTTCCTGGATTTGGCAAGTTTCTCACGTACGAAATCCATGACCCTAAGGCTAAACTCATAACCTGTTGGTGTGGTAATATCCTCACCTAAAAAATTCAAACAACATTTGTTCATGCCAACAATACCTATTGTTAAAAATGATTGGCCCAATACTTGCCAAAACGCTTTTTAATGTCGCGTAAGTAAAATTTGGAATACGGGTATAATCC
Source organism: Bacteroidales bacterium (assembly GCA_011045955.1). Taxonomy (GTDB): domain Bacteria; phylum Bacteroidota; class Bacteroidia; order Bacteroidales; family Tenuifilaceae; genus Tenuifilum. The sequence continues at coordinate 51,280 of DSBV01000108.1, read as the reverse complement.
TTTTTCGGTAAGGTTCTCAATAATCTTGCGTTTAATTTCGAGACTTGTTGAAGCGATATCTATTAGCTGCTATAGCTTAGAGAAAAACTCATCTTGGCTCTCTGAAATGTATCCAATTCGTGGAAGATTAAGTGTTACAATGCCTACGCTTCCCGTTAATGGATTTGATGCAAAAAGCCCACCACCCCGTCGATAAAGTTCACGTTTATCAATTCGTAATCGGCAACACATGCTACGAATATCATCGGGATGAAGGTCGGAGTTGATAAAGTTGCTGAAGTAAATGACACCGTATTTGGCCGTCATTTCCCAAATTCCATCGTAAAGGGAATTGTCCCAATCAAAATCAGCTGTGATGTTGTAGGTTGGTACTGGGAATGAGAAGAGTCGTCCTGCAGCATCGCCCTCAAGCATCACCTCAGCAAATGCGCGGTTAAACATATCCATTTCGGGTTGAAACTCACCATATACCTTATCCTAATATTCACCTGCATAAATAGCTGGTTGATTACGCAAAGATTCAGGCACCTTTAGGTCCAGCATAATATTGGTAAATGGAGTCTGAAACCCAACACGAGTGGGGACATTTAAATTGAAAAGAAATTCTTGAATTGCCTGCTTAACATTCTTATAGGAGAGATTATCGTAATGAATTAATGGAGCCAAGTAGGTATCAAAGTTTGCAAAAGCTTGTGCACCAGCAACTTCGCCATGTAAAGTGTAGAAAAAATTGGTGATCTGCCCTAGTGCTGTCCTAAAATGTTTTGCAGGAGTGCTCTCAATCTTACCGGTCACCCCTTTAAATCCCGATAAGAGCAAATCCTGTAAATCCCACCCAACGCAATACGCGCTCAAAAAGCCTAAATCATGAATATGAATATCGCCATTCCTTTATGCTTGTGTTACCTCTGACGGATATATCCTCTCGAGCCAATACTGGGAGCAAATCGTAGTGGTAATATATTGATTTAAAACCTGAAGCAAATAGGATGAGTTAGCACTCTCTTTTACCCGCCAATCGTTAATGTCGATATAATCATCAATAATTTTATGGTTACTAAACAACTCGTTACTATTCCTCAGCTGTTCATGCTGTTTACGATAGATAATGTAAGCTTTAGCCACATCATGTAGCTGAATCTTCATCAGGATTTGCTCTACAATATCCTGTACCTGCTCAACATGCGGCCGAACAGTTTGTTTGTTGATTTCATCAATTACTTCAAAGGTTAACTCCTAGGCATACGGACCAAGAACCCTTGCCCACAGCCTTTAATGCCCCGTAAATGGCAACGGTGATTTTCGACAAATGGTAGCCTCGAATAGAAAACCAAAGAATAGTAGGGATAACCCATATTCTTTCGCCTTTCACCCAAAAGCTACAAGAAACTGTTTAAGCAGGCAGGTCATCTGGCTTGCTCAATACCTTAAACCATCCCATAACACATTGTGTTACAGTGGTCAAAACACTTAAGGTACAATAGTAATGAGCTTACAGCTACGGGGATAGCCCCAGATTCTCACCGGGTTCCCTATTAACCCATAAGGGACCAACTTAATGCTACAAATGTAAAGCGGCTCCTGAAATGATGTTTAAACACCAAGCCTATCTTTTCAACAATTAACTCCTATTTATTAACAAAACCTTATCAAAAAGATGTAATTCATGGAATTATGGAAATCAATATCTTTATGGCTAAAAATTTTAGGATATGTACTCATTCATTTTTGCAGTATTAGGCCTACTACTGGGCTATTATTTTTATGGTAGGTTTGTTGAGCGTGTTTTTGGGGCAAACAGCCAAAACCAAACCCCCGCCTACAGCATGCAAGATGGGGTTGACTATATCCCAATGCCATGGTGGAAAGCATTCCTGATTCAGTTTCTTAACATTGCAGGCCTTGGCCCCATTGTGGGGGCTGTACTTGGGGCTGCCTATGGACCAGTTGCATTTTTATGGATTGTGCTTGGCAATATTTTAGGTGGCGCAGTTCACGATTACTTTTCGGGTATGATATCAATCCGCATGGGCGGGCTGAGTATCCCCGAAATCATTGGTAAGTATTTGGGGTTAAGCATTAAACAATTCATGCGCGGTTTTACCCTAATACTAATGATTCTTGTAGGTGCCGCTTTTATTTCAGGGCCGGCAGCACTTTTGTCGTCGGTAACCCCTTTGCACCTGAGTAAAATGGTTTGGGTTATTATTATCCTTGCGTATTACATTATAGCAACCCTCCTGCCAATTGATAAAATCATAGGTAGATTTTATCCCATTTTTGGACTAGCCCTAATTATCATGGCGGTTGGAATTACTTTTGCAATACTTACCGGTGGATACATCCATGATATTCCCGAATTGTGGACTAACTTTCACAATATGAAAGCAAATGCCGATAAATATCCCCTTTTTCCAATGCTTTTTGTCACCATTTCCTGTGGGGCAATTAGCGGATTCCACTCAACCCAAAGCCCTATGATGGCGCGATGTCTTAAAAACGAGAAGGAAGGACGAAAAGTTTTTTACGGTGCCATGGTAACCGAAGGTTTAGTAGCTCTAATATGGGCAGCAATAGGAATGAGTTTTTACGGTGGGGTTCACCAGCTTAATAATGCCATTGCAGATTATAATGGCGAAGCTACAATTATTATCCGTGAAATATCAAGCACCACTTTGGGAACTATTGGAGGCATACTCGCCATTCTGGGAGTTGTAGCAGCACCAATTACCACTGGCGATACAGCTTTTAGGAGTGCACGGCTAATTGTTGCCGATTTCTTACGATTCCCACAAAAAAAGGTATGGAACAGAATTATGGTAAGCCTTCCACTTTTTGCCATTGGGTTTACCTTAACGCAGGTAAAATTTGATATTATATGGCGCTATATGTTTTGGAGCAATCAGGTTTTGGCAACTGTGGTTCTTTGGGCCATAACAGTTTATCTCACACAAAAAAAGAAGTTATATGTTATCACCTTAATACCAGCGCTTTTTATGACTGCTGTTGTAACCAACTACATATTAATTGCGCCAGAAGGCTTACAGTTATCACACAAGGTAGGTTATTTGTTTGGAGTTTTAGCCCCGATAATAGGTCTTATTCTTTTTATAAGATATCTTAGAAAAAGGTAAACAAAAAGGCTGCACTTGGCAGCCTTTTTTGTCATGATTTACATGGGGAATATTGAAATGGCTGCACCCCCTCCAGGTGCAAGTTTCAGGTTAACAACTGTGTTGCCATCTACCTCACGAGTTTCAACTCTATACGAAGTAGGATTTTTATCCCAATGCGCATCGGGGCCATCAAGATAAAATATAGCATTGTATTTCACATCAGGTTTCAGAAAATCAAATTTGAGTGAAAGGTCTCTTGGATTCTCATCGGTAATAGCGCCCACGAACCAACGTCCTGTATTACGTTCTTCGCGGGCAATTGCAATATAATCGCCAATGGCAGCCTCCAATACTACGGATTGCTCCCAGTCAACCCCAACATCGCGAATAAACTGAAAGGCAGGATGCCCTTCGTAGTTCTCAGGCAAATCGGCAGCCATTTGGATGGGGCTATAAATTACCACGTAAAGCGCTAACTGGTAGGCTAGTGTAGAATTAACTTGATTATCAGGCTTATAGGGTTTTAACTTGATGTTAAAGATACCAGGAGTATAATCCATTGGCCCGGCAAGCTGTGCGGTAAATGGAAGTATGGTAAGATGCTCAGGAGGATTTCCACCATCAACCGACCACGCATTAAACTCCTGTCCCCTAAAATTCTCGCGGGCAATAACATTAGGATAGGTTCGCCACTCACCAGTGCCCTTAAAGGGCTCATGGGCATTAACAGCAATGCGGTATTTGGCAGCTGTTTCAATCACCCTACGGTAATGATTAACCATCCATTGTCCCTGATGGTATTCGCCTTTAGGAATAATTTTACCAACATACCCTGTCTTTACGATTTGAATACCAAGACTCTGCATCAAACGATAAGCTGTATCCAGTTGCTGCTCATAGGTGCGTGGCGCAGCAGAGGTTTCGTGGTGCATAATAAGGCTTACCCCTTTACTCTGGGCATAACGCACCACTTCATTCAAATTATAGTCGGGGTAAGGAGTAACAAAATCAAAAATACCCTCGCGGTCATCAAAACCTATCCAATGCTCCCAACCGGTATTCCAACCCTCCACCAGCAATCCTTTTATACCATTGCGTGCAGCAAAATCGATATAGCGTTTTGCGTTCGCCGTTGTAGCTCCATGCTTACCGCTTGCCATATCCCACGACGTTTTGCCGAGGTGCATTTCCCACCATACGCCCACATACTTCATGGGTTTAAACCACGATATATCACCAATCTTGTTGGGCTCGTTAAGGTTTAGTATTAGCTTTGATGTTACAATGTCACCTGGCTTATCGGTAATAATTATGGTACGCCAGGGGGTATTGAAGGGTACTTTAGTTTTAACCTTTACCCCAGAATCGTTACCAACAAGCGCTGTTTGTAGCGATAGGTTAACCGTATCGACCCTTAGGGTTGCACCAGCATAGTTATTTACATCGGCCTCATGAAAGCAGAGGTAAACCCCATCGGAAGTTTTCATGGTTATAGGGGTGTTCACTGCATTCTCAGGGATATAGGTTTGGGCCAAGGGGGTCTTACTCTGGCTATTAACAGCATCAATCTTGCTCAATGGGGTTGTCCGGTATAGATGCTCATAGATATCCCAATCACCGGGTTGCCACCAGCAAGTATGATCGTCAGCTAGATTGAAGTTAGTATTTTCAGCTAGTATGATTACACTATCCATTCCTGGCTGTTCAGGAAATTCATAACGAAAGCCTACACCATCGTTAAAAACCCTAAAGGTTACTGCAAAATGCCGGTTTGGCGATTTCCTTTCCGATAGGAAAACTTTAAGCTCATTGTAGGTAATATCAACCCATCGCTGATCGCCCCAGGGCATTTCCCATTTCTCGCTAAATGATTGGGTTTTAAAACTATCTACCTTGATATTTTCCGATAAAGGAGGCATATCCCTAAACTCAAAACCCAGGGTTGAAGGTTTAATCATTGCTTTTTTGTCAAAAAGCAAGCTGTATGAGGGTTGCCCTTTACCATCAATCTGAAATGTAATAGCCACCTTGCCCGACGGTGATAGTACAACTAAACTATCGCTCTTGTTACACGAAACAAAAGCAAGAGCAAAAGCCATTGTAATGGTAAAAACTCTGTTCATGGCAAAAAAAGTATTTTACGCTTCACCACCTTTACCTCCAAAATTCATGGGGAATGGTGGCATTCCCTCGCTACCTTCAGGTAATTTAATTGTACCCATGTTGGCCTCAAACTTTGCCATATTATCTTGTAGGGCTAATAAAAGCCTTTTGGCATGGTCGGGGGTTAGAATAATACGGGTTTTAACCTGTGCCTTGGGCATTCCGGGCATTATGCGTACAAAATCAATGATAAACTCCGACGATGAGTGGGTAATAATGGCAAGATTGCTGTAAATACCCTGTGCCACCTCGTCGCTAAGCTCAATATTAATTGGATTTACTTTATCATTCATGGCTAGATAGTTTAATGTTTACACAGCTAAGTTATGAATTTGTTTGCTAATTAACGATTATGCTCAAAAAAAGAGCCGGTGTTCACCGGCTCTTTCCTTTTATCTATTTGATTTACTTAATAGTAGCAGTTGAACTCTTTGATTTCTCAATAAGTTGATGTTCATCCTTTGAGTAAACCACAAGCTTATCGAACTCTCTGAGACCAGTACCTGCTGGAATGAGATGACCGCAAATAACGTTCTCTTTGAGTCCCTCAAGTGTATCAATTTTACCACGAATAGCAGCTTCGTTGAGCACCTTGGTGGTTTCCTGGAACGATGCAGCCGACATAAAGCTGTTGGTTTGCAGTGCAGCACGGGTTATACCCTGTAGAACCTGATTGGATGTTGCAGGAACTGCATCGCGGGCCTCAACCAGCTTCATATCCTTACGTTTCAACTTTGAGTTTTCATCGCGAAGCTGACGGGCGGTAATAATCATACCCGGACGCAGGTGGGCTGCATCACCCAGATCAACAACAACCTTCTTTTCGAAGATATTGTCGTTTTCCTCAATGAACTCCCACTTGTCAACAAGCTGTCCTTCAAGGAAGCGGGTATCACCCGGGTCAAGGATTTCTACCTTACGCATCATCTGGCGAACGATAACCTCAAAGTGTTTATCGTTGATCTTTACACCCTGCATACGGTATACTTCCTGGATCTCATTAACAATGTACTCCTGCACTTCGGTAGGCCCCTTGATAGCGAGAATATCGGTAGGGGTAATAGCTCCGTTAGAAAGGGGTGTACCAGCCTTCACGTAATCGTTTTCCTGAACAAGAATTTGTTTCGACAGGGGCACTAGGTAGTTTTTAACCTCACCGGTCTTTGAGGTAACCTTAATTTCGCGGTTACCGCGTTTAACCTTACCGAACGATACCTCACCGTCGATTTCCGATACAATGGCGGGGTTAGATGGGTTGCGAGCCTCAAATAGCTCAACTACACGTGGCAGACCACCGGTGATGTCACCAGCTTTACCAACAGCACGAGGAATCTTGGCCAGAATATCACCTGCCTGTATGGTAGCACCATCCTCAACGGTTAGGTGAGCGCTAACAGGTAAGTTATAAATCTTAATTACTTCCTCATTATCGGAAAGTATCTTTACAGCAGGGTTCTTGCTCTTATCGCGCGATTCAATGATCACCTTCTCTCGGTAACCGGTCTGCTCGTCGCTTTCCTCGCGGTATGTTACCTCTTTGATCAGAGCGTCGAATCCAACCTTACCGGAAACCTCGGAGATAATAACGGCATTCCAAGGATCCCATTCGCAGATGAGCTGACCTTTCTTTACCGTATCACCATTATTGATGTATAGTTTTGAACCGTAAGGTACGTTGTTAGAGGAAAGGGTGATTCCAGTGTTGGTATCAACAATCCGCATCTCGGCCAAACGCCCAATAACTATAGGGTAAGTGTTGCCACCTTCATCCTGACGTTGAACTGTTTTTAGTTCTTCAATCTCGGCACGACCATCGAAACGGGCAATAATCTTAGAGTCTGATATGATGCTACCGGCAGTACCCCCAACGTGGAAAGTTCGCAGTGTAAGCTGAGTACCAGGCTCACCAATACTTTGAGCAGCAATAACACCAACTGCCTCGCCCTTCTGAACCATTCGTCCGGTTGCCAGGTTGCGGCCGTAGCACTTGGCACAAACGCCCTTGCGCGATTCGCAAGTAAGTACCGAACGAATTTCAACCTGTTCTATGGGTGATTCCTCTATGACCTTTGCAATTTCCTCAGTTATCTCTTCCCCGGCGGCAATAATTAGTTCGCCGGTTAGAGGATGGAATACGTCGTGTACCGTGGTCCTACCAAGAATTCTTTCGTAAAGAGTTTCAACCACTTCCTCGTTCTTCTTGATGGCCGTAGCCACAAGCCCACGAAGTGTACCACAGTCTCTCTCTGTAATGATTACATCCTGCGATACGTCAACCAAACGACGGGTAAGGTAACCTGCGTCGGCTGTTTTAAGAGCCGTATCGGCAAGACCCTTACGGGCACCGTGGGTTGAGATGAAGTACTCAAGTACCGACAATCCCTCCTTAAAGTTTGAAAGAATTGGGTTTTCAATAATCTCATGAGTAGTAGCCCCAGATTTTTGCGGTTTAGCCATAAGACCACGCATACCGCAAAGCTGACGAATCTGCTCCTTAGAACCACGTGCACCGGAATCGAGCATCATGTAAATGGAGTTGAAGCCTTGCTTATCCTCGGAGAGCTTCTTCATCAACATCAAAGTCAACTTGGCGTTGGTATGTGTCCAGATGTCGATAATCTGGTTATAACGCTCGTTGTTGGTTATGAGACCCATGTTATAGTTGGCCATAACCTCGTCAACCTGTGCGTATCCTTCTTCAACCAATTCGGCTTTCTCGCCGGGGATGATAACATCGTCGATATTGAAAGAGAGGCCACCCTTGAATGCCATGTAGTAACCCAAATCCTTAATATCATCGAGGAATTGAGCGGTTTTTGACACACTGGTCTTCTTAAGAACCTTGCCAATGATATCGCGAAGCGATTTCTTGGTCAGCAATTCATTAATGAAGCCCATCTCAGCAGGAACGTACTGATTAAATATTACGCGTCCCACCGTAGTTTCAATTATTTGCTGTTTGGTTTGACCGTTTTCGTCCAAAGTATTCAACCTGACCTTGATAATGGCATGCAGGTCAATGGCTTTCTCATTGTAAGCAATGATAACCTCCTCGGGTGAGTAGAAAATTGTTCCCTCGCCCTTAGCGCCCTTACGGGGTTTAGTAATGTAGTAAAGCCCCAGTACCATGTCCTGCGAAGGTACAGTGATAGGGGCGCCGTTTGCAGGGTTCAAAATGTTGTGAGAACCCAGCATGAGTATCTGAGCTTCTAGAATGGCCTCATTCCCAAGGGGTAAATGCACAGCCATTTGGTCACCATCAAAGTCGGCGTTAAATGCAGTACACGACAGAGGGTGGAGCTGAATGGCCTTACCCTCAATAAGGCGGGGCTGGAAAGCCTGAATACCAAGTCTGTGAAGGGTTGGAGCACGGTTCAGTAGAACGGGATGGCCCGTCATCACATTCTCAAGAATATCCCATACAACAGGATCGCGCCTGTCAACTATCTTTTTGGCTGATTTTACGGTTTTTACAATGCCCCTCTCAATAAGTTTACGGATTACAAAAGGCTTGTAAAGCTCAGCAGCCATATCCTTAGGCAAACCGCACTCGTGTATCTTTAACTCCGGACCAACAACTATAACCGAACGTGCAGAATAGTCAACACGCTTACCCAAAAGGTTTTGGCGGAAACGTCCCTGCTTACCTTTAAGGCTATCGCTTAGCGATTTAAGAGGACGATTAGCCTCGGTTTTTACAGCGTTCGATTTGCGTGAGTTGTCAAATAGCGAATCTGCTGCTTCCTGAAGCATACGTTTTTCGTTACGTAAAATCACCTCAGGAGCTTTTATCTCAATTAGCCTCTTCAAACGGTTATTCCTGATGATTACCCTACGGTAAAGGTCATTCAGGTCCGATGTGGCAAAACGACCGCCATCGAGGGGTACTAAAGGACGGAGTTCAGGTGGAATAACAGGTATAACCTTAAGAATCATCCACTCAGGCTTGTTTATATTGGCCGATTCGCGGAATGCCTCTACTACCTGCAACCTTTTAAGAGCTTCGCTCTTGCGCTGCTGCGATGATTCAGTGCTTGCCTTGTGGCGTAGCTCGTACGAGAGTTCATCGAGGTTAATGCGCTGCAGGAGCATGTAAAGAGCCTCAGCCCCCATAGCTGCAATGAACTTGTTGGGGTCATCATCGTCGAGGTACTGGTTTTCCTTTGGCAGTGTATCAAGGATATCGAGGTATTCTTCCTCGGTCAAAAAATCGAGCTGATTAATGCCATCGGCAGCCTTAATGCCCGGATTGACAACTACGTAACGCTCGTAGTATATAATGGCATCGAGCTTTTTGGCAGGTAGGCCTAACAAGTACCCAATCTTGTTTGGTTGAGAGCGGAAATACCAGATGTGAGCAACAGGAACAACAAGGTTGATATGCCCCATACGTTCGCGGCGTACCTTCTTCTCGGTAACCTCTACCCCACATCGGTCGCAAACTATCCCCTTGTACCTGATACGCTTGTACTTTCCGCAATGACATTCGTAGTCCTTGACAGGTCCAAAAATGCGTTCGCAGAACAAACCGTCGCGTTCGGGTTTGTATGTTCTATAGTTGATGGTTTCAGGTTTAAGCACCTCACCGCTTGAACGCTCCAAAATCTCCTCGGGCGATGCTAAACTTATGGTGATTTTTGAAAAATTGCTTTTAACCTTATTCTCCCTTCTGAACGACATATTATTCGTATTATAAGTTTGTTATGCAATTGGGAAAGGGCAAATGCCCTTTTCACGGCATATTGATTAATCCAAATCTACACTCAAGCCTAAACCACGGAGCTCATGCAGCAATACGTTAAGCGATTCAGGAATACCTGGTTCGGGCATTGGTTCTCCCTTAACTATCGACTCGTATGCTTTAGCTCTTCCTACAACATCGTCGGACTTAATGGTAAGGATTTCCTGAAGGATGTGCGAGGCGCCAAATGCTTCCAGTGCCCATACCTCCATTTCACCAAAACGCTGACCACCAAACTGAGCCTTACCACCAAGGGGTTGCTGAGTAATAAGTGAGTAAGGTCCAATGGAACGGGCATGCATCTTATCGTCAACCATGTGACCGAGTTTAAGCATGTAAATAACCCCTACAGTGGCAGGCTGGTCAAACCTTTCGCCTGTACCGCCATCGTAAAGGTAAGTTCTACCAAAGCGAGGCAGTCCTGCCATATCGGTGTACTTGGTAATATCCTCAAGGGTTGCACCATCAAAAATGGGAGTACTGAACTTAATGCCCAACTTTTGGCCTGCCCATCCAAGTACGGTTTCGTATATCTGTCCGAGGTTCATACGCGAGGGCACACCAAGGGGGTTAAGCACTATGTCCACTGGAGTCCCATCCTCAAGGAATGGCATATCCTCATCGCGGACAATTTTTGCTACAATACCCTTGTTACCGTGTCGACCTGCCATTTTATCACCTACGGTGATTTTACGTTTCTTGGCAATGTAAACCTTGGCCAGCTGCATTATTCCAGCAGGGAGCTCATCGCCAATTGTTGCGTTGAACTTCTTCCGCTTGAATTCAGCATCGTATTCCTTCCACTTCAGTATATAGTTCTCTATTACCGCTTTAATTAGTTTGTTCTTAGCCTTATCGGTTGTCCACTTGTTGGGGTTTACGTTCATGTAGTCAATTTCCGAAAGGATTTTTTGGGTGAACTTAACCCCTCGGGGTACGATTTCGGTATCGAAGTGGTCGTAAACGCCCTGGCTGGTTTTTCCATTTACGAGAGAGAACAGCTTGTCAACCAAACGATTCTTCAAATCGGCAACCTGCTTATTGAACTCGTTGTCTAACTTTTCAAGTAATGCCTTCTCGCTAGTCTTGGCCTTTTTAGCCTCCTTACCATCCTTAATGGAACGAGAGAATAGCATCTTATCGATAACCACCCCGTAAAGCGAAGGCGAAGCCTTTAGTGAGGCGTCCTTAACATCGCCAGCCTTATCGCCAAAGATAGCCCTTAAGAGTTTCTCTTCAGGAGTTGGATCCGACTCTCCTTTTGGGGTAATTTTACCAATAAGAATATCGCCTGGAACTACATTAGCACCAATCCTTATCATACCGTTTTCGTCGAGGTTCTTAGTGGCCTCTTCGGAAACGTTAGGAATATCGGCGGTAAGTTCTTCCATACCTCGTTTGGTATCGCGTACCTCAAGGATGTACTCATCAACATGAATCGATGTGAACACATCGTCGCGTAACAAGCGTTCGCTTATTACAATCGCATCCTCAAAGTTGTATCCTTTCCAAGGCATGAAAGCAACTTTAAGGTTTCTACCCAATGCCAACTCTCCATCTCTTGTGGCATACCCTTCGGTCAGGACTTGTCCTTTTACAATACGTTGTCCCTTTGAAACAATAGGCTTAAGTGTAATGGAGGTATTCTGGTTGGTTTTTTTGAACTTAGGTAGTTTGTAGCGCTTTATCTCGGGATCGAAGCTTACAAAGAGCTCCTCCTCAGTTTTATCGTAGCGAACAACAATTTCGTCGGCATCAACATACTCAACAACACCATTCTCCTCTGCTACAATCTGAGTTCGGCTATCCTTAACAACCTGACCCTCTAAGCCAGTGCCAACAATTGGGGTTTCGGGTTGGAGTAGCGGCACAGCTTGTCGCATCATATTTGATCCCATGAGCGCACGGTTAGCATCGTCGTGCTCAAGGAAAGGAATAAGTGAGGCTGCAATTGATGCTATCTGGTTTGGAGCAACGTCCATTAGGTCAACCGATTCACTTTCGGACAACGGGAAATCGCCCTCGTAGCGGGCTTTTACCCTGTTGTTTACAAAGGTACCATCATCGGTGAGGGGAGCGTTTGCCTGTGCAATAATTTTTGCTTCCTCTTCCTCGGCGCTTAGGTAAACAACATCGTTGTTAGTTAGGCCAACTTTGCCATTCTCAACCTTACGGTAAGGGGTTTCAATAAACCCAAGGTCGTTGATCTTTGCGTAAACGCAAAGCGATGAGATAAGACCAATGTTAGGACCTTCAGGGGTTTCAATGGGGCAAAGGCGTCCGTAGTGTGTATAGTGAACGTCGCGAACCTCAAAGCCTGCTCTCTCGCGGGTAAGACCACCGGGACCAAGTGCCGATAAACGACGTTTATGGGTCATTTCGGCCAACGGGTTGGTCTGATCCATGAACTGCGAAAGCTGGTTTGTTCCGAAGAACGAGTTGATAACCGAAGAGAGTGTTTTTGAGTTAATCAAATCGATAGGAGTAAACACCTCGTTATCGCGAACATTCATACGTTCACGGATGGTTCTGGCCATACGGGCTAAACCAACGCCAAACTGAGCAGCCATCTGTTCACCTACGGTTCGCACCCTACGGTTACTTAGGTGGTCAATATCATCAACCTCAGCCTTTGAGTTAACCAGTTCAATGAGATATTTAATAATCTCAATGATATCTTCCTTGGTTAGCACCTTAATGTCGGGGGAGGTGCTCAGGTTAAGCTTTTTATTGATACGGTAACGTCCTACATCACCCAGGTCATAACGCTTATCGGAAAAGAAAAGCTTTTCGATAACGTCGCGGGCGGTAGCCTCATCGGGTGGTTCGGAGTTACGGAGCTGCCTGTAAATGTGAACCACAGCCTCTTTCTCAGAGTTACTAGGATCTTTTTGCAGCGTATTATAGATTATGGCATAATCGGAAATGCTCTGTGATTCTTTATGAACAAGAATTGATTTAACACCGGAATCGATAATTAGATCGATGTGGTCCTTTTCAATAACGGTTTCGCGATCTAGAATAACTTCGTTACGTTCAATCGAAACCACCTCACCGGTATCTTCATCAACAAAGTCCTCAATCCAACTCTTGAGAACGCGAGCGGCCAAACGCTGCCCCACAACCTTGGTAAGAGTGGCTTTTGAAACCTTTACCTCTTCAGCTAAGTCGAATATTTGTAGGATATCCTTATCGGTCTCAAAACCAATGGCACGCAAAAGCGTAGTAACAGGCAATTTCTTTTTACGATCGATGTATGCATACATCACGTTATTGATGTCGGTGGCAAACTCAATCCACGATCCCTTGAAGGGGATAATGCGTGCGGAGTAAAGTTTTGTACCGTTAGGATGCACGCTTTGGCCAAAGAACACACCGGGCGAGCGATGAAGCTGCGAAACCACTACCCGTTCAGCTCCATTAATCACAAAACTACCGCGGGGTGTCATGTAGGGAATTGTTCCCAGGTATACATCCTGAACTACCGTATCGAAATCCTCATGCTCGGGATCGGTACAGTAGAGCTTTAATTTTGCCTTTAGTGGTAGGCTATAGGTTAACCCTCTATCCAGGCATTCCACTATGGAATAACGGGGAGGATCAACGTAGTAATCGAGAAATTCGAGAACAAAATTGTTCCTTGTGTCGGTAATTGGAAAATTCTCCTGGAACACCTTGAACAGGCCTTCGTTCTTGCGCTCTTCGGGGGTTGAACCCAGCTTGAAGAACTCCATAAACGACTTTAACTGAATATCCAGAAAATCGGGATACTCGTATAGGCTCTTTGTTTTGGAGAAATTGATACGTGCGTTGTTAGTGTTATTTTGAGACATTGCGAACGAATTGGTTGAACTATATAATAAACATAACAAGAAAAGGCTTAGAATCTATCAGGATAGATTCTAAACCTTAGAACCACTATAGGTTAGGACTATTTAAGTTCAACTTCTGCTCCTGCCTCTTCAAGCTGTGCTTTTAATGATTCAGCTTCTTCTTTAGAAATACCTTCCTTAACGGCCTTAGGAGCTGCATCAACTAAATCTTTAGCTTCCTTTAGACCAAGGCCAGTAAGTTCCTTTACAAGTTTAACAACCTGTAATTTAGCACCGCCAGCCGACTTAAGAATAACGTCAAACTGAGTTTTTTCAGCAACAGCAGCACCTTCGCCACCAGCAGCGGGTGCAGCAACGGCTACAGCTGCAGCAGCAGGTTCAATGCCATACTCTTCCTTGAGTATTTTAGCCAATTCGTTAACTTCCTTTACTGAGAGGTTAACCAAATCTTCTGCAAATTTTCTAAGATCTGCCATTCTAGTAAGTGTTTAATTTGTTCTCAAAATAATTTTTACTTTTCTCTTTCGGAGAGTGTTTTGATAACACCCGATAGTTTTTGACTGCCGGATTGTAGCGAACCGATAACGTTCTTTGCGGGCGACTGGAGTAGAGCAATAACATCGGCAATAAGTTCGTTCTTGCTCTTCAGTGCGGCCAGTACGTCGAGTTGGTTTTCGCCAACATATATCGATTCTTCCACATAGGCAGCCTTGAGTAAAGGCTTTGGATGAGCCTTGCGAAAATCCTTGATAAGCTTAGCCGGTACATTACCTGTTTCGGTAAACATCACTGAGGTTGACCCTTTCAAGGTTTCAAAAAGTGGAGAAAAATCGGTTTTACCACTTTTCTCGAGGGCTTTTTTCAGCAATGTATTTTTAACAACCACCAGTTTTACCTGTTTCTCAAAGCATGTCTTTCGTAACTTGTGGGTTACCTCTGCATTGAGTTCCGAGGTATCGGTAAGGTAAAAATGGGGGTACTGGTTAATTTGCTCGGTTAGCTTATCAATCAGTGCGTTTTTATCTTCCCTTCTCATAACAAATTGGGTCTGTGTAAACGTTATTAATTCGAAGCCGTGAGCGACTTGGTGTCAATAGCAATACCGGGGCTCATGGTAGTGGAAAGGTACACACTCTTTATGTAGGTACCTTTAGCCGACGTAGGTTTGAGCTTAATGATGGTATTGATAAACTCAAGCGCGTTATCAACAATCTTGTCAGGCTCGAATGAAATTTTTCCGATTGATGAGTGGACTATACCAAACTTGTCAACCTTAAAGTCAATCTTACCCTGCTTTACCTCCTTAACAGCCTTTTCAACTTCAATGGTAACCGTACCACTCTTGGGGTTTGGCATCAAACCGCGGGGGCCAAGAATACGTCCTAAAGGACCTAACTTAGCCATAACCGAAGGCATGGTAATAATCACATCCACATCGGTCCATCCGCCCTTGATCTTCTCAATATATTCGTCAAGGCCTACGTAGTCGGCGCCAGCCTGGCGAGCAGCCTCCTCCTTATCTGGAGTACAGAGTACCAGAACGCGAACGTTTTTTCCGGTACCATGCGGAAGGGTTACCACACCACGAACCATCTGGTTGGCCTTACGGGGGTCAACCCCAAGGCGAACATCGATGTCAACCGATGCATCGAACTTGGTGTATGTAATTTCCTTCAACAGTGCGGCTGCTTCCGATAGCTTGTAAGTCTTACCGGGCTCTATTTTCGACAGAGCAAGCTTCCTGTTTTTTGTCAGTTTAGTCATTACGCAAATGAGGTTAAATGTTAATTCCCCGGAAACTCTCCGGTAACAGTGATACCCATGCTGCGGGCCGTACCTGCCACCATCTTCATTGCCGATTCAATGGTGAAACAGTTCAGATCCTGCATCTTTTCCTGGGCAATTTGACGAACTTGCTCCCAGGTCACAGAGGCAATTTTATTACTGTTGGGCTCTGCCGATCCCTTTTGTTGCTTGGTTATTTCAAGCAAGGTTACGGCTACGGGCGGGGTTTTTACGACAAAATCAAACGATTTGTCGGTATAGTATGTTATAACCACAGGTAGAACTTTGCCTGCCTGTGATTGAGTTCTGGCATTGAATTGCTTGCAGAACTCCATAATATTTACCCCCTTGGAGCCAAGAGCAGGACCAATGGGTGGCGATGGGTTAGCAGCACCACCTTTAATCTGGAGTTTAATAAATCCAGCTACTTCTTTAGCCATAGTGCGTTTGCTCTTTAATTATTACTCCTTTTCAACTTGCATAAAACTTAACTCCAGTGGAGTTTTGCGGCCGAAGATTTTCACCATAACCTTCAGCTTCTTCTTCTCTTCGTTAACCTCCTCAATTACTCCAGAAAAGGAATTGAATGGACCATCAATTACTTTAACGGCTTCACCTACGTAGAATGGGACATTCAACTCTTCCTCACTGTCCACCAACTCATCAACCTTGCCAAGTATTCTGTTAACTTCGGCTTGGCGAAGTGGAATTGGTTCGCCGGTTTTGGGGTCACCTAAAAAACCTATGACATTTGGAATGTTTCGTAGGATGTGAGGGATTTCACCTACCAGTGCAGCTTCAATAAGAACGTAGCCAGGGTAGTAGATCCTTTCCTTGCTGATCTTTTTGCCATTTCGAATCTGGTAAACTTTCTCAGTAGGAATAAGAACCTGAGTGATAAAGTCGTCAAGATTCAAACGTTTAATCTCGTTCTCTACTAACTCCTTTACCTTCTTCTCCTTACCACTAATGGCCCTAAGAACATACCATTTTTTAACATTCTCTTCCATTACAGCTCCTTCCTAGGCCGTTCTATTGTTAGCTAAGTACACGATAAACGAACTCCATCAATCTTTCGAAAGAGAAGTCCATAACGAAGACAACCAGTGCGATTAAAAGGGAAGCAATCATAACAATTAATGCACTGGACTGAAGTTCTTTCCATGTTGGCCACGAAACTTTTTGCACCATCTCGGTGTAAACGTCGTGCAAGTACTGTGTAATTTTCATGTCAACAGTTTGAGTTTAGCACGGGTGGAGAGACTCGAACTCCCAGCCAATGGTTTTGGAGACCACTACTCTACCAATTGAGCTACACCCGTGTAAGAAACTGAACGGGCTCAGTTGAACCCGTTCGGGATTTTATTGAATTACTCAATAATGTCAATTACCTGACCTGCACCAACGGTCCTACCACCTTCGCGGATAGCAAAGCGGAGGTTCTTGTTGATAGCAACTGGGTAGATAAGTTCAACGGTGATAGTTACATTATCGCCAGGCATTACCATTTCAACACCTTCGGGAAGCATAATTTCACCGGTTACGTCGAGGGTACGTAGGTAGAACTGAGGACGGTAGTGGTTGTGGAAAGGAGTGTGACGGCCTCCTTCTTCTTTCTTCAAAACGTAGATCTCAGCCTTAAACTTGGTATGAGGAGTAATTGAGCCTGGTTTTGCAATAACCATACCGCGCTTGATATCCTTCTTGTCAATACCACGAAGTAGCAGACCTACGTTGTCGCCAGCTTCACCCTGGTCAAGGATCTTACGGAACATTTCAACACCGGTTACTACCGATTTCATAGGCTTGTCGTTGGTTAAACCTACGATTTCAACTTCGTCGCCAGTGTGGATAACACCAGTTTCAATTCTACCGGTAGCAACAGTACCACGACCAGTGATTGAGAATACGTCCTCAACAGGCATTAGGAAAGGCTTTTCGTTGTCACGAGGAGGTATAGGAATATACTCATCAACAGCGTTCATGAGTTCCATTACCTTTTCAACCCACTGTGGTTCACCGTTTAGGGCACCAAGTGCAGAACCACGAATAACGGGTACGTTATCGCCATCGAACTGGTAGAAGCTCAAGAGCTCACGTACTTCCATTTCAACGAGGTCGAGCATTTCGGCATCGTCAACCATGTCGCACTTGTTCAGGAACACAACGATCCTTGGAACGTTTACCTGACGAGCGAGAAGGATGTGCTCACGGGTTTGAGGCATGGGGCCATCGGTAGCGGCTACAACGAGGATAGCACCGTCCATCTGAGCAGCACCAGTAACCATGTTCTTAACATAGTCGGCGTGGCCAGGGCAGTCAACGTGAGCGTAGTGACGGTTCTCAGTTTGATACTCAACGTGAGCAGTGTTAATGGTAATACCGCGCTCTTTTTCTTCAGGAGCATTGTCGATAGAGTCGAATGAGCGGTACTCTGATAACCCTTTCCCTGCAAGAATTTGAGTAATGGCAGCGGTAAGGGTAGTCTTACCATGGTCAACGTGACCAATGGTACCGATGTTCACGTGCGCTTTCGACCTATCAAATTTTTCTTTAGCCATAGTTTTCTGGTATTAATTTAAATTAGTATTAAAAACTTGATTGTCTTAATTAAACATAAAATTTGAGCCGATGACGAGAATTGAACTCGTGACCCCTTCCTTACCAAGGAAGTGCTCTACCCCCTGAGCTACATCGGCTTACAGGTAGAGCGGGAGACGAGACTCGAACCCGCGACCCTCAGCTTGGAAGGCTGATGCTCTACCGACTGAGCTACTCCCGCATGCCACCAACCTGGCAGGGCTGGTGTCAACCCTGTTTTGTGGGGAGAGCAGGAATCGAACCTACGAAGGCATAAGCCAGCAGATTTACAGTCTGCCCCAGTTGGCCACTTTGGTATCTCCCCAACCTATTTTGCTTTGAGCCGATGGAGGGATTCGAACCCCCGACCAGCTGATTACAAATCAGCTGCTCTGGCCAACTGAGCTACATCGGCAATCAAAGTGTTTTGCACAATTTTAAGGAACGTTTACCTCCCGAAATCGGATTGCAAATGTATAACAATTTTAATTATCTGCAAAAATTTTTATCTTTTTATGAAACCTTTTTTAGCACAATTTTCATAATCCATATACCTGTCATGAACCATACAGTAAAAAATGAAGCCCATTCGGGCTTCATCTGCTTTATTTTTAGTCTATTATTGGGGATTTGCTATACCCCTCTCAGTTTTTCCTTAAACTTTTTAACTTGACCTTTCAGCACATCAATACATAGGTCGGTAGCCTCTTCAAAGGTTTTCCCTTTGCGTTGAGCAAACAAATCGTTGCCAGGTACTTTAAGACGAAATTCCACAACCTTATTTTCCATGTCCTGGCTATTTTCCAACTTTAGAAAAACCTCTGTTTCCACAATGTTGTCGAAATAGCGCTCAAGTTTTGCGGCTTTCTTCTCAATGTAATCGAGAAGCTTTCTGTCAGCATCAAACTTGATGGATTGAATTTTAATGTTCATACTAAACCCTCCTTTTTGGTTTTAGGCTCGTGGATGAGCCTGGTTATAGTTGTTTCTTAGTTTTTCGAATGTGCTGTGGGTGTACACCTGGGTAGCCAGTAGGCTTGAATGGCCTAACAGTTCCTTAATGACATTCAAATCGGCTCCCTTGTTGAGTAAATGGGTGGCAAAACTGTGCCGCAACACATGGGGGCTCCGTTTTTGCAATGGTGTAATCAAGGTTAAATAGAAGTTTACTAATCTGTATACGAGTTTTGGGTAAACCGGTTTACCTTTTGATGTAACAAAAAAACTTTCAGTATCGGAAAATTTTTTGTTTCGTTCCTCAAGGTACTCCACAACTAAATCTTTAAGTTCCGGGTGAATGGGAATAATTCGCTCCTTGCTCCCCTTGCCCAATACCTTAATGGTCATTGCATCCAAATTGACCGATTGGAGAGTAAGCCCAACTAATTCCGATAGACGCATACCAGTAAAATAGAACATGGTTATTATAAGCCGGTTACGTAAGCCCTCAAAATCATCGCCAAACAGGTCGTCGGTATTGAGCTTTGCCATATCGGCTTCAGGGACAAATTCAGGCAAACGCTTGCTGGTTTTTGGCGAAACCACACGTTTCATGGGATTATTAGCTATTACGCCTTCGCGTAATAAGTATTTAAAGAAAGTACGAAGCGATGAAAGTTTACGATTAACCGAACGGGTTGATAGGCCCCGGCTAACTAAACTCGACATCCATGCCCTAACGGCCCTGTGGTTAATGTGTTCTAAACTACCAGTATTCGCAGGATTGATTCCTGCAAAGCTAAAGAATGAATGTAAATCATCGCCATACGAACGTATGGTGTGCGATGAGTAACCCTTCTCTATATCAAGGTATTTAAGAAATGAGGCCAGCATATCCATTGAATGCAATATAGTTATTTTTTGCCAAAAAGCAAAAAAAAATCAGGCAAAAATAGCCTGATCATGCATTCAACTGAACATCAGCTTCTACTCTTCCTGCTGCTGTAACTTCTGAATGTAAATGGCTCTTTTGATTTGCTCCCTACGAGCAACCGAAGGTTTAACGTAAGCCTGACGAGCACGTAACTCCCTCATAATACCGGTTTTTTCAAACTTACGCTTGAATTTTTTTAGAGCTCTTTCAATATTTTCGCCTTCTTTAACTGGTACTATAATCATGTTTATCGAATTTTATGAGCTGCAAAATTATAATGTTTTGATTTTAATACAAAAAATTTTAGCCTTTTTTTGTGGAAATTATTCCAATTGTTTATGAAGTTTCAACTTCACTATAAATCAAGGTAATGTTTTAGCTTTTCGAACCGTTCGCGGGGTAAGAGCTTGTTCTGCCATAACTCATCAAGTGTTTTAATGTTCCCTTTTTGTGAGCGGTAGTAAATAATTGCTTTAGCCTGATAATCGTTTACATAGGGATGGGTTCTCAAGTCTTCATACTTAATCAGATTCAAATTGATTTTTCGAATACGAGTAGTGTCGATAAAGATATTCTGCCTAAGCTGATCAACCAGTTGCGGAGTAAATCCATAAACCTCGCCAAGCTGTTCAACACTGTAAAATCCACCGAGTAAGTTTCTGTAGCCCACAATTCGCTTTGCGTAGGCACTCCCTATACCTTTAAGTTTTAACAACGAGAGGGTGTCGGCGCTATTGAGTTCAACATAAATGGGTTTAGAACCAACAACCCTCTCATGGCGAATGGTATCGGTAAATGGAACTATACGAACCAACGGCTTTAGCCTCGATTTTGTAGCCGAATCGATAACAAAAATTTTATCGATATCATCAGGAGTCCTGAAACGCCCACCCTTAAGCCTATACTTAACAAATACCTCGGCTTGCTTTCGGCTTAACCCCAATTCCATTAGGCTGTCAAGACTAACCGTGTTGGGATCAAATAAAAATGATTTTGGGGTTTGGGGCAATTCCCTCTCGGCCTCTATCCCTGAAGGGGGCTCAATAGCTTTATCAGGTTCATGGTACTGGAGGGCTAAAAAGAAGCTATCGGCTTTTTGGACAATCATAGGATCGGGAGGAGTAATAACATCGAAATACTTTTTGTACAGGTATGAAACCGCGGTTAAGAGCAAAAGTGCAAGAACCAGAACAAAGGTTCCATTGCGTTCGCCCCTTGAAAAATATAAGAAACTTTTTACGTTACCCCAAACCTGCTTCATGGCTAGCGATTAGTTCCAATACCAAATGTCGTGAAAATTGATGAATGGAGCAATAGTTTTTGGCTACCTATACAACACCCCAGTCTTCCACCTTTTCCAGTAACTATCCAAATCGGCCCGTACCTCTTTAGCCATAAAAATCATTCCAAGAATGTTTGGGAAAGCCATCCCTAAGATCATCATATCGGAAAAATCCATGACAGCCCAAAGGTTCGAAGCGCTACCCACAACAATACAAAGTAAAAAAATGATGTAGTATAGCTTGGTAGATGCCTCAGGTACAGGAATAATCCCGTTCAAACGTTTCTCAAAAAGGTAGTTAAAGCCTTTGAGACCATAGTATGACCAGCTAATCATAGTGGAAAACGCAAAGAGTAAGATAGCAATAGCAAGTAGGTAAGGGAACCATGGCAAAACTGTAGCAAAAGCTGCCGAAGTCAGCTGGGCACCCTGTAAGCCGGAATTACCATCAGCTAAGCCGGCAAAATTTATTACTAAAGCGGTCATGGTGCATACCACCACAGTATCGATGAATGGTTCAAGTAAAGCAACAATGCCCTCGCTAACGGGTTCATCGGTTCGGGCAGTTGAGTGTGCAATAGAGGCAGAGCCAATGCCAGCCTCGTTGGAAAAAGCTCCACGTTGAAACCCTATGATGAATGCACCAAAAAACCCACCAGCAAGGGGTTTTAAGCCAAAAGCCTGCTCAAGAATTACCTGAAAAACGTC
Source organism: Bacteroidales bacterium (assembly GCA_011045955.1). GTDB lineage: Bacteria > Bacteroidota > Bacteroidia > Bacteroidales > Tenuifilaceae > Tenuifilum. The sequence continues at coordinate 29,199 of DSBV01000108.1, read as the reverse complement.
TCCCACCTTAGAAATATTAAGAAAAATTATTACCAGCGATGCAGAGATGTACAGGATTGCCATGAAAGGAACTATACGCGATGCCACACTGGCAATGCTCTTTATACCACCCAAAACAACTAATCCTACAAAAAAAGCCAGAACAATACCAAAATAGGTTCCTTTACCATTTAGCCATGGTATGATAAGAGCCATTTGTGAAAAAGCCTGATTGGCCTGAAACATATTTCCTCCACCAAACGATGCTCCAATTACTAAAACCGGAAATGTTAAGGCTAATATCTTACCTAAAGTTGTCATGTTACGCTTAGCAAGCCCTTGGCTCAAGTAATACATGGGGCCACCCGATACCCTACCCATAGGATCAATCACTCTATACTTTTGTCCCAGCGTACACTCGGTAAACTTAAGCGACATTCCCAGCAAGCCAGCCATTATCATCCAGAATGTTGCTCCGGGCCCCCCAACGCTTATGGCAATTGCAACGCCCGCAATGTTACCAAGCCCAATAGTTGCTGAAAGAGCGGTTGATAGTGCTTGAAAATGGGAAACCTCACCCTTTTTACTATTCTTATCGAGCCTGCCCGAGGTAATTAGAATAGAGTGCCAAAAAGCCCGCAAGTTGATAAATCCCATTCGGAAAGTAAAATAAACTCCCCAAACCATGAGCCACATTACTACTAAGGGGAACCTAAAACCTATATCAACCCCAAAAGCTCTAAAGGGATCCCAAAATAGAAAGTCCGATAGCACCCTGACCAGTGGCTCAAATATGGAATTTATTAGTTCATCCATTTCCCTAACCTATCCAAGCGAACCGTAAAATACTGAATAGATAAAAATAGCAGCTATGGCTAAGGGCGCTATAAAACGAACTATAAAACGGTAAATAGGGAAGTAACTTGCCTTTAGCTTTCCTCCATTTGAAATCTCGTCGTACAATGTCGATTTTTTAAGATACCACCCCACAAAAATCACTATTAGCATACCTCCAAGTGGTAATAAGATGTTAGAGGCCAGAAAATCGAGCATATCGAAAATGGTTTTGCCTGAGAGCCTGAAATTGCTCAAAGGCCCAAACGACAGTGATGCTAAAACACCCAATGCCGATATGGATACCGAAGCTAAAATGGTTGCCTTAAGGCGAGTGATACGCAACTCCTCGGAGAAAAATGCCACAACCACTTCGAGCACCGATACTGTTGAAGTTAATGCTGCAACCGCAAGCAGAATGAAAAAAATTAATCCAAAAAGGTTTCCTAGTGGAATATGGCTAAAAATTTCGGGTAAGGTTATAAAAACAAGACTTGGACCTGCAGTAGTTTCAATGTTGAAAGCAAATACAGCAGGAAATATTACTACTCCTGCTAAAACAGCAATAAATGTATCGGCTAGTGAAACGTTTAAAGCAGTTCTACCTAAATTGTCAGTTTTTCGGAAGTATGAAGCGTAAGTTATTAAAGTCCCCATGCCAAGGCTAAGGGAGAAAAAAGCCTGCCCCATGGCAAATAGAACAGTCTTAATGGTCACCTTGGAAAAGTCGGGCTTAAACAGGAATGCTAGTCCTTTTGACGCACTGGGTAATGTAACAGATCTTACACACAGTATCATAAGAAAAATAACAAGCAAGGGCATTAAGAACTTGTTATATTTCTCAATTCCATTTTTTATTCCTCCTATTACAATGTATGCTGTAAGAGCCATAAATACTAGCTGCCATATAATAGGGCGAATGGGATGTACAAGAAAGTTTTGAAAAGCATCACCTAGCTGCTGAGTGGATTGGTTGCCAAATCCTATAGTAATTGATTTTAAGATGTACTGCAAGGTCCATCCAGCCACAGCGCTATAAAACGATAAAATTACAAAAGCGGCCACCACACCTATTATCCCAACAAAATACCATGGCGTGCCAGGCGAAATTGCCTTAAATGAACCAAATACATTTCGCTGACCACGTCTGCCTATTGAAAATTCAGAGATCATGACAGGGATTCCCAGAAGGAACACGAATAGAATGTAAATAAGCAAAAAAGCTCCGCCTCCATTCTGTCCTGTTATATATGGAAATTTCCAAATGTTTCCTAATCCTACTGCCGATCCTACAGCAGTAGCTATAATACCAAATTTGCTTCCAAAACTATCGCGATTACTTGAAACTGACATAGGTTTAGAGTTTAGGTTTAGTTTAAAATTTTTGGCGCACCAATTTGGAAAAAAATGGACACTAAAACAAGCGTTAGTATTAAAAAAGCCCATCCGGGTATCGAAATGGGCTTAGTTTTTTGTATAATATTTTCTATGCTAAGTCAATTTTACTTTCAAGGTAAACATCTTGAATGGCATTCAGGATTTTGACGCCCTCGTCCATAGGTCGTTGGAAAGCCTTACGGCCGCTAATAAGTCCCATACCGCCGGCGCGCTTGTTAACCACAGCCGTATAAACAGCTTCAGCCAGATCGCTTGCTCCCGAGGAAGCTCCCCCCGAATTAATTAAACCAGTTCGGCCGTTGTAGCAACCTACCACCTGGTAACGAGTCAAATCAATGGGATGATCGGTAGTTAGCTGGGAGTAAACCTTATCGTGGGTTTTCCCGAAGTTAATGGCTTTAAACCCACCATTATTCTCTGGGGCTTTCTGCTTAATAATATCGGCCTGAATGGTTACACCCAAATGGTTTGCTTGACTGGTTAAATCGGCAGCCACATGGTAGTCCACGCCATCTTTTTTAAACCCACTGTTTCGCAGGTAGCACCAAAGAACGGTGGCCATTCCCAGCTTATGGGCACGTTCAAAAGCTTGTGCAACCTCAATAATTTGGCGGTTGCTCTCCTCGGAACCAAAATATATGGTAGCCCCAATTGCTACTGCACCCAGGTTCCATGCCTCATCAACCGATCCAAACATAATCTGATCGTACTTATTGGGATAGGTAAGCAACTCGTTATGGTTAATCTTTACAATAAAAGGAATGCGGTGAGCATATTTTCGAGCTACCGAGGCCAACACCCCAAATGTTGATGCAACGGCATTAGCACCACCCTCGATGGCCAACTTTACAATGTTCTCAGGGTCAAAGTAAATAGGGTTTGGGGCGAATGATGCACCTGCACTATGTTCAATTCCCTGATCAACAGGTAAGATTGACAGGTATCCTGTACCAGCCAAGCGTCCATGGGTGAACATAGCCTGCAAACTTCGCATTACCTGTGGTGATCGGTTGCTGTGGTAAACCACACGCTCCATGAAATCGGGCCCTGGAAGGTGAAGCATCTCCTTTGACACAGTATTACACTTATGTTCAAGAAGATAATTGGCGTTATCGCCAAGCAACTCAACTATTTTATCGTAGTTCATAGGTGTAAAATTTTATCGGTTCTATACAAACCTACAATAAATATTGATTTAAGTCAAGTAGGGCAACGCTAAAAGGGATATCCAATACCAAAGTTAAAGGTTATATCGCTGATGTTAAATTTTCGATTAAGGGGAACCCAGGGGTTGTATGGCTCATTGGGATTTATTGCCGGATCGAAAATCTTATAACCAAAATCGGTTCGCAAAATAAAGAAACCCAAATTCATCCTTATTCCCAATCCGCTACCAATAGCAATCTGCTCATAGAATTTATTCCATTCAAAGGTAGCCCCTGGTCTATCGTCAAGTCCGGGCATCGACCAAATGTTGCCAAAATCGATAAACATAGCCCCTTCCAGCTTCCAAACCATACGGAAGCGGTACTCAAAATTTGCTTCGAGCTTAATATCGGCAGTGCGATTTGAGAAGCGCTCAGCGGGTTGATAGTATGAGCCCGGGCCTAATGAGCGCGCCTGCCATGCTCGTACACCATTGGCACCACCTGTAAAGAATCGCTTTTCAAAAGGTAACGCTCGTGAGTTACCATAAGGATAACCAACCCCAATGTACAAACGATATGCAAAGGAATTGTTATCATCGGCAACCTGGTGGTATGTAAGATTTATATCGCTCCTGACAAATTGTGAGAATTCGGTATCGAAGAATGTATACGCCCCGTTTGAGTTTTTTGGCCTATCGCTGAATTTCGATATGGCTTGAAGGGCGTTCCCCGAAAGTTCTATATTAAAGCGAATGTAACTGTAATTGCTGGCTTTTTTAACATTTTGGTTGCTGTAAATCAGGTTGTAGCTTGAAACCGTTACAATTTGGCTTATGTAGCTGTATTTAAGAAAGGTGGTATCAATCTGGGCCTGAAATTCGGGGTTAATCTTTTGAATTGAAATGGCATTTAACTCGATTGGGTTTAGGGTGTGTAGCATAAAGCGAGAGCTTTTCCAAACATACCCGAACTGCAACCCGGCTATCATCCGGGTGTACTCAGGGCGCCGCTGATAGCTGTACGAAGCAGTAAGCTGTGTGCTAGGGGCATATTTATCAACTCTTACATGCGAAGTGTAAGGTCCGATGTACTTCGGAGTAGTTAGACCCATTGAACCGCCAAGTTCAAGGGTATTATTCAGGTTGATTTTTTGCTGAGCGGTTTCAACAAGTCCTCGGAATTTAATATCAAATACCTCTGCACCTTTAAATAGGTTTTTATGCTGATAGTTTAATGTGCCCTCAGCGCCAAGCGAACCACTTGTATTTGTACCAACAAGCTCAACCTGATAGCTTTGCAAAGTATGCGGAACTAGCTGAACATAACAATTAAGGTACCCAAACTCTTCCGATACATAACTGGTATCAATATCCGAGAAATCGATTTCACCAGTTTTATCCTTTGCTTCTACTTCTTCCAGCTCGATATTGACAAACTTAAATAACCTAATTTGACTTAGATTCTGCTGCGTTCTGTTGACTTGGTCAACCGAATACATTTCGTTAGGCTTTAACTGGTTAAATGACTCAATTACATCGAGCTTCACACCGGGATTCTGGTGAAAAACAAAGTACACGCCAGCCCTGGTGATTGTATCAAGCTCACCATTATCACGGTATGAGCTAAACCTGAATGGGTCGTAGCTCGGATAAATGTAAATATTCTCAAACTTGTATCGCTTAAACCAAATGGGTTTGAGTTTTCCATTCTCATCGGTTCGGAGTGGATTTTTAATAATAAGGTTAAGGTCAACCTGGTTGTTCCTGAAGTTAGTATCGGCAGTAAATGTTATGAAATTCTTATTAAATGTGAAGTAGCCATTTCGTTTTAGCATTGTTTCAATTCGTTCCCTTTCGGCCTGGAGAACATCCACATCAAACAAATCGTTTCTTTTAATTAACCGGTTCACGGTATCGGCCAACACAAGCTGGCGGATTAAGGTATTCTCAATGAAATAGCCAACTCTCCTCAACTTATAGGGCAAATTGGGATGGATGGTATAAAAAACATCGGCCTTTTTCCCATGAATCCAAACCGAATCGTTAACCACTGCATTATAGTAGCCCTTACTTTGAAGGTAAAGTTTGATGTTTCTTGAACTACCCGACACTGCAATACTATCGAAAAGCACCGGATCCTCACCAATGGTTCTTAGCCCTGTGTTAATCCAACCCGATTTTCGGGGATTTGATAGGCTGTAAACCCTTAGGTGAAATCTGAAACCCAAAATCTTCTTGTTAGGCTTTTGTTTCACATATGGTAATAAATCGTCGGGTTTTACCTGCCTTGAACTTGTTTTTATCTCTACATTGTTAAGCAAGTACATATTCTCCGGCACATGCTTGGTTACGGAACAACCTGTAACTAATAACAGTAAATACAAATACAGTACATACCTTAAAGGCCGATTAATTTTCTGAAAGCTGAAAGTCACAGGCTTAATCATTGTTAGATGTTGTGAATTATACAAATGTAATTATATCAGCAATTCGCCACCCATTTTTTACAGCAATAGTTATTGATTAATGACCAAATTCGTCAAAATTAGGGCAAAAATAGTGCTCGATTGTGATATGCTAAGAATTTTTGAAAATGCTAATAATATTAGAAAAATGTTTTATTTTGTCCTAAATTTTAGGTAGATGTTATCAAAAAATACCATTAAAAGGGTAAAATCGCTACAACAGAAAAAATTCAGGAATGAACTTGGTCTTTTTTTAGCAGAAGGTACAAGACTTGTTGATGAGCTAATTGCTAGCAACTTTGAAATTGAAGAAATTTTTCACACTGAGCAATATTTAGTAACAAATGTAAATTGCCCGGTAAACATAGTAAGTCAATCCGAAATGGAACGGATAAGCGGGTTTGTTACACCAAGCCCGGTACTTGCCGTGGTTCGGTTCCCAACATATACCCTGGAAGTTGACCCAAGCAAAGAACTGGTTCTTGCTCTGGATACCATTCAGGACCCGGGTAACATGGGTACCATTATTAGGCTAGCTGATTGGTTTGGGATTGACAATATTGTTTGCTCCCATGGATGTGCCGACGCTTTTGCCCCAAAAACTATCCAGGCAACCATGGGCGCCATTGCCTATGTTAAGGTTCATTATACCGACCTGATTACCTGGCTTGGCCGGCACACTGTTAACTGCCCAATTTTTGGGGCATGTATGGATGGTGAAAATATTTACAAGGCAAAGAAAGAACGCACAGGCATCATTGTGATGGGTAATGAGGGTAACGGCATCAGCCCTGCTGCTGAAAAGCTAATTACACATCGTATACACATACCAACATTCGCTACGGGTCGCCAGAAAGTAGAATCGTTGAATGTAGCCATGGCTACAGCCATAATACTATCGGAATTCAAGGGACATTCAAATCCCTAAGTCCCCTTACTCTCAATAACAGCAGAACCCAGAAGAAAGCCAACACTCCAAACATTTCCTTTTCTGCAGGTCCCAGGCAACCGCCTCTGCTGCAATAATTCTGCCCAACGCCGATGGCACTAAGCCACCGGCATAACCAGCCCCCCCCTTCGCCAAAGGCGTAATTTGAATCAGGATTAAGTTGATGCTCCCGGTTTAGCCTAGCTATATCGCGCTTACGATTGCTTACCGATTTACCACGCTCAATTACAATTAGTTTAAACCAAGCTCAATTAACCTTAATGCAGCAAATAATCCTGCTGGACCCGCCCCAACAATAATAACAGGGATGCATTACAAACATCAGTCTAATTGAAAACCGGTCGTTCATCAATAATCTTTTCCTTGCTAATAAAAACCCTAACGCCAAGGTTAACCAGAACCTTACCCTTACGGGCATCAATTGATTTGCGGGTTATGTAGTAATGCCGAATTGAATCGGTTGGTATATCAATTTTCCGTGCAATTGCTCCTAATAACTGCTATTTCATTTGCCGCCTCATCGTGCCTTAATACAAAAGAGATATGTCATGTGGTGCGGAAAAACTCTTAAAAAGCATTAAGTGAAATATGGGCTGAAGGCTTAAACCTACTCGAAGTGGAACGAAACAATCAGGAACTTTGATCTTAAACTACCTAGGGCATCGTGGTAAATCTTTCCCTCATCAACATAATCGCTCGATAACATATTAAGCAAGCCAGCTGACCACTTAATCTCGGTCGAAAACTTAAAGTATTGGAGAAAGAAATCGATACCAAAGCCAACCTCATAGTAGTAGTCGAGCTTTTGTAGCCTAAGCAAAACACCCTTTTCAACCTTGAGGCGCTTATATGCGGCTAAATCAATTCTAACGTCAGCTCCCATGTACAGGTAGGGGCGGACATTACTGTTGCGCTCCGACAAGAACTTTATTCCAACAGGCAAATCGATGAAGTTCGATTCCATCTTCATGGTTGTAGCCAGCGAAACGCTACTGTCGGCATCTACCTTAAAAAAATTAACATCGCGCTGGCCAAAAGAATAGCCAGGTAGAAAACGAAGATGAATATCGCGGGCAATACGGAGGTCGCCAATGGCATTCACGTTTAAGCCAGCAGAAATATGGGTTACCTCTGCAAAGTACTTTGAACCATCGGCATTGAATTGAGCGGTTCGGTTATTGGCATCAAAATCCATTACGTTGACACCAATAGAGAAACCAAACCTTAGCGGTTTCCCTACGTCGTAGTCGGGATCGTTAAGCAATGTGGGTCGCTTATACTGACCAAATATGTTGCCAACTACTAATAAACAAAGTAATAGTAATGCAAAAAAACGTTTCAAGTGCGATTCACGGTTTTAGTAACTACACTGATTAAACGGTAACCAGTTAAAAATATTATTGATTTTTCTTGTTCGCAATATAAATCGTGGCTATCCCAAAGGTTTTAACCCTGATTTCCACATCGATAAAACCCGAGGACATAAGTATTTGTGCAAAAACTTCACCCTGTGGGAAAGTAAGCACCGATTCAGGAAGATAGGTATAAGCATGCCGATTCCCCGACACCTTACCCCCTATCCATGGGAGGAATCGCAAAAAGTAAAATCGATATAAAGCATTAAATGGGCAGTGGCGGGGCATGGAGAATTCCAAAACCCCCAGTTCACCGCCGGGTTTAAGCACACGACAAATCTCCTTTAGCCCTTGGGCTAAGTCCTGAAAATTGCGGACGCCAAATGCAACCATGGCGGCATCGAAATGGTTATCGGGTGAGGGAATACAGAGTGCCGAAGCCTTTTTAAGGGTAATGCGCTCCAGAAACTTCATTTTTTTTATCTTCACCATACCAATGGCAAGCATCGATTCAGAGATATCGATACCTACAATCCTAACAGTAGGGGATTGTTTAGCCATAACCAATGCAAGGTCGGCAGTTCCGGTTGCTACATCCAAAACCATTTCGGGATTATTACGTAGCAGCCTTTTTACAAGCCTTCGCCTCCAAAGCTTGTCAATGCCAAGGCTAAGCAAATGGTTAAGGAAATCGTAACTAGGGGCAATGCTGTTAAACATCGCCGCAACGCTGCTGGTACTTTTATCGACAAAAGGATTTGGCGTTTTACCCATTTATCAGCTGCTCAAGGGATGTATCATAGATTTTCTTCAAATCTGCAACAAAGCCAAACGATACGTCATCGATTCGAATTTCGGACTTGGTAACATGGCCAAGGGTTGAGAAGGTCACCTTGCTGGCCACCATAAAGTCAATAAATTGGGTTTCGCGCGAAGACGACACCGAAACCACAATACGGCCTTGAGCCTCACCAAACAGGAAGGCATCGGTACGAATTTCGGCATCGGTAGTGATATCGAAGCCTAAATTGCGAGGCATGGCGCTTTCGAGAAGCGCGATAAACAGTCCGCCATCAGAAACATCGTGTGCCGATTGAATCAGGTTACGCGCAATAAGTTCGCGAACCACACGTTGAACCTCGTACTCCTCCTCAAGGTTAAAATAAGTAGCAGGCGACTCCTTAACCCCGTGGTAGCTGTACAGGTACTCGGACGAGGCAATATCGTTTACTGACTTTCCAATCAGGTAAATCATATGCCCCTTCTCCTTGAAAGCCAGCGTTGTATGATGATTCTTATTTTCGAGCAAACCAATCATGCCAATAGTTGGGGTTGGGAAAACGGCTTCCTCCTTGCCACCAATCGATGCTTGGTTGTAAAAACTAACATTACCGCCGGTAACTGGGGTGTCGAACTTTTCACAGGCAGCACCCATTCCCTTAACAGCCTGAACAAATTGCCAGTAAACCTCAGGGTTATAAGGGTTGCCAAAGTTTAGGCAGTTAGTAATGGCTAAGGGTTGAGCGCCTGTGCACGAGATATTTCGGGCTGCCTCAGAAACAGCAATCATGGCTCCAATCATGGGGTCGGCCTTAACGTAACGCGAATTGCAATCAACAGTCATTACAAGAGCCTTATTGGTTCCTTTAAGGTTGTAAACCCCGGCATCGGAAGGGAAGTTGGTGGTCATATTCCCTGTGCCAATCATGGTATCATACTGCTCGTAAACCCATCGCTTTGAGGCAATATTGGGGTGAGCAACAAGGAACCGGGCAACCTCGATTAAATCGGTTGGTTCGGGAATCTTATTAATATCAAACTTTTTGTATTCCTTATAGTAAGCGGGCTCATGGTATTCCCGGTCATAAACCGGTGCACCGCCACCAAGCACTAACGATGATGCTGGAACCTTAGCAACCAGCTCGCCATGGTAGTAAAATTCAAGGGTACCGCCCTCAGTTACCTCGCCAATAATGGCATAACTAATATCCCACTTGTTCAGAACTGCCTCAACATCGGCCTCGCGTCCTTTTTGAACCACCATGAGCATTCGCTCCTGCGATTCGGACAGCAGAATTTCCCATGCTTCCATATTCTTTTGTCGCAGAGGCACCTTATCCAAATCGACTCGCATGCCATGTCCACCTTTCGCAGACATTTCCGAGGTGGAGCAAATGATTCCGGCAGCGCCCATATCCTGCATGCCCACCAGTGCGCCAGTTCGAATTACCTCCTGGGTCGCCTCAAGTAGGATTTTTTCCTGAAACGGATCACCAACCTGAATGGAGGGTATATCCTCCGCCGAATCCTCGGTTATGTCGGCCGATGCAAATGTAGCACCATGAATGCCATCCTTTCCGGTGGCTGAACCAACAATGTAAATCGGATTGCCCTTACCCTTAGATACAGCAGAAATCACCTTATCCTTCTCAACCACCCCCACCGACATGGCATTTACCAAGGGGTTCATGTTGAATGAATCGTCGAAAAACACCTCGCCAGCCAGTACGGGAATTCCAAAGGCATTGCCATAATCGCCTACACCCTTAACCACACCTTTAATTAACCAGCGGGTTCTATCGAGTTTAAGATTGCCAAAACGAAATGAGTTTAGCTGGGCGACCGGGCGTGCGCCCATGGTGAAAATATCGCGATTAATACCACCTACTCCTGTTGCAGCACCCTGGTAGGGTTCAACAGCACAAGGGTGGTTGTGCGATTCAATCTTAAATGCACATGCCAAACCATTACCAATATCAACCAAACCTGCGTTCTCCGTTCCGGCCTCTGCCAGTATGGCGGAACCTTTACGGGGTAACGTTTTCAGCCACTTAATGGAATTCTTATATGATGCGTGCTCCGACCACATAACCGAGTAAATACTTAACTCTGTGAAGTTTGGGGTACGGCCTAAGTAGTTCTTAATCATTTCAAACTCTTCAGGAAGAAGCCCTAACTCGCGGGCGGTTTCAAGGGTAACTGTTCGGTTTGGCATAGCTTCCTTATTTTTCTACTTTATAAATTTCCTGCCAAAAATACTAACATTAACTCAAGTAACATAAGCTGAAATCGAAAAAATAGCAGTTAAACATTTAATATCGATGTTTTACCAAAAAAGTTTTAAAAAACCTTAAGCCATTGTGTAGTTAATCACTTATATTCTAATTTTGAGTTAACTTGTTCAATTTACTAATCCACATATACTATTGATAATATGAGAATTGCATTGATAACTGGTGCTACTTCCGGCATTGGACGAGCCACATCCATTAGACTTGCCATGGATGAGTTTAACCTTATTATTACCGGCCGAAGACTCGAAAGGCTCGAAGAGCTAAAGAAAGAAATTGAGGTCAAGTATAAAAAGGATGTTTATATTCTGAACTTTGACATTCGTAATCTAAATGAGGTTAACAATGCCATAGACTCACTGCCAGCACGCTGGCGTAAGATTGAAGTGCTGGTTAACAATGCCGGCCTGGCTGTTGGCCTTAACCACATTCAGGACGGAGTAATTGATGACTGGGAACGAATGATTGACACTAACATCAAGGGCGTGCTATACATCACCCGGAAGATTGCCCCCATGATGATTGAACGTGGTAAAGGCCACATAGTAAATATTGGTTCCATTGCAGGAACTCAGGTTTACGAAAACGGAAATGTTTACTGTGCAACTAAGCATGCCATGCACGCGCTATCGCAAGGAATGCGGCAGGATATGCTCAAGCACAACATCAAGGTTACCGAAATTCGCCCCGGATTGCTCGAAACCGAATTTTCTGTTGTACGCTTTAAAGGCGATAACGAGAAAGCCAAAAGCACTTACGCGGGGCTTACCCCGCTCTTTGCTGAAGACATAGCCGATGCTATTCACTTTGTGCTAACTCGCCCACCCCACGTGTGTATTAACGATTTAGAGGTAACACCAGTGGCACAGGCTAATGCTTACTATGTGAACCGTAACCTTTGATCTATTAGGTATAAATTGATGCCATGCCAATTGAATCAAGAAATTAAAAACACTTAAAGTACTTGATATGGGAATCTATCTGATAATGATTATTTTTTTCGTGCTAAGCTTCATGGTTTCCATGCAACTTAAGTCGAAGTTTGCTCGCTACTCGCGCATAGCACTTCCCCGAGGACTTAGCGGTAAGGAAGTGGCAGAACTAATGCTCCACAACCATGGAATTTATGATGTTAAGGTGATATCGGTTGATGGTGAACTTACAGACCACTACAATCCGGCTAATAAAACTGTAAACCTCAGCCCCGATGTTTACCACGGACGAAGCATTGCTGCTGCAGCTGTTGCTGCTCACGAATGCGGTCACGCCCTTCAGCATGCCCACAGCTATGCTTTCCTGCAGATGCGTTCGGCTTTAGTCCCTGTTGTTAGCATAGCATCGCGTTGGGTTCAATGGGTATTGCTGGCAGGTGTAATACTACTCCAAACCATGCCAAGCATTTTGCTTATTGGAGTAATCATGCTCGGGTTAACCACCCTGTTCAGCATTATTACCCTCCCAGTTGAAATGGATGCCTCGCGCAGGGCACTTGCCTGGCTCAACTCGTCGGGGTTAACCTACGACGAAGGCGCTATGTATGCCCGCGATGCCCTTAAATGGGCTGCGCTTACTTACGTTATAGCAGCACTTGGCTCACTTGCCACCCTACTATACTACATCGGATTGCTAAATAGCAACGATGAGTAGCAATAGACGATTCTAAACCATAATCTTTTTAATTGTTTTTACAGCGCCTTTAGGCGCTTTTTCTTGTACAATAGTTAACCTGTTTCTGATTCTATGCTGAGGGATTATGTATAGCAATCCTTCTATTGTCAAATGAAATCAGGGAGTGTATGATAATCACACTTGCAAGTATCAGAATTATCAATTAACTTAGATTCTGTAATGAAATACAAATTAGCATGGCAAAACTTACAAAAGAAGAGTTGGAAAAAAGATTGAAGAAGCGTGCAAAATCAATGGGCTTTGAACTTGAAAACCAAAGATTCTATCAGTATTTGAGATTAAACATCGACGCTGATTCCTTTTTTATTCTTAATTTTCTTAATAAGGAAGAAGTGATAAAGATAATTGATGATAAAAAAACTATTAATGAGCTAAGTATTCTACTATCAGATATTGTGGATGAAAAATTAACTTCCACTCCCCCCTATCCGCCTTTGAGTAAGAACTAAATTTCAATATTAAAAACAAAAGGGGCTTTGCAGCCCCATTTTGTTACCTTTAACCTAAAACCAAACCTAAACCTAACTCAAAAACCAAAAGCCTATGAGAAAACTTACTTTTTCTGTTTCTGATTACGCTGCAAAGATAAAACCCGCATTAGCTAATGCGAGTTAAAGGAATATTAAGTTTAGTTAAACAATGTTTTATCCACCAAAATTGTCAAAAGCTATCATTTCCTCAGGTACACCTAAATCAAATAACATTTTTTGAACGGCATCGTTCATGGCTGGCGGACCGCAGAGGTAGTACTCAATGTCCTCAGGAGCATCGTGCTTTGAGAGGTAATTATCGTAAATAACCTGATGGATAAACCCAACATAGCCTGTCCAGTTATCCTCTGGTTTTGGTTCAGAAAGGGCAATGGTAAACTTGAAATTAGGGAATTCCTGCTCAATTTTACGGAAGTGCTCCTCGTAGAAAATCTCCCGCTTGGAACGGGCTCCGTACCAGAAGGTGGCCTTCCGGGTAGTACGTTTGGTTAGGAATTGATCAAAGATATGCGAGCGCATGGGCGCCATTCCTGCGCCACCACCAATAAACATCATCTCACTCTGGGTGTCCTTGATAAAGAACTCGCCATAAGGCCCTGAAATCATAACCTTATCGCCAGGTTTACGCGAAAAAATGAAACTTGAACATACCCCGGGGTTTACTTTCATAAAAGCATTTTTCTCCCTGTCCCAGGGTGGAGTAGCAATACGAACATTGAGCATGATAATGTTGCCCTCCGCTGGATGGTTAGCCATGGAGTATGCACGAAACGTTTCCTCAGTATTCCTCATCTTCAAATCCCACATCTTGTATCTGTCCCACTCGTCGCGGTATTCAGGTTCAACATCGATATCCTTGGCAAAATCTACTTCAATTTTAGGCACATCAATCTGGATGTAGCCGCCGGAACGGAAATTCAACTTTTCTCCCTCGGGTAGCTTAACCACAAACTCCTTAATAAAAGTTGCCACGTTGCGGTTCGATACCACTTCGCACTCCCACTTCTTAATACCTAAAACCTCCTCGGGGACCTCAATCTTTATGTCCTCTCTAATTTTTACCTGACAACCCAGTCGCCAGTGATCGTTCTGCTGCTTACGGGTGAAAAACCCCACCTCGGTTGGTAAAATACTTCCACCACCTTCCAAAACCCGGCACTTACACATGCCACAAGTTCCGCCTCCTCCACATGCCGATGGAAGAAAAACACCATTATTTGATAGGGTTGAAAGAATTGTTCCCCCAGGATCAACTTCAAGGGTTCTCACCTCATTAATCACCAACTTCACCCTGCCCTGGGGGGTAAGTTTTGCCTTAGCGTATAGCAGAATCGCTACTAAAAACAAAATAACTAGCAGGAATATTGCAATTGCTGAAATTATAGTGATTCCGTTACCTGAAAGTAATATCATGGTTAAATAGTTTAACAGTTCTTTACAACTTGATGCCCATAAAGGTCATGAACGCAATGCCCATTAAACCTGTTATAATGAATGCAATACCCAACCCGCGTAATGGTTTAGGTATATCGGAATACTTGAGTTTTTCACGGATAGCAGCTATGCCAACAATTGCTAAAGCCCAACCTATTCCTGATCCAAGCCCAAAAACAGTAGCCTCAGCAAGGGTTTCGTATTCACGTTCCTGCATGAATAATGATCCTCCCAGTATAGCACAGTTTACAGCAATAAGGGGTAAAAATATTCCAAGGGAGTTGTATAACGATGGCGAAAACTTTTCCACCACCATCTCAACCAGTTGCACCATGGAGGCTATGACAGCAATGAACATGATAAACGAAAGGAAACTTAAATCTAAATTTGCAAAGCCAGGATCAAGCCAAATCAATGCTCCCGGTAGCAATAAATACTTGTTCAATAAATAGTTTACAGGAACAGTAATAACCATAACGAATATTACCGCAATACCAAGCCCCATAGCTGTCTTTACTGTTTTTGATACAGCCAGGTACGAGCACATACCCAGGAAGTAAGCAAAAACCATATTATCGACAAATATGGATTTGACAAATATGTTGATTAAATGTTCCATACCTTAGGTGGGTTTTTTGTGGTTAATCCTCAATAAGTTTTCGGTTCCTGCTGCGTTGTATCCAAATTATTATACCAACAGTAATCAGCGCCATCGGAGGCAGAATCATCATGCCGTTGTTCTCATAGAAGCCTCCGTTTTTGATATACCAATCAATGGGTATAACCCTATAGTTAAAAATTGTTCCAGAACCAAGGAACTCACGGAAAAAAGCTACAATAACCAAAATTAAGCCATAACCCACTCCGTTACCAATGCCATCGAGGAACGAAGGCCAAGGCTTATTGCCCAAAGCAAATGCCTCCAGACGCCCCATGATTATACAGTTTGTTATTATTAACCCTACAAAAACCGATAGCTGTTTACTTACATCGTAAACATAAGCTTTCAGTATTTGATCGACCAGAATTACCAGCGAAGAAATAACAACCAGCTGCACAATAATACGGATACGGTTAGGAATAGAATTCCGAATTAAGGAAATAATAAGGTTTGAAAAAGCAGTTACAACTATAACCGATAGCGCCATCACTATGGCAGGTTTGAGCTTAACGGTAACTGCCAACGCCGAACATATTCCCAGTACTAATACTGTTACAGGATTCCTGGAATCAATTGGCTCGGTAAGCAGTTTCAGATTTTTAGCCGAAAACAGGGGCTCCTTTTCCTTAACTTCACTCATGGCTTATACTATTTTTTTCTTTTTCAAAATAATTTTGGTAAGCAACTAGGCAATCGAAAAGCATACTTTCGAGACCTTTGCTGGTAATAGTACCACCCGAAATGGCATCAACACCATGGGGATCGTTGGGTGTGGCACCACCTTTTAGCACCTTAACGGAGGTAAAGGTTAAAATGCTGTCGCCCTGAAAAATTGATTTACCCCTAAATTGTTCCTGAAATTCAGGAGTGGAAATTTCAGCGCCTAATCCTGGCGTTTCGCCCTGATGTGCAAAAGTAGCACCGTAAATGGTATTCAAATCATCATTTAAAGCGATATACCCCCAAATAGGTCCCCATAGGCCACGTCCACGAAGTGGAATGATATACTTAATGCTACCATCATCGAGTTTAGCCTTATAAACGGGAAGGTTTCGCTGCTCAATCGGTTTTGACATTTCAACCTTCAAATCTACATTAAAAGCAACTACTCCGGTAATGGTGTCGCCTTTTGAACTAACAACCAGCTGTTCAGGGATGTACTTATTGAAGTTCTCGGAAACAAAGGCATACTTGTTGGCGGCATGCTCAACCCCATTGGCCTTGCCTATTGAGCGAAGTATATCTATTTTCTTTTCGGTTTCAACATTCTTGGTTTGTGCCGGTTTTAAAGCTGTTGAGGCAATAGCCAGCAGCATGGCAACAACAATAACCATTACCGAAGAATAAATAATTGTATAGGCATTGCTGTTTCGGTCCATGCTTTTTATCTTATCCAGTAAACTCATAGCTTTTCAAAGTTTAGACGTTAGCAACCTTTTTGGCGCGATTCATTCTTCGGCGAATGTTGGCTTCAACCACGTAGTAGTCAATTAGTGGAGCAAAAGCGTTCATTAGCAGGATAGCAAGCATCATGCCTTCCGGATAAGCGGGGTTAAGCACTCTGACAAGTAGGGCCAGAAAGCCTACCAGAAAACCATATATCCACTTACCCTTCTCGGTTTGCGATGCGCTCACAGGGTCGGTAGCCATAAAAACGGCACCAAAAGCAAAACCTCCCATAATTAGGTGCTGCCATGCGGATATCTCCATGTAGGGGTTGACCGCAAAGGCATTAAAAAGTAAACCTGCTGCCAATCCACCGCCAAAAACTGAAACCATAATTTTCCAACTTCCAATTCCTGTTACTATAAGTATAGCAGCACCAATAAGAATTGCTAAAGTAGATGTTTCGCCAACTGAACCCGGAATGAACCCCATGAACATATCGTAAACCGATGGCATTTGTTCGATTTGGTATGCAGCAGCTTTTGCAAGCGGTGTTGCTCCTGAAAAACCATCCACTACTCCTTGTCCCTGAGTTAGCCCGGCTATCCAAACCTTATCGCCCGACATGTGCGAAGGGTAAGCAAAGAAAAGAAATGCCCTTGCCAGTAAAGCCGGGTTGAACACGTTGTAGCCCGTTCCCCCGAAAACCTCCTTACCAATTATTACAGCAAATGCAACTGCAATGGCAAGCATCCAGAGGGGAACGCCAACAGGCATTATAAGTGGAATTAGCAACCCGCTAACCAAAAACCCCTCATTAACCTCATGGCCTCTGGGCTGTGCGAATGCAAATTCAATGAAAAGCCCTACACCATAGCTTACTACAATTAATGGTAAGACTTTAAGAAAACCATACCAGAATGTCTCAAAAAAACTCCAGCCTGCATCAATGGAAAGAGCATGCTGGTAACCAACATTCCACATTCCAAAAAGCATGGCAGGCATTAAAGCGATAATCACAATTGACATAGTGCGCTTCAGGTCCAGCGAATCGCGAATATGGCTCCCCTTAGTTGTAACTGTATTGGGCACAAACAGAAATGTTTCAAACGCATCGAAGGTTGAATGAAGCATCTCAAACCTTCCACCTTTCTGAAAGTGCGGCTTAATCTTATCCAGGTAATTTCGTAACGCTTTCATTACAATAATATTATTGTTAGCTTAACTCTTTAATCATGGTTTCGATGCCCTTTCGTAGTATATCCTGCACCTCAGTTTTAGAGGGGCACACATACTCGCAAAGCGCCATATCTTCCTCAACAACTTCGTAAATTCCAAGTTGCTCCATCTTATCGATATCGTTAGCCAGAATGGATTTGATTAGATGCATAGGATAAATATCCATGGGCAATACCTTCTCGTACTGTCCGGTGACCACCATAGCCCGATGCCCGCCATGCATGTTGGTATTAAGTATAAAACGTTTACCTGGTATCAACTTCGACAAAAAAGCGCGCGATGCACTATGCTTGTTAATACCTGGAGCAATCCATCCGAAAAATTCATACTTATTCCCTTCGGGAATAACGGTTACCATGTTATCATAAAAACCTAAGTATCCCAATTTGTCGACAAGTGTACCGGTAAGCACATTTCCACTTATGAAACGAACTTGACTCTGTGTATTGATATTATTCTTTATAATACTCTCAATGCATGCACCTGAAATCAACTTGAAGTATCGGGGGTTAAGAACCTCGGAACCAGCTAGGGCAATTACTTTGGTTGCATCGTAGATGCCTTTAAGAAAAAGACGTCCAATAATTATGACATCCAGTGGATTTAAAACCCAAACCACCTCGCCTTTATTAATTGGGTCGATATGGTGAATTTGAACACCAACATTGCCAGCAGGATGAGGCCCAGTAAAATAGTGGGACTCCACTCCCTTAGCATTTGCAAAAGCCTTTGCGGGTGGGAAATCGGCATTAAGCCCAAAGTGAACCTTACCTGGCGTAAGCATGCGCAAGGCATCAATTCCTGCCTGAAAAGCTTGCTCCTCGCCCTGAACGGCAAAATCTAAATCGGGCGCCAGTGGTGAAGTATCAAAACAGGAAATGAAAATTGATTTTGGGGAATCGGTCGGATTGGCAATAATGCCAAAGGGTCGTTGCTTAATGTAAGGCCAAACCCCCGCTTTGAGTAACTTTTCAACAACCTGATCGCGGGTGAGCGTTTCGGGCGATGCAGGTTCAAAGTCCTCGTATGCCAGTTCACCACTATCGGCCTTTACAACCACCTCCAATATTACCCTACGTTCTCCACGCCTTATATCAACCACCTGGCCGCTCACAGGCGATGAAAAAACAACCTCGGGTCGATACTTATCGTGAAACAAGGGCGAACCAGCCTTGACCTTATCGCCAACCATAACATTGAGCTTGGGTACAAGCCCAGGAAAGTCGGTTGGCTTTACCCCGTAGGTTTCAGCCTTATCGATGCGTACCAGCACCTTCTCAGCTGAACCCTTTAACGGGATATTCAATCCACGTTTGATTTTAATTGGCTTAGACATTACTATAATGTTTTGCAAAAACAAATTTACGGAATTTTGAACTCCTGTTTTAAAAATTTAGCCACAAATGTAATATCTTTGGTAACACGTTTAAAATTATTTATTGATGCATATCAAACTTGTCAGATATATAGATATCAATATATCTATTTTTATCTTTTCCCTAATAGCCTACCATTTTTGTTACTCAAATAACAGAGAAGCTGCTGAAAATGTTTTCAAAAAAGTTGAAAAATTATCGAACCATTGGGAAACGCATATAAAATCGGTTAAAACCTACAAAACCGGTTTTGAACTAACTCAACCCATAATAGAACTAAACACCGATGAAACCATAACCTTTGAATTCGATGATCTTGCGGAAACCATTGAGCAATACGAGTATACCGTGATACATTGCGACTATAATTGGAATCCTACCAATATGGTGTTCATGGAATATGCCGAGGGTTTTGAGTTTAACCCCATTTACGATTATCGGTATTCTTTGGGAACCTTGGTACAGTACAGGCACTACACCCTTACGATACCCAATAGCAACCTAAAGTTAAAGGTATCGGGCAATTATATTCTCCGAGTTGTTAAACAAGGCAATAGGCAGGAAGTAGTGCTTCAAAAGCAATTTAGGGTTTATGAACCCATTGTAAAAATTGAGACTAGTGTACGTCAACCTATAGAACCTCAGATCCAACGCACACACCAGCAAATGGAATTAACGGTTAATACTGCACAACTTGGAAAGGTTGACCCTAATACCGATGTTGTTGCTCGTATAAACCAAAACAACCAGCCCTACAACGAGTTAATTTTAAGAATGCCACAATACATCGATGGGAGTAGTTTGATTTACCACACCTCAACTTCGCCCGTATTTGAAGGAGGAAATGAGTTCAGGCAGCTTAACCTAAAATCGTTTCATTACCAAGTTGCCGAAATAAAGGGCATACAGCAATACAATGGTGTTTACCACACCATACTTACCCCCGACAAAAGGGTTAAAACTTATCGTTATAACGAAAGAATTGATATAAACGGTAAATTCATTGTTAAATGCGATGATGTTACTGAAAGTCAAGTTGAAGCCGATTACACATGGGTATATTTCACCCTTGGCAACGACGTTCAGTTCGATGGCGATATCTATATATTTGGCGAACTAAGCGGTTGGGAGCTTAACCCAAATTTTAAATTGAAATTTAATCCGGAATGCAACTGCTACGAAACCCGATTGCTTTTAAAACAAGGCTTTTATAACTATAAGTATGTTTTTGTTTCGCATGGTTCAACTCCACCAGACTTTAACCGCATTGAGGCGAATTTTTTTGAAACTGAAAATAGCTACAATATTCTTGTTTACTACAAATCGCAAGGGGTAAGGCATTGGCGATTGGTTGGCATTAACACGGTTAATAGCCGATATAAAAATTAACTCAAACTCCCCTCAACAAATCCTGTGGGGTTATATTTCTCCAATTTCACAGCCACAACCTTTCCTGCAAGGTTTTTGTTAAACGGGATGCCTACCTTTATGTAATTATCGGTAAACCCAAACATATAATCGCCCTTGCGGGTCGATTCAACCAACACGCTCCGCACCTGCCCAATATGTTTTAGGTAGAATTCTTCATGAAACGAATTGGATAATTCTGTTAACTTGGCTACTCGCTGTTTAACAATCTTAGGGTTCACCTTCGCTTCATATCCGGCAGCTGGTGTGTTAGGTCTCTCTGAGTAAGGGAAAATGTGAAGGAACGAGGGTTTTACCTGTTCAATAAAACGGTAAGCATCGCTAAAATCGTCGTCGGTTTCACCGGGGAAGCCAACGATTACATCTACACCGAAAAAGGTATGGGGTATTCGACTTCGGATCAGTTTAATGCGTTCAGCAAAAAGTTCGCGGCGGTAGCGCCTGCGCATAAGCGCAAGGATTCGATTCGAACCCGACTGTAACGGTATATGGAAGTGGGGAAGGAACTTATCCGATTGTACCACAAAATCGACAATTTCAGGGGTAATAAGATTTGGTTCAATGGATGAAATCCTGTAGCGCTCAATTCCCTCCACCCTATCGAGCTGCTGGATAAGTTCCAGAAACGTTTCGCCAGTCGATTTCCCAAAATCGCCAGTATTGACACCTGTAAGAATAATCTCTTTGACATTCTGACGGGCTATAGCTTGCGCCTGATCCACTATTTGGCTTATGGGCATATTGCGGCTTTTCCCTCGCGCAAGTGGTATTGTGCAGTAGCTGCAATGGTAATCGCAACCATCCTGTACTTTCAGGAACGATCGCGTTCTATCGCCAGTTGAGTATGCCGGGAAAAAATCACTTACCGTATCGATATCGCAACTACATACTTTTACATTTGATTTTTTAGCATCATTCCCAATCAGACGAGGCAGGTTGAACTTATCAGCTGCGCCAAGCACAAAGTCAACCCCATCTATTTGTGCAATTTCATCGGGCTTGAGCTGAGCATAGCATCCCACCACGGCAACCATTGCGTTGGACGATTTGGTTGTGAATTTCCGAATTGCCTGACGGCATTTCTTCTCGGCATGATCGGTTACAGAACACGTATTAATTACATAAACGTCGGCTTCCGAATCGGGCGAAACGCGTTCATAACCCATATCGGCAAACTTCCGAGCAATGGTAGATGATTCTGAGAAATTCAACTTGCAACCCAGCGTGTAGAATGCAACACGCTTTCTCCCTTTATTCATTGTAAGTATTTTTGCAAAGGTAACAAATGTAAACCACTAAGGTTTACATCTATTGAATATAAGAATGTAACAACCTATGCTATTGTTGCATCGTAAAGTTCTGCTTGTAATCGGTGTATAGCGTTCGAATAATACCGTCGGAAATACCAATTGTAGGGACAATTACCTC
The DNA here is from genome assembly GCA_011045955.1 of Bacteroidales bacterium. GTDB lineage: Bacteria > Bacteroidota > Bacteroidia > Bacteroidales > Tenuifilaceae > Tenuifilum. Next base: position 6,869 of record DSBV01000108.1, on the reverse strand, counting down.
CTTTGCACCCGACCATTTCATTACCTTGAGGAAGATTTTGGTTGCCGGAACAATAACATCGGCACGGTCGGGGTTTAAACTCAGAAGTTTTATCCTATCTTCAATCGAAAAGCCATTCAGAAAATCGTATAATTTTTTTATCTCATTTTGATATAAAGGCTCACCCACTGGTTTTCGTGCAAGTTTATAGAGTTTATTAATATTTCCACCTGAGCCAATGATTTTGGGTTGCTCCTTCTTTTTAATAATATCCTTAATCCAATCGCGCACCTGCTTAAAATCGGGTTTTCCAATCATACCCTTGAGGATCCGTAAAGTCCCAATGTTAAACGATTTAGAAGCTTTAATCTCGCCTTTTTCAAAAACAGTAATTTCAGTACTACCACCACCAACATCAACATAAATATAAGATCTATCGTGGTCGAGCATTTCGGCAATTCCGTTGGCGTAAATGATTTTGGCCTCGCGAGAGCCATCAATTACCTCAATGCTAATATCGGCATGCTTTTTACACATCTCCACAAGTTGGGGTGCATTGCTGCTCGAACGCATTGCCGAAGTAGCACATGCCCTGTAGGCAACAACATCGTGTGCTTCCATCAGGTTTTTGAAGGCAACCATGGTTTTGAGCAGTTTTTGTGCCCTATGTTCACTGATGTAGCCAATAGAAAATGCATCCTCACCCAGCCTGATAGGAACTCGCACCAACGAGGATTTGCTAAAAATTACAGTTTCGCCATCTTCCACCACATTTGTAAGTAGCAAACGGGCTGCGTTAGAGCCAATGTCAATTGCGGCAAATTTCAGTATCTTCATTTTTCTTCTCCGATCTTGTGCTTTTCAAAATCTTGGTAATATTTATAAAGTTCCAGCTGAGAACGAAACTCAGGTTCGCCCTCTTTACAGGGTTTAAACTCATTACAACCATCCTGATTAACCAGTCGAGCTTTCACGTTATCGCTGAGTGTATAGTTAACTACTGTTTTCATCTCTTCAATAAGTGGTTTACTATAAATAGGGGTTGCCACTTCAACTCGGTAGTCCAGGTTACGTGTCATCCAATCGGCCGATGAAATGTAACAAACCTCGTCACCACCATTAGCAAAGATGAAAATGCGCGAGTGCTCCAGAAACCTATCGACAATTCCATACACCTCAATGTTATCGCTAATTCCCTTTACCCCAGGCACAAGAGCACAAGTTCCCCGAACTACAAGCTTGATTTTTACACCCGCCTTGCTAGCCTGATAAAGTTTTTTTATCATTCCCTCATCAATCAGGTTATTGATTTTACCAATAAGGTAGGCAGGTAATCCTTTGGATGCATTTTCAATTTCGGTATCAATTAATGAGTATAAGCGCCTGCGCATGTTGAATGGTGCTACAAGCAAGTGCTTGTATGGAAATGTTTTGTAATTAGTTTCGAGGAAGATAAAAACTTTACGCACCTCCGATGTAATTCGTGGGTCGGTAGTGAAAAGGTTCACATCGGTGTAAACGTTTGCGTTTCCCTCATGAAAGTTACCGGTGCTTACTACTGCAAAATTACGTTCCTTTTTCTTTTCCTGACGGGTAATAAGTGTCATTTTACTGTGCACCTTCAAACCGGGGACTCCAAATATCACGTTAACACCGGCCTCCTGCATTTGTTTTGACCAATAGATATTGGCATTCTCATCGAAACGAGCGCGCAGCTCAACTATAGCGGTAACTTTTTTACCGTTCATTGCAGCGTTAATTAATGCATGTACCACGCGCGATTCAGTGGCAACCCTGTAAAGGGTAATATGAATTGATTTAACGGCAGGATCGAGGGCGACCTCACGGAGCAAGCGAATGTAATACTGGAAACTATGGAAAGGATAATGAAGCATAAAATCGTGATCGGACATAACATCTATAACCTGAATAGCCTCATCCAATTCCTTAATACTAACGGGATCAAGCGGTAAATTTATAAGGTGATTTCGTCCTAAGCTGGGGAATCGGATAAAATCCTTGAAGTTGTGATACCGCCCACCCGGAATAACGTAATCATCTTCGTCCAGATTAAGCCCTTTTACAATAAAACGAAGTAAATCCGTAGGAATTCTCTCATCGTAAACAAGTCTTACCGGTTCGCCTCGTTTTCTGTTCTTTACACCCTTTGAAATTTTCTCCAATAAACTTTCTGAAATATCGTTATCAACATCGAGTTCCGCGTCGCGAGTAATCTTCACAGTATAAGCCTCAAAGGTATCAAATGGTAAAATCTTAAATACCTTTGACAGGCAAAGCCTTATCACATCATCGAGTAAAATAACGAAGCTTTTCTCCCCTTCGTTTGGTAAAATGATAAAACGGGGAACGAACCTCGATGGTATTTCAATAAGTGCAAACTCCTTTGGGTTTTGCTTTTGGCTATAAGTTAATTTGACTGCAAAATAAATAGACTGATCTATCAGTTCAGGGAATTTATTATTTCGCTTTAAAATGACTGGTGCCACAAACTCCGAGATATGATCGTCGAAGTAATTATTGAGATATTTAATTTGACTTGCCGTTAGTTGCGTTTCGTTTATGAGGTAAATATTCTCTCTTTTCAATTCCTCAATTATATTCTGAAAAGCGCTATCGAACTTCTTCTGGTAATCGATAACTATGGGCTGAATTTTCTCAAGGATTTTACGGGGATTATCGCCCATAAACTTTTTGGCTCCCTTTTCAACCACCAACAAACGGCGTAAGGTGGCAACCCTAACTCGGAAGAATTCATCGAGGTTGTTTGAAAAAATCCCAAAGAAACGTAAACGTTCAATTAAAGGAACTGACGGATTTTCGGCTTCTTGTAACACTCTGCCGTTAAATGCCAGCCAGCTTAGCTCACGGTTAACTAAAGGTACTTTTTTGGACATCATGTAAGTCAAATATTTCGGGCAATATTAAATCAATAACCATTATTTGGTTAAACACATATGTTAAGAAATTGTTAAGCTTACCAGTCGAAACTGCGAAAAACCGAATTTACTTTGTCGGCCGAAAGTTCACTCCACCCGTTAATATCAAACTCAACTCCAACAAGCCCTGATGTTGGTAGCTCATTAATCTGATTGGGAACAAATCTATTAGCCAGGTATGTCAATGTTGGGTTATGCCCAACCACCATAACACACTGATGAGCATCGGGAAGCGACCTTATGATTTCCTGTAGCTCCCCTTCATCGGCCTGGTAAACCATTGGGTCTATTCGGATTTTATCGTGCGGAAACCCAATGGTTTCGGCAAAAAGAATTGCTGTATGTACCGCACGATTAGCAGAACTGGTAATAATTAGATCTAACCCTTGCACCTTAGGTGCAAAATTGCGTGCGGTGTTGACAATATCGCTAATGCCCTTAGCCTTTAAGGCCCTGTCCTTATCGCTTTTTTCTGCCTCAGCCCACGATGATTTGGCGTGTCGGAGTATGAGCAACGTCTTTGCCATTTATCGGTTGGTTTTGGTTAAAGCAAATCACTTGCCAGCTCGGCCAGGTAACTACGTTCACCCTTAACTAGATTTATGTGAGCAAATATCTCCTGGCCATGCATTCTATCGCTCAAATAGGTTAGCCCATTCGATTTCATATCGAGGTAAGGGTGGTCAATTTGATGGATGTCGCCTGTAAACACGAACTTAGTACCCTCACCTGCCCGGGTAATGATAGTCTTAATCTCGTGTGGTGTAAGGTTTTGAGCCTCATCAACAATGAAAAAAACATTTGAAAGGCTTCGTCCTCTTATATACGCTAGCGGTGTAATTACAAGTTTATCGGTACGCTGCATCTCTTCAATATGCATGTAATCTTTGCTTGTTGGTTTAAACCTATTTTTTATAACGCCAAGGTTATCGAATAGGGGCTGCATGTAGGGGCCAATTTTTTCATCTACATCACCCGGCAAAAAGCCAATATCCTTATTGGAAAGCGCTACAATTGGCCTAGCAAGTAGAATTTGATCAAACTGTTCTTCCTGCTGCAGTGCTGCCGCCAATGCTAGTAGGGTTTTGCCAGTCCCTGCTTTTCCGGTAAGAGCAACTAGCTGAATCTCGGGCCTTAAGAGAGCATCGAGGGCAAATGTTTGCTCAGCATTTCGGGGATCAATACCATAAGCTCTTACCTTTTCAACACGATCAAGGGTATCTATTGCCTTATCGTAATGGGCTAGTGCACTTGATTTGTTCCCTTTTAAGATAAAGTACTGATTGGCGTAAGGTTTTAGTTTTATGTCTTTTGCAAAAAGTTTGTCATCCGAATTGTAAAGCCTTTGGATTAGAGCATCGTCAACTTTTGCAATTATCTCAATATCTTTCTTTAGGCTATCAATGTCTTCCACCTTGTCGTTTAGGTAATCCTGTGCAACAATCCCTAGCGACTTTGCCTTCATTCTAAGATTGATATCCTTGGTAACAAGTATAACCGGACGCTCAGGATTCAACTTAACCAAATGAATGGTTATAGCTAAAATCCTATTATCGGGGGTGAACTCAGTAAATGATTCTTTCATTTCAGGGGGCATCGGTTTTCCGGTTTCAATTCTTAGTTTTCCTAGGTTCTTACCCAAGGGCAACCCCCCGTTGAAAAGTTTATCGCCAGCTATTTTATCTAATTCTCTAACAAATTCGCGTGCATGGTAATTGATAAGTTCGTTACCTTTCTTAAACTTATCCAGTTCTTCAAGAACCACTATGGGGATAACAATATCGTTGTCCTGGAACTTATACAAACACTGAAAGTCGTGAAGTATTACATTAGTGTCAATCACGAAGATTTTGTTCACTTTACTCTTTGCCATACTTTTGTGATTTTAAAATTCACCTAAATATATGAAAAACTAATCCAATACAACCATTTGCGCCTTAAATATTTGTTAACCGATAGCTAATAGGTTTTGACAATAAAAAATCACTAAACTTGCACCAAAATAAACTGAAATGACCTACCAAGAAGCTCTCGAGTACGTCTACCTCCAATTACCTATTTTCCAAAGAATTGGCAAAGCTGCATATAAAGCAGATTTGGGCAACACCCTCAAACTTGATGAGTATTTTAAACACCCCCATCGAACCTTTAAATCCATTCATGTAGCAGGGACAAATGGCAAGGGAAGCACATCGCATATGCTTGCAGCTGTGCTGCAAAAAGCAGGCTACCGCGTTGGACTATACACATCGCCTCATCTAAAAGACTTCAGAGAGCGAATCAGGGTTAATGGCGAAATGATACCTGAAAATGAAGTAGCCTCTTTTGTTTCCAAGCATAAAGGTTTCTTTGACCAAATCAAACCTTCGTTTTTCGAGATGACAGTTGCTTTGGCTTTCGACTACTTTGCCCGCAAGAATCTCGATATTGCCGTTATTGAAGTTGGACTAGGAGGTAGGCTTGACTCAACGAATATTATCAACCCCATTCTAAGTATAATTACAAATATTGGGTTTGATCATACCGAGTTACTTGGCGATACTTTACCAAAAATTGCATCAGAGAAAGCAGGAATTATCAAACCAAATATACCGGTTGTTGTAAGTAATTATCAACCTGAGGTTGAAGAAGTCTTTACTGCGAAAGCAAAAGAGATGAATGCTCCAATTTATTTCGCTGATAAAGAAATTCAGGTTTATGAGCAGTATATAGATACTAAAGGTTTACAGGTATTTAAACTAACAGGAAATGGTAAGGATGTAAAAGTTGAGATTGACCTGTTAGGCAATTACCAGCGTTACAATATTTCTGGAGTTCTAAAATCAATTGAAATACTTAGGGGTAAAGATTTCTCAATACCCGATAGTGCGATAATTGATGGCCTTAGAAATGTTCAATTGTTAACTGGCCTTATGGGTCGATGGCAAAAAATTTCCGAAAACCCTCTAATTTATTGCGACACTGGTCATAATACTAATGGAATCCAATATGTTGTTGATCAAATAAACCACACACCACACAATAAATTGCATATGGTTATTGGCGCAGTCGCCGATAAAAACATAGATGAGATGTTAGCGCTTCTGCCCCAAAATGCAACCTATTACTTTACCCAGGCCGCAATTCCAAGGGCCTTAAACCATGAAGAATTAATGAAAAAAGCTATGCTTCATGGATTAAGGGGAAATTCCTACCCTAATGTTGCAATGGCTTTAACCGAAGCAAAAAAAGCAGCCAATCCAAACGACTTAATTTTTGTTGGTGGGAGCACTTTTGTAGTCGCTGAGGTGGTATAATTATCTATGCTGATTATCAATAGATTCAAAAGATTTCAAAACATTTTCTTGATTTTTTTCAAAAAATATTTTGCAAATTTCAAACTTTAGCATACTTTTGCATCGCATTTCCAACGGGGAATGACCATTAAAATTGGGAGCTTAGCTCAGCTGGTTCAGAGCACCTGCCTTACAAGCAGGGGGTCACAGGTTCGATCCCTGTAGCTCCCACAAAGCCTTCAAAAAGCACGAAGGTTTTTTTGTATGCCATACACATACATCATATACTCACACTCCGCCGATAGGTTCTACATCGGCTCAACTGCCGATGACTTACAGCAGCGCATCAGAAAACACAATTCACATCACAGGGGGTTCACAGCCAGGGCAAACGACTGGGGCCTGGTTTACTGCGAGAAGTTCGAATCCATCCAGCAGGCCCGTAGCCGCGAGCGCCAGATCAAGGCCTGGAAAAACCGGAAAAGGATTGAAGTGCTCTGCGGGTTCAGTAAACCATAGTACCCCGTGGGTTCTGAGCATCCCGCTTCCAGCGGGAGGGTCACAGGTTCGATCCCTGTAGCTCCCACAAAGCCTTCAAAAAGCACGAAGGTTTTTTTGTATGCCATACACATACATCATATACTCACACTCTGCCGAT
>DSBV01000022.1 GCA_011045955.1 Bacteroidales bacterium | reverse complement strand
TTTGTTGCGAACAGAATTAACAGCAGGCCAAGGAAGCGGTATAGCTATAAAAGTCCTATATTTGTAAAAAACCAATTATTAACAAAGACAAAAGTTGCATTTGTGACTTGAATCTTGCTTTTGTTAGATATTCCGGAATGTGTATTTTGCTCTTGTTAAGACAACTAAGTATTCCTAATTTTAGCTTAACAAATCGCTTACAGCTATGTGCCGTTCAAAATATATGGTTGTTTTCATTCTGTTACTATTAGCATCAGGGCTTAATGCCCAGAAGGTGAGCCTGGTTTTAAGCGGAGGTGGTGCAAAGGGTTTGGCTCACATTGGAGTTATTAAAGCACTTGAGGAGAACGGAATTCCTATCGACAACGTGTCGGGAACTTCAATGGGTGCTATTATTGGTGGTCTATACGCCATGGGCTATTCACCCGATGAAATGGTTGAGTTATTTAACACCCGCGATTTTTACAATTGGAGTAAAGGGATAATTGACGAATCGCTTAAGTATAACATCAACGATTTCTCTATAAGTGATGCTGAAAATCTGAGCGTAGGACTTGTGCTAACTTCAAAAGGAATTAAACCCAAGGTGGCTTCGAGTTTTATACCTACAGTTGGGATGGATATTGCCTTTGATGAGCTCTTTACGCAAGGCACCGCCTTGTCGGGTGGTGATTTTAACCAACTCTTTGTACCATTCAGGTGTAATGCCTCGGATGTTGTTGGTAAAAACATTGTTTACTTCCGAAATGGCGATTTGGGGAGAAGTATCAGGACTTCAATGACTTTTCCGCTTTACTTTAAGCCAGTTTACGTTGATAGTTTACTGCTTTTCGATGGCGGAATCTATAATAACTTCATGTGGCCTGAGGCCTTAAAGGAGTTTTCGCCCGATTTCATTATTGGCAGTAAGGTGGCAAACAACTCTAAAAGCCCCTCGGACGACAATCCGCTTGAACAGCTCGAGGCAATGATTGTAGGTATGACCAACTATGATATTCCCGATTCAATTGGGATGGTTATTGATACCCGTTTGCCAAACGTTAACCTTTTGGATTTTGACAGGGTTGATGAGATTGTTGGCTTAGGTTACCAATCGGCGATTAACTTAATGGATAGCATTAAGGCAAAGTTAAGCCGTAAAGTACCCCTCGATAGCCTTGCTCATGCCCGCAAACAGTTTCGTGAGAAACTTCCCCAACTATACATTTCACAAATTAACGTTTTGGGATTGAATCCCATGCAGCAAAAGTATATAGACAGAGTATTGATGAGCAAATTTAGCATTGTTACCTTTGATAGGTTTAAGGTTAACTACTACCGGTTAATGTCCGATAAAGTGTTTGCTCGCCTTCAACCCGAATTTGTTTACAATCGAAATAGTGGACTATTTGATGTTAACATGCAAGCCACACTTAACAGGTACCCCAGTGTTGGTTTAGGCTTGAGTCTTTCATCCGATATTGGCAATGAAGGTTTTTTCTCCATTACCCATAACTGGTTAAGCAGAACATCTAATACCTTATACGGCAATATATACTTTGGAAAATTTCACAGTAGTGGAAGGCTAACAGCCATGAAAACTTTCCCTTCGCGAATCCCTATCTCGCTGGTGGCAACCCTTATTGCTAACCGTTACGATTACCATAGCGGTAACCCAATACCTTTTTTTGAAGATGTAAAACCAGCCTATGCCATCCAGAATGAGACCTTTGCCTCTATTGCGTTACGCTTTAGCCATACCAGCGCATTGAACACCTCGATATTTGCATCGAGTGGTGAAAAGATGGATGAGTATTACCAAACCGAAAACTACTACTCATTTGATATCCCCGATAAAACCCGTTTCCGGTTCTTTAAGGGTGGAATCAGATTGGGAAAAAATACCCTGAACCACAAGCAGTATGCTAACCGGGGCCGACATCAGCTAATTTCGGTATCGGGGTATTACGGACACGAAATACATAAGCCAGGCACAACAGCCATGCAGCTCTCGGAATTTGATAATTATCAATCGTTTATCACTGCATACCTTCGCAATGAGAGTTACCATAGGCTATTTGGAAAGAGTTTATGGCTTGGCCTTTACCTGGATGGTTACTGGTCATCGCAACGATTTTTCGACAATTACTGGGCTACAATTCTATCAATGAATCAGTTCTCGCCAACTCCGCATTCGCGGATAATGTTTCTAAAGGGACTTCGTTCAAGCAAGTATGTTGCTTTGGGTTTATCGCCAGTGGTAGCTTTTGGAAGTAATGCGAGTTTCCGAATCGATGCTTTTGTTTATCAGCCCTACAGAGCTATTCTTGCCAATAGCGATGGTATAGCCTACTATGGCGATGCCTTTAAAAGTAGGGAGTTTTTGATATCAGCCTCAGTAATTTATAGTTCTCTGGTAGGCCCTGTAACTGTGTCGGTGTCGCATTACCCTGGAAATAGGGGTAAGCAGTTCTTTTTGAATTTGTCGTTTGGATATTCGTTGTTTAACCCAAGGGTTTTCGATAATTAACGATTTGCCTCGAGCAGGTTGCGCATTTTTTGGATTAGCACCTCAATCTGGAAGGGTTTGCTGATGTAATCGTCCATGCCAGCGGCTAAACATTCTTCCCTATCGCCCATTAAGGCATTGGCTGTAATAGCAATAATTGGGGTGTGCGAGTTTGTGCTTGCCTCAATCTCCCTGATCTTTTTAGCGGCCGTGTAACCATTCATGATTGGCATTTGAACATCCATCAGTATAATATCGTACTTGCTGGTGCCAAATTTATCCAATGCCTCTTTCCCGTTTACAGCTACATCTATGTTTTTAACCAGTTTTTTAAGGCTGAGTAATACGATCTTCTGGTTGATTAGGTTATCCTCAACCAGTAAAACATTGGCATTTTCTAATTTAACATCGGTGGCGGTGAACTTATCTGCCTTGATAATTTCCGAAGTTTCGGGTGCAATTTCATTGCTATCCTGATCCTTTCCCTCGGGTTGCTGAATTTCTTCTTTTAGTGTTGAGGGAACTTTGAGTAGCCTGATGTTGAAGTTTATTTGTGAATCCTGCGAAGTTAGCTTAACATTTAGTTTGCCACCATTTTCACGAATAAGTTTGGCTGCAATTTTAAGGTCGAGCATTTCAATAAACACCTGGTTGCTCAGGGCGGTTGAGCCATCGGTTAGGTTTGTTGACGACACGCCATCGGCATGGTGCAGGAGCAAGGGGGTATTTGTTTTGATTTCGGTATAAATATCAACCCCATCACCGGCTTCCTGCATTTTGTTGATCTTTATCTCAAGTATTACCTTTTGGCTGCTTTTATTTTTAATAATACTTTCCACAATGTTTAGGAAAATCTGCTTTAACTTAACGGGGTCGCCAAGCAGGTTTTTGGGAAGGCGCTCATCGTACTTAAAGGAAAAACTAATGGTGCCCGATTGGGTAGAAAAAAGGCGAAATGTGTTGTTAAGCGTATTTTGAAGGTCGAATGGTACGAGCACGTCGGAGTCCTTTGGCATTTCGCTTATGGAGAGGTCAATCATACTGTTCAGCGTACTCATGAGGTTGTTTGATGATGCCTGAATGGTGTCAATCATATCCTTGAGCTTCTCTTCTTGGATCTGGTTTGACAGGATGTTTGAGATTATGACAATATTATTTAATGGTGTTCTTATGTCGTGCGAGAGTTTAGCAAGATTCTCACTCCGCTTTTTAATGTCATTTTTAAGTTCAATGTTCTTCATTTCCAACTCTTGCAACTGCTTATTTTTTAGGAACGATAGCAGAGATATAGCGGTTAGGTAAATAAAATACCCAACGCTAATGTAATACCGGTTTGCGTAAAAAATATTTTCGCTAGGCAAACCAATTAGAGGTAGAACAAAAAGAATAATAGTTACTGATACGGCAAAAACTACAAGCGTTACCGATGCTTTATTGAATGTGGTAGAGCTGTAAAACATTTGAGGTAACAACATTGTGGTCGCTAGCAGTATAAGGTTGGATGAACCCAGAATTAAATTTGTCAAAATGCTTAACGCAAAAATGTAAGAGATGCCAAGCCCAAAACCGCTAAAGCGGTTTGAGCGTAATAGCATAAAAAGTAAAACCAGAACTGTTAAAGAAGTGAAAATATTAAGGATTGCAATAGGTAAAGATGCGTTAAGTGAGGTAATGGCTAGGATTATGAAAACCATAAGTGAAGGAATAATAATAATGTTTAGTTGAGTAAACTTATCGGAAAAATCTTTCGATTTGTTTGTTTCAATACCAAACGACAAAATCCCTATGAGCTTATTGGCTATTTTCATCTGAAATGATTTTCAGTTTTAACAACAATCCAAATATAGCAATATTTTGAATTAATGGACTAATTTAAGAATTTTAACTAAATCTACTATGCTTAAAGTTCAAATTTTCAGAAAAATACGATAAACGGAATGGCAAGGAAGGCGTAGTATTAAAAGAACACCTTGTGGATTACGTTAACAATTGCTAGGCCTCCTAAGGTGAAAATCACAGTACCCGAAATCTTATTGATCCACCAGAGCTGTTTCAACCTAAAATGTCTTCGGAAATAGTTCACTGTTGAGGTAAGTATATACCACCAAAGAGCGCCCCCAAGGAAAACGCCAACAAGCGCTATTAGATTTATCCATATGCTATGGTCGTGGCTAATAACTCCAGCGGTGGCAAAAAGGGCTATAAAAAAGAAAACGGCAAGCGGATTTGAGCCGGTTAGCAAAAGAACCGACATGAAATCTTCCAGTAGGTTGCTCTTTTTCCGTTTGTTCCGTTTAAGCTGCGAAATAGGATTTGTTGCAAAAATCTTTAATCCCAGAAGAACTACTATAACTCCGCCAACAAGTTCAATTATGGTTTGCCGCTCTTCAAGAAAACTGATAATGAAGGAAAGGCTAAATCCGGCAATGGCAGCAAAAAGAGTATCGGCAGTGGCTGCTCCTAAACCAGAAAGGAAACCGCTAGTCTTCCCCTTGTTGATAGTACGTTGAACGCAGATAACTCCAGTTGGGCCTAGCGGTATGCTTGCTGCCAATCCTATAATCATTCCCTTTAGTAGCAGGGTTAAAAGCATGGTGGTATAGTTCATAAATGCGGTGCAAATATACCAAATATTAGCAAATATCCGACTGTTGTGTTTTGGGAATTGAGAAATAGTGTTAAACTACAGCGTATTCTTTACTAAAAGCCTTGGCTCAAGCATTTCGAGCATGGCATACTTAACCCCCTCGCGCCCGAAGCCTGAGTTTTTAATCCCACCGTAAGGCATGTGGTCGACCCTGAAGGTGGGGACATCGTTAATGATCACACCGCCTACATGTAACTCATTGAAAGCAAAATTCATTTCGTCGATTAGGTTTGTGAAAACACCTGCCTGTAACCCAAACTCCGATTGGTTTATTAGATTTATTGCCTCGTGAAAATCGGTGTAGGGTTCAAGGGTAACTACTGGGCCAAAAACTTCTAGCGCGCAAACTTTCATGCTGTTTGTGGTGTTGGTAAGAACCGTGGGTGGGAAAAAGGAGCCTTTGCGTTTCCCCCCGAGTAGTACTTTCGCACCAGCGTTCATTGCTTCATTAACCCATTCCTCAACTCTTACTGCATTTTCCTCGTCAATAATCGATGATATATCGGTATCGGCATCGAGCGGGTGACCATTCTTAAGATTTGCTGCGCCTTGTATGAACTTTTCGGTAAAGGCGTTGAAAATGGTTTGATGTACAAAAATTCGTTGGGTGTGAATGCATACCTGTCCTGCATAGGCAAAGGCACCGCTCAGGCACTTTGTAACGGCCTGCTCAAGGTTGGCTGATGGAGCAACTACTACACCTGCGTTGCCTCCAAGCTCAAGCACTACGCGTTTATGTCCAGCCTGATTTTTCATTTTCCAACCAACCTGGGGTGAACCGGTAAATGAAAGTAGGGCAAACCTGTAGTCGGTTACTAGTTTGTTGCCAACCTCACGGTTGGTGGGCAGGATTGAAAGCGCACCCTTGGGTAGTGGGGTAGAGTCAATAATCTCGGCAAGTTTTAGAGCCGATAGGGGAGTTGAACGGGCTGGTTTCAAAATAATTGGGCACCCGGCCGCTATTGCGGGTGCTATTTTGTGAACGCTAAGGTTAAGAGGAAAGTTGAACGGCACAATTCCAGCCACCAATCCTACGGGAAAGTATTTAACTAGTCCCTCTTTACCTTTTCCTTGCGGTGTCCAATCGATACGTATGAGTTCTGCAGGTGGCCTTTTAGCTTCCTCAGCTGCAATTATGAATGTTTGTATGGCCCTGTCAATCTCGCCATAAGCCAACTTTATAGGTTTGCAAGCCTCAAGGGCAAGCGTTTTGGCAAAGTTGTTGCGGTTTTTCTTTATTCCCTGAGCAATACGCATTAATATTTCGTATTTTTCAAAGGCTGCCAGTTCTGCCAGTGGTCGCTCGGCTTGCTGTGCTTGCAGTATTGCTTGTTCAAGTTCTTTCACTCCAGCAAGATGAACCTTGGCAATGGGAGATTTGTCCCATGGACAATGAACATGGTAGGTTTCGTTTGTGGGTATGAATTCACCTCCAATGTATGGATGTGTTTCAGGTAGAGCCATGGCAAGCAAATTTTAAATTTCACCCAAAAATAGCTTTAATTGGATTAGTAAGAACGGCAAATCGTTTATCTTTACACATCGTTTTTAAAATAACATCCACCATGCAGCTTAAGAATCTGTTTAAATCCAATTTTTTTTTGATGCTTCTCTCCGGGTTGCTTTTAGCGCTTCCATGGTATGAGGGTTTGCCAAGTTATACGATTTTTTTTGGCTTTGTTCCCCTTTTTGTATCATACTATAGGTTAGTTGAGCAAAAAGCTGGTTTTTGGAAAATAATTGGCTATGTGTACCTGTCGTTTTTTACATGGAATATTCTTTCAACCTGGTGGATATACAACGCAACAGCAATTGGAGCCATACTGGCTGTAGTTCTTACAGCCCTGTTAATGACCATGGTTTTCAGTATCTACCATTTCATCCATATTAACACCAGCAAAGCCATTGGTGCTTTTGCATTCATAACTTTTTGGATTGCCTGGGAACAGTTTTTTCATAATTCCGAAATTACCTGGCCATGGTTAACCTTAGGTAATAGCCTTGGTAACCACCCAATGGTTATCCAGTGGTATGAGTACACCGGAGTGCTGGGGGGTTCGCTTTGGATTTTGGTGGTTAACTTTTTTATTCTTTCGCAGATTACTGCTTACCGCGAGAGAGTTTATGGGCGAATTGCATGGTTCTTTTCCGATGTACTCCTCTTTTTCGCAATACCTTTTGCCATTTCGCTTTACATCTACTTTAACCACGAGGAGAAGGGCGAAAAAGTGAATGTGCTCGTAGTTCAACCAAACATTGACCCTTACAATGAAAAGTTCAGCGGGTTAACCAATGAGCAGCAAATGGATATCATGCTCAGTCTTGCTGAAGAGAGCATTGACAGCACCATCCGATATGTGGTTTGCCCTGAAACGGCCATCGACGACCGCATTTGGGAGCATCAGCTGGCGGATAACGAAAGTGTAAAAAGGCTGAAAGCCTTTGTTGATAGGCATCTCGGTGTGATGTGGATAACCGGTTTGGTATCGCTTAAGCTTTATGAGCCGAACGAAACAGTGTCGCATACTGCCCGAAAGCTGCCTTACGATGAAAGGTATTACTACGATAGGTATAACTCAGCCATTCAGGTTGATACGTTGTTCAATCTGCCCATTTACCACAAATCCAAACTAGTTGTTGGGGTTGAGATGATGCCCTACCCGCAATACCTTAAGTTTCTTGAGAAACTTTCAATCGATTTAGGGGGCATTACCGGAAGTTTAGGAACACAGCCCGATAGAGGTGTTTTCCGTTCAACCGATGGTAAGTATGGCGTAGGGCCAATAATCTGCTACGAATCGGTTTTTGGGGAGTATGTGGCTGGCTATGTGCAGAATGGAGCAAACCTACTTTTTGTGATTACAAACGACGGCTGGTGGGGCGATACGCCGGGTTACAGGCAACACCTCTCGTTCTCGCGCATTCGCGCCATTGAGATGCGCCGATCAATAGCCCGTTCTGCTAATACCGGTATATCGGCCATTATTAATCAGCGAGGCGAGGTTATTGATTCCCTTGGTTGGTGGAAAAGGGGAGTAATAAAAGGCTCTTTATATGCCAATAATGCCACTACATACTATGCCCGTCATGGCGATTACATAGGAAATATATCGGCGTTCATGGCTTTGCTTTCCTTAGCCTACGGCATTTCAAGGTATTTGATGGGTAGAAAGAAAAGAGAGTTGTAGTTACAAAGAAATTGTGATGAAAAATTGATATAACACCAATAACACAGATTGGCGATTAGAAATCAAACCCGTGTTACATTTATTCAGCAAAGTATTTTTGCTTATTTTCTGAACTTCCTAATAAACTCCTCAACCTCGGGTACGCCACCCTGGTAAATAAGGTAGCCGTTGTAGGGCTCTCGGGGGGTAATTTCATCGTTAATGGGGGTAAGCATTAGGCGTTTTACCTCTTCCGGGTCGTCGGTTTGACCAAGCACCCAGCCCAGTTTGATGTAAGCGGTTTCAGGAAGCATGTTCTCAGCGGGGATAATACCCTTGGCCATCAGGTCGCGACCGGTATTGTACACGTACATGTGGGCATACCCCCAAAGGGTTTGAACGGTCATGAACATGTGAACCCCTTTCTTTTTAGCCCTTTCAATGGCGGGGTAAAGGGGCTTGTTCACATGGCCAAGCCCTGTTCCGGCTATTATTATTCCCCGATACCCATTATCAACCAGCGAGTCGATAATATCGGGTTTCATATTAGGGTAGTAGTAAGCAATTGATACTTTTTCCTCAAAGTAAGGTAGTATTTTAACTTTTCTATCCTTGCGGCGGTGGTTGTAGGTGTCCTTTATGGGCTTAACGCCATCTTTGAGGTTTACCGTTGCCAGTGGGGTATCGCCAATAGTGCGGAAGGTACTGCGGTATGATGAATGCATTTTACGTACCCTTGTTCCTCGGTGCAGGAATCCATACTCGTCGGAGGTAGGGCCAAACATACATACCATTACCTCTGCAATATCGGAATGACCTGCTGTGTAGGTGGCATGCATCAGGTTTAGTGCGGCATCGCTGCTGGGGCGGTCGCTGCTTCGCTGGGAGCCCACAAGTACAATGGGAACAGGAGGGTTTTGAACCATAAAGGTTAGTGCTGCTGCTGTATGGCTGAGGGTGTCGGTGCCATGTCCAATTATTATACCATCAATTCCATTTTCAATCTCCTTGCCAATGGCTACTGCTAGCGCCTTGTACTGTTCAGGGCCCATGTTCTCGCTGAATACGGCAAAAAGTTTCTCGGTGGAAAGATTGCAAATACTGGCCAGTTCAGGAACGGCGCCGTATAGTTCGCCGGGCGAAAAAGCTGGAATTACTGCTCCAGTTCGGTAATCGAGCCGCGATGCAATGGTGCCGCCCGTGCCCAGAAGTTTCACTTTGGGTAGGTTTGGTGTGTATGGGAACTCCTTTTCGGGTATTTTGTAGGTAGCCTTATAGTAGCCAACCTCCTTCATCGTTTTAATGGTAAAAATATCGATTCCAATATTGTAGCCGGTTGCAATTTTGAGTACAATATGTGTGTCGTCGTCGTTTTCGGCACGGGGTAGGACAGTACCCTGAAACTCCCCACGGGAGGTTTCAATGATGGCTTTGCCCCATACCCTAACGTTGAACTTTTTAAGAACCTCAAGGGAGCGCCCTTTATATCCTTGGAAAATGTCTTCCATGGCCTTTTTAGTTATGCAATTAGTTTTTTGATCAACTGATTCGTTGTTTTATTCTTGTGTAAAGCAAAGCAGGGTCAATGTTTCCTAATGCCTGCTTGTGCAATTGTCCCATTACCCAGTTAACCGCATTTTCCGGTTTATCGTGCTTGGCAATCTTAATCTCCTTAAATTTTTCGATGAGGTAACCTACCGGGGCAAGGAGTTCCTCCTCGGTTTTACGCTTAAAGTTGATGCTGGTAAGTACGGAGTTAAAGTCCATGTTGGGGTATTGGTAAACAACCGGAAGCATAAGTTTAGCAACGGCATGATGTAGCTTATTCTCATTGATGAAGCGGAATAGGTCAACAATTCGGGAATAGTTAAAATCTTTGTGTTTGGGGAATTTTCCTTCGATTCGCTTCAGCTGATGACCGAGAAGTGTGCCCACATATCGTGAGGGAAATCCCAGGGCAACAATTTCCTCAATAACCGGAACAAGATTTCGCCTCAATAGGAAGGGATGGGCATCCTGGGGAATCTGCATCTGGGCAAGTTGTTGAAAACGGTGCCATATATCGACAGGTAATCGCTCACGAAGTTTGTCAATATAGGCCTCTTCCAGGGGAATGGGTGCTGAGTCGGTATCGGGGTACATGCGGTCGGCACCTGGAAGTACACGTTCAAAGATGGTTGTTCCATTGGCAAGCGGACGGCGGGTTTCGCGGGGAACTCCTTCAAAGGCCATGCGGCATCGCTCTTCTATTGTTTCCAAAGCAGTAGGGATGTCTTCGGCTGGGCCCCAAATGAGAACTATGGCATCGTCGGGTGAGGCCTTGAGCAGCGATGCTAAACGTGTAGTGTCGCTTTCAGGAAGTGGAATTTCTAAATCCTCATTACTGGTGATATTGGGGCGTTCAATGCATGCTATTACCTTGAGCCTATCAGCAAACTCATTGGTGAAGCACTTGCCGGGTTGGGTGAAATGCGAGAGTATACCATGAAATGCTGGAAGAACAATAGCAACTACCTTGTACCCAATATCGGCAAATTTATTGGCGGCTTCATGCTCAATCCCTTGTGAGTAAGGGTCAATTTTAACATGTCGCATTGTCCACTTTTCGGGTGAAGGTACACGTTCATGTAGCAATTTACGGATGTGGAGTAACGACCATTGCCTAAAACACTCGTTGTGTGAAAGTATGGGCAACCACTTGTTATGCGAAACACCCTTGATTTCCACACGGGTGCCACCTTCACAGCTCACGTTGGTATCCTGCCGGGCAGCGCCAATTCCGGTACGAACTTTACCAGTGCTACGGTTCAGGAAGCGGATGTAGTCAGCAGCCTCGCGCAATTCGTCGGGGGTTAGGCATTGTGGGTGGGTAACGGTTTCAATTAGTGGCATGCTTAACCTGTCGGTTTTATATATGCGACGA
Organism: Bacteroidales bacterium; assembly: GCA_011045955.1. Classification (GTDB taxonomy): domain Bacteria; phylum Bacteroidota; class Bacteroidia; order Bacteroidales; family Tenuifilaceae; genus Tenuifilum. The sequence continues at coordinate 44,583 of DSBV01000022.1, read as the reverse complement.
TGCCCAACATCTGAGATTTCACGACATGCATCCTCCTCAATACTTAGCTGGATTAAGCCAACCTTTTTATTTTTTAGCTGGATTTCGCCCTCAACACCCAGAATTGCGGTTCGTTGAAATCCGGTTGGGATAGAGCCATCGAGGTACTGCTTGCGGGTTATGTGAACCTCGCCCACAATGTTGAACTTGCAAAGCAATGAGATTTCAAGGGCTATTTCCAGCGCTTCGCGATTAATTGGGAATGGGGGGGTGTCGTCTATCTCGTACGTGCAGGTGGTTTTGTTATTGATTCGATAAACAATTTCCTTGCGTGTTTTAAACTCCATAAGGGCTGTGCCATCGTATTCACCCATTTCGCTGAGGGTTGGGCGCATATGGCGGATAATCTCCGCATGGTAATCGTTGTCGTAGTGGTAAACCCCTGCCGGACAGCGGCAGAAGAGTTTTTGTTTGGTTTTGAGTTGCTGATGCACTTCGAGTCCCGATTTGAACCCAATGCGTTCATAATCCTTTGGGGTGGCTTCGGCTCGGGTTACATAGCCAATAGCCTTCATGGTTTCCCGGTAGTTCTTTTGAGGGTCGAAATGCTTACCAGGCGTTTGTTTTTTGGCCATTTTGGTTTAGGTGCGGGTTGGTTTACAGCCTTCTAAATAAAAAAACTGCTGGGAATTTCCAAATGATTTGTCAGTGTGTTGTGGTTGCTTGAAAAATTATACAAAATTATTAAGATGCAGATAATTAAATTGTTAACAGTTATTTGTTTTTGATTTGGCAGAATTTTAATTTGAAATGATAGCCAGTGGCACAGTGTTTGAAGTAAGTTAGATGTTTTTCTCTTGTTTTGCAATTATTTTAAAACTATTCAAAATGTAATCTAAAACCAAACCAAAATCCAATCAAAAAAACAACCGCCCCAATTGGGGCGGTTATTACATTTTAAAGTTAAACCTTTTTGTACCGTGAAGGGATAGCCGTCGGCTCAACTATGTTTTTTTGCAAAAAGAACTCGGGCAAGTTTCCCTTTTTTTTACTTTACGGTTGTTTCCAATAAAACATTAACAGCTTTTTCGAGTTGCTGGTCGCGTCCCTTAGGTGCAACTGCTGGTTCATTCATTATCACGTAATCGGGTATTGTTTCAACATTTTCCATCCAAGTGCCATACAAATCTTTTGCGCTAACCGGAACCATGCCCCAGCGGATTTGGTTATCTTGAAGAGTTTCCCAGCCTGCAAAGCTACATGTGCCTGGTACAGGCATTCCTATAAGTTTCCCAATGCCCAATTGTTTGTAGCCACAGGCAAAACAGCTGCCATCGCTGTAATTTGCTTCGTTTACAAGCGCAACGGTTGGTTTGGTCCACCGGAAAGTTGGCTCGGAGCCGAGCTCGCGAACGTGGTTGTGGTATGTGATAAACGTGGTGCCGGTAAAGAACATTGCCAAATCTGACACCAGGTCGCCACCGCCGTTAAAGCGGGTGTCAACCACAACGCCTGAACGTTTGTAATACTTACCCATCATTTCGCCATAGATATTGCGGTAAGGCCTATCGCTCATTCCCGGAATATGGACGTAACCCAGTGTTCCATTGCTCAATTGCTCAACCTCATCGGCATTTCGTTTAACCCAACGGCGGTATAGCAATCGGGACTCCTGCGATATGCTTATAGGTTTTACCGTTACTTGTTTTTCCTTGCCACTGCTTAGCTCCTTAAGGGTGAGTAGGGTATATATATTGGTTTTTCGGTTGAGGTAGTAAGCCCAATCCTTATCAACACCAATGGGATTGCCATCAATTGCAGTAATAATGAAGGGTGTAGTGAGGTTAAACTCGTTATGGTCGAGTGGTCCACCTAAAAGAATCTCATCAACTTTGATACCTTGCGCCTGGTAGGTTACATCGGGGATTATTCCAAGCGATGCTGTTTGATCGCCATTTGAACTTTTGTGGTAGTAACGTGCACCTGAATGCGATACGTTAAGCTCGCCCAACAGCTCGCTGAGTAGTTCTGCAAACTCAAAACCATTTCCAATATGAGGGAGGAATTTTCGGTAATGTTCAGCCATGAAGTCCCAGTCCACACCATGGAATGTGGGCGTGTAAAATCCTTTTCGGGTTCTGATAACCACATGTTCATACATGGCTTGCCTTTCGGCATCGGTGTTAACAGTGATTTCTGCTGCTATTTTTAATGCTTCCCGCTTGCCTTTATCAGCATCAACCTTATAGATTTTACCATCGGCTAGCATGAACATGTTTTTTTCTGCTTTGTCCCAGTATATGTGGGCGTTATCGGCATCCATATTAATAATGATTTTTGCCTCTTTTTCGCGCACATTCATCGACCAAAGGTTGTAGCCCTTATCGTAGCGGGCAAGGTAGTAAAGGGTTTCACCATCGCGGCTAAGCAGAGCATCGGCAATGTCGGCCGAGGAGGTTGTAAGGCGAGCCAAGCGATGCTCAAAGCCATCCCAGTCGAACTTAAGTGTACTGTCAACCTTTTCTTTATCCTTTTTGTCTTTTGTTTTTTTATCCTTTGGCTTATCATCGCCCTTTTTTTGTTTTGCCTCTTTCTGCTTTTCCTCAATTGCTTTCAGCAAGTTGTATTCGTCCTTGCTAAGTCTGAATTTATCCCAGGAGTCGCGGGTCAGGAAGAGTGTGTAAACATCGCTTTGGCGCTCACCGCTATTGGCGTAGCTCCTAAGCCCATCGCGAGTTGAGAGCCAAAGCACCTGCTTGCCTTCATTTGCCCAGCGGGGAGTAAAATCGTCGTAACCGTTTTGCGTAAGATTTCTGTAAGGTTCAGAGCCATCGGCAGGTATGGCAATAATCTCCTTGTTGGACATGGTTGGAGAGTACTCAACCAGAAGCCAGTGGCTATCGGGGCTCCATGTGAAGTTTTGGTCGCCATCGCGCATGTAGTAAAGTTCCTTCGGTGTAAGCAACGTTTTGGTTGTCTTGCTCGCCAAATCCAAAACCTTAAGGGTAGTTCTATCCTCAATGTAAGCCAACTTTTTGCCATCGGGTGAGGGGAGTGGTTGATAGTTGTCATGTTCATTGCCTATAAGTAACTCCTCTTTGATTAAGGTTGATGCAAAAAAGAACGGCTCTTCGGGGCGAATGCGCGAAGCTTTGAATATTTGCCAGCGACCATTCCGTTCACTAGCATACACAATGCTTTTTCCATCGGGCATAAAGGTCACAAATCGTTCCTGTTCAGGGGTTTGGGTAATTCGTTTTGTAAACGCCCCCTCTACGGAGGTAACAAAAACATCGCCTCGTGCAATAAATGCAACCTCTTTGCCGTCGGGCGAAACAGCCACCTCGCGTATGTTCCCACTAAGCGATACGGTTTGCTCAGGATTCTGCTGATAGTCGCGGTTTAACCTGATATCTACCTTATTAATTATTCCATTGTTACCCAAAGTGTAAATGGAGCCATCGTAGCCAAAGCAAAGCGTTCCGTCCTGGCTGATGCTTAAAAACCGAACCGGATGAGTGGTGAATTTAGTAACCTGTTTAACTTCCGATGAGTTGAATAGTGAAAGTTTGAACACATTAAAATTTGCATGCTCACGGAGGAAGTAAATTACCGAATCGCCCGGCGCAAAAACCGGATTACGATCCTCCCCCTTGTAGGTTGTGAGCTGTTTGTATTCCTGGGTTTGGGTATTGTATAACCAAATATCGCGTGCAGTTGATGAGTGGTGATGCTTGCGAAACTCATTTTCACCACCTTTTTTATCGTGAAAAGCTAACAGCTTTCCGTCGCTTGAAACTGATACCCACTCAGCGGGAACAGGCAGAACCTGATTAACTAAACCCCCGTTAACGGGAACTGAATAGAGTTCAGGTTGCGATTTGGTTGGGTATAGGCGGCTGGATGCCATGTCGTAACGTGCTGCACCGAAAAGCACATGCTTGTCGTCAGCTGTAAAGGTGTAGGGCAACTCATCGGCTGAGTGGTAGGTTAAGCGTTTGGGTTCACCGCCCTTTGATGGCATAATAAACACATCCATATTCCCATACCTATTCGAAGCAAAGGCAATGTAATCGCCGTTGTGGCTCCATACCGGTAGGTAATCGTGTGCTGGATTAGCTGTCAATGCAGTTGCCTCGCCCCCGGTTGCAGGAACCGTGTAAATATCGCCTTTGTAAACAAATGCTATGGTTTTGCCATCGGGCGATATGGCAGGATAACGGTACCATTCTACCTGATTATGGGAAATCCCAGATATTGAGAAACATGCAAGGATTATGGCCAGTGATTTTTTTGGTAAACTCATTTTAATATGTTTTAAAAGTTTGTTTTAGTCATTCTTTAAATTAAACCGCTTATGCAGTTAATAGTTTAAAATGTTTAGTTTTATTTAAAAATGATAATTTTGAAGATAAAATTAAGAAATAATGTTCTCACTTAGTAACACTGAACATGTTTTTGAAGGAAGAAGTAACGCATCGCTCCGCTGCGAATCCCTTGTTCTTTTCATTCTTGCCAAAAAGATATTAGCAAAGTCATTGATTTTATTTTCAATCTTTGCCAAAAGACTAAAAATTTTTAAGGATTTTCCGGGTAAGTTTTTAGTAAATCGATTTTTTTGCAACAATTCCATAGATGCGCTAAAAGAAATATCAACCCAAAACTTTCACAATAGAATTCTCTCCTGCGTTTTGCCAATCTCAAGCAGAAATAACTCCGTTTCCGATTTGTTATCGGATTTAGTTAACGATAATTACGATATACCAGGGTTGGAGTTTCTTTTTTTTAATGTTGACGAGTACGTTGAACCCCGTCTCCTTGGCTTGGTGTCAACCGATGGTTTTTTGAACCAAGTCGATAAGAAAACGTTTCAATTGTTTATTGATTATGTTGACTCCCTTTGCGAGAATGCTAATAGGAAAGGTATAACGATAATCCTATATACACCAAATTTTGCTGGCTTTTCAGCACTTCATGCAATAGCAATTGACTTAATGCAACGATATAATACCCAAAAAACAACTGTATTTTTGCTCTTCCATCTGTGCCATCTTAACTCGCAAAAAAGAATAGTTGACCTTGTAAGAATGGGCTCAGGTCAAGGCTTTACTCCGGGTATTGCAATTGCCAAGTATTTAACCTCAGAGTACATAAATAAAAAGTTTGTAGATAATAACCACAACGACTCGAACTGCCATAGCTTTAACGAGACTAAGCGAGTATTCTATGAGGTAACTAAGTTTCTGTTCAACAATATCGATCATGTTTCAGCATTACTGATTAGCCACAACCCCGACAACATACTTTACCTTACTTCGCTCATGGAGGGTTGTGGTGTGGGACATACCAACAAGAATATTACCTTTTTGCAGCGATACGGAATGGCCAAAACCATAACTTTCAACCTTGCCAGTAGGGGGTATAATGTGGCAACAATTACACCTTACGGTAGCCTTACCGATACACTACGATGGATGCATAGGCTTTATAGCTTCGACCCTTCGTTGCCAAATATTTTTGCCGAGCAACGTTTTGCAATTCTGAGAGAACTGAATAGACGTAAATTAGAAAATTGATACATTATGAAGTTCGATAACCAGGACACAGTATATGGAATCCACTCCCTGAAGCTTGTTTTGGCAGTAGTGGTGGTAAGTGTAATTGTACTAATGTATTTAACATCAATTCCCGATTACATTGAGAGTAGTATTGGAATTAGCCAGGGATGGGTAATAGCCATTGTTGTAATACTTTATCTTATGTTTTTCGGCTATTTTATTTGGATGGATGCTGCCTTTGTTTCGTATAACGACGAGGGGAACAAGCTGGTTATTCGAACTTTCAAACTGCGCCCTTGGGGTGGTAAAAAGATATCGATGGAGATTCCACACTCTGAATTCTACAAGTATGAGATTACCCACAAATGGCCAAAAAAACAGCTCCACATTTATGTGAAAAAAGGGAATAAGGTTATGAAATACCCCCCGGTTTCTATAGTGTCGTTAACCGCTGATCAATACCAAAGCATGGAAAATTCGCTTAAGCAGCTTTCAAAAGTTTAGGGCATGGGCGCAAGCGAGTTGCAATATCGAATAGCCATTGAGCTTATCCCTAAAGTAGGGAGTATAACCGCTAAGCGTTTAATAGCCTATTGTGGTAGTGCCGAGGCAGTTTTTCATCAATCAAAAAAAGCATTGCTAAAAATTCCTGGAGTTGGCAGAACCATTGCCACCGAGGTGGCAACCCAGAATGTTTTGCACCTAGCCGAGAAAGAAATTGAATTTATTGATAGGTATAAGATAAAAGCACTTTATTATACTGACCCTGAGTACCCTGAGCGATTACGTCAATGCGAGGATGGCCCGGTTATGCTTTACGTGAAAACTCACACCAATATCAACTTTAATGCCGATAAGATAATTAGCATGGTGGGAACTCGCAAAGCAACAGCTTATGGCAAACAGGTGTGCGAGGACATTGTAAATGGCTTGGTTGCCAGTGGGCATGCACCAATAATTGTAAGTGGGTTGGCTTACGGCATTGATATAGTAGCACACAAATCTGCCCTGAAAAACAATTTGCCTACCATAGCCGTTCTTGGCCACGGGTTGGACACCATTTATCCGACAGCACACCGCAGAGTGGCAAAGGATATAGTTGAGCATGGTGCTCTGGTTACCGATTTTATTTCCGGTACACCATTTGACCCCAATAACTTTTTGCGTCGTAACCGAATTATTGCCGGTCTTTCCGATGCCACCGTTGTGGTTGAGAGCGCAGTTGAGGGTGGCGCTTTGGTTACTGCCGATATAGCTAATTCATACAATCGTGATGTGCTTGCCGTACCCGGCAATGTTACATCTGCTTACTCCCAGGGTTGCAATATGTTGATTAAGCAAAACAAGGCGGCACTTGTGGAATCGGCTGAGGATGTAGAGTTCGTTATGGGATGGAAATCGGTTAAAAAAACCGAAAGCATTAAGCAGTTCACAATAAACTTTGATAGACTGAATGAAGACGAGATAAAAATTCTTAACTTTCTGAAGGCAAAAGGCGAAGAAACTGTCGACCTCATTGCTCTTGGTACAGGGTTGCCGGTTTCAAAAGTACTATCATCGCTGTTAAACCTCGAATTCTCTGGAGTGGTAAGCAGCAAGCCTGGTAAAGTTTTCACCATTAAAAACTATTGCAATGATTAAGCCAAGGAAAACAAGCAGGTTTGGTGAGTTGTACAAAAAGGTTCAACGGTTCTTGCTCCACGATATTTGGAGCATGAACCGCGATGAGTTGCCACCTAAACTGAAGTGGCTCTTCAAGTATTTACGGGTGCTGCTACTTACCCTAAAAGGTTTTTTTGAGGATAAGGTAGTTGTAAAAGCATCGGCATTGACCTATTATACGCTCATGTCCATTGTGCCAATTTTTGCTATGGCATTTGGAATTGCCAAGGGGTTTGGTTTTGAAAAATATTTAGAGAAACAGCTCATGGTTCAGTTTTCTGGGCAGGAAGAGGTTATTGGCAGGGTGATTGCCTTTGCAAACTCACTCTTGGCTCGCACAGGAGGCGGTGTTATTGCTGGTATTGGCGTTGTGATTTTATTTTGGTCTGTAATTAATGTACTTTCTAGCATTGAGCATGCATTTAACGATATTTGGTATGTTGAGAAACCTCGCAGTTGGATACGGAAATTTACTGATTACCTTTCCATCATGCTTATATCGCCTATACTTCTTATTTCTTCTGGAAGCATTCATATTTACCTTGCCACTACTGTAACCTCTATTGCCCAAAAACATGAACTGATTAGCTACATTAGCCCTTTCATTGTTAATATGCTCCAGTTCCTTCCATATTTGTTAATATGGATACTTTTTAGTTTTATATTTATTGCAATTCCCAATACAAAGGTTTCGTTTAAATCAGGAATTATTGCCGGTATTATTGCCGGCTCTGGTTTTGTAATCCTTCAATGGTTATATATTACCCTTCAAATAGGAGTGTCGCGTTACAACGGAATTTACGGGAGTTTTGCAGCCTTGCCCTTATTCCTTTTTTGGGTTCAACTTAGTTGGCAGGTAGTGCTGTTTGGTGCTGAAATCTCATTTGCCTATCAAAATGTTGATATGTATGAATTTGAAAGAGAAACCACTTATATTAGCCATAGAAATAGGAAATTACTGGCTTTGCTAGTGTTAAGCACCATTGTCAAGCGTTTTTTGCAGGGCAAAAAACCGGCTACAAGCCTTGAGCTATCGGTTAGCCTCAAAATTCCTCAACGCCTGATGCGAAACCTCCTCGATTTAATGGTTAACTGTGAGTTGCTAAACGAGGTGATCATTAACGACACCAAGGATGTTGGTTATCAACCTGCCAGGCATGTTGAACACTTATCTATTGCATTTGTTGAGGAAAAACTCGATAGTTACGGGTTTGAGATTGAACCCAATATCCCGGAATTGAAGCAACTAAAACAGGTGTGTGCCAGTTTTACCGAGCGTTACAAGGAACTTACGGCCTCTACTTTGATAGGCAACATTTAGGCTACCATTTTTGCCAGTGGATGTTTTCAGCTTTAAACTTATTTTTAGGCTGGTGTTCACCTTTGGGATAACCAATAGGAATAACGTTAAGCGGTATTATATTGTCGGGTAATTTTAGTACATCCTTTACGGTAGTTACCCTATCGGTTCGCGGGTGAACGCCAGTCCATACCGCTCCTAAGCCCAATGCCTCGGCGGCAAGCAATATGTTTTGAGTTGCTGCTGAGCAATCCTGAACCCAGTATCCTTCGGGGCTATCGCCTGCTTTTGAAAGGTCGCCGCAAACAACAATGGCGGCGGGTGCATCAAAGAGCATTTTGGCGTACGGTAAACGCTCTGCAAGAGCATCCAAGGTGGATCGGTTAGTGATAATTACAAATGCCCACGGCTGTAAGTTCCTTGCTGAGGGTGCAGCCATGCCCACACGGGCAAGTTCTTCTAGTAGTTCAATGCTTACATCATGGCTTGTGAAGCTTCGCACACTTTTGCGGTTAAAGATTGTTTTTAAGCAATTGTTCATACGCGTGCTCTTAGGGTATTAAAAATATCAAAAAAAATAAAAGATTGAATAACGAGCTGTGGTTTTATCTACTTTTGCAATCATTTAAAAAAAACTTAAAGATAGAAAAATGGAAAGGTTTTTAAACCAAAACTATTCTCGGTAATTGGTGAGGATTATTTTAAGACACAGTTTGCCAAGGATCTTTTTCCCGGAATAATAGTTGGTATTGTAGCACTACCATTGGCTATAGCATTTGCTGTAGCAACGGGAGTTTCGCCCGATAAGGGGCTTGTAACTGCAGTGGTTGCCGGCTTTATTATATCGTTTCTTGGAGGCAGCCGCGTTCAAATTGGTGGTCCAACTGGTGCATTCATTGTTGTTGTTTACGGCATTATTGAACAGTACACTGTAGATGGACTAATAATTGCTACCGCACTAGCAGGAATCTTTCTTATTGGGTTTGGATTGCTCCGCCTGGGAGCGCTGCTAAAGTTCATACCATATCCTTTAGTAGTAGGGTTTACCAGTGGTATAGCATTGGTTATTTTTTCTACCCAAATCAAGGATGCATTAGGGCTTAATATCGATAAGGTGCCTACAGCGTTCATTGCCAAGTGAAGCGCTTATTTTAGTTCGCTCTTTACCATTAACCCAGCAGCAGTAATTATCACTTTGGTTACCATTCTGATTTCGGTTTACTTCAAGAGGATAACCACTAAAATACCTGGTTCAATTGTGGCAATTATTCTGGTTACTGTTGTTGTGGCAGTTTTTAAGATACCCGTTACTACAATTGAGAGTTTTTTTTTGGCGAAATTTCCAGCAGTTTCTCTGTTTCAGTACCACATATTAATTTTGATAAAATTGGCTTTTACATTGCCCCTGCGCTCACCATGCGCTTTTAGGCGGCATAGAATCAGTGCTCTATGCAGTTGTTGCCTGATGGTATGATTGGGGAAAATCATCGTTCCAATACTGAACTTATTGCTCAGGGTATAGCTAATGTGGTTATACCGTTTTTTGGGGGAATACCTGCAACAGGAGCAATTGCACGAACTGCCACAAATGTAAAGAATGGTGGGCGAACACCCGTAGCCGGTATGATTCATGCCCTCACCTTTCTTCTGATTATGCTTTTCTTTGGCAAATGGGCAAAGCTAATTTCTATGTCGTGCCTTGCTAGTATACTAATTGTTGTTTTTTTATAACATGAGCGAATGGCGTAATTTTGTATCAATTCTTAAAGCTCCATTCCTTGACCGTGCAATTCTGCTTACCACTTCCCTGCTCAGTGTTTTGGTTGATCTTACCGTAGCTATTGAGATAGGAGTAGTAATGGCTTCGTTCCTGTTCATGAAATGTATGTCCGATGCCGCCCAGACGGTTCAGTTCGAAGTTGATTCCGATTTGCTTGAGCAGTATCACGATATTCCAAAAGAAATATCAATATATGAGATTAGTGGACCTTTCTTCTTTGCCTCGGCAAAGGAGTATAGCGCTGTAATAAAACAGTTAGGCTTAAAATCGAAGGTAATGATTATCAGAATGCGCCATGTACCCTTTATTGATTCAACTGGGTTAAACAACCTTAAGGATACCATTAAGGCTCTTCAAAACTTTAACGTTAAGGTAGTTCTTTCTGGAGTTAGAAAGGAGGTTTATGCAGATCTGGAACGAGGTGGAGTGGGTAAACTTATTGGGAAGGAGAATATTCTACCATCGTTCAATCTTGCACTTGAAAGGGCAAAAGGTTTGATTGGTTAAGGTGGATACTAACCCATTCCTTTGCTGTAAGTTATTTTGGTGTGTGTTTGCCGGCCATTTGGCCGCAGGCTGCCCCAACTTCGTTTCCTTTCGATTGGCGAATTGTCCAAAGCACCCCGTATTGATTTAACCAGCGGGTAAAGTTTTCCAGCTCATCAATAGTTGGGCTTTTAAAGTCGGCTGCCGGATGCTCGTTCCAGGGTATTATGTTGATATGATATTTTAACCCTTTTAGGATTTCCGATATGGCTTTTGCATGCTGCTCGCTCAGGTTGATGGTTCCAAGACCAACATACTCAAACGATAGCCGTAAAGGTTTTGCCATAGGGTATTTGAGCAGTAACTTAATAGCCTCGCTTATCGGATTTTCTCTTTCTGAGGGCATTAGCATTGCCCTTTCATCGGAGAATGGGGAATGAAGGCTTATGGCAAGGTTGCATCTGGGGTTCAATAAGAACCTCTCTAAACCTTCAAGAATACCTACCGTTGAGAGTGTAATATGTGACTTTCCAAAGGCAACTCCCCAAGCGGATGTTAATATTTCCAGTGCCCGGCTAACCTCAGCCCAGTTGTCAAAAGGTTCACCCATGCCCATTATTACCAGTCGGTTTACACTTTTAGTTTCGGGAATTGCTAACAACTGCCCCACAATACTACTGGCATCCAGATTACCTTTGTAACCAATGCTCCCGGTCATACAGAACTTGCAGCCCATGCGACATCCAGCCTGTGTTGACACGCAAAGCGTTTTGCGTTTGCCATTGTCCATGTAAATCGACTCATAGCGTTGCCCTTGGGCGTTCGAAAACAGGTGTTTTACGGAACCATCGGTTACGGGATAGCGTTCAAAGTCCTTTCCTTCATGTATATCGCCAAATTTATTTTGCAGGGTATTTAGTACATGCTTTGGAATGTCATTTATATCAGCGTAATTTTGAATCCGCTTACGGTAAATCCATACTGCCAGCTTTAATGCATATTGAGAGGGTAACCCCAGATTGGAAAGCGTTGCCTCTATTTCTTCGACCTTTTTCCCAATTATTTTTTCCCTTTTTGGCATAACAGGTATGGCTGAGGTTGCAAATTTAGTTTTTGTTAGCCTTTTTTTAACGATGCCCAAACGCTTTCTAAAACGGTTTAAGTCATGTATTCCTGATATGTTTGGAAAAATCGAAAAAAAAATAATCGTACAATTGGTTGTAAATTCTTTGTAACTTCGCGCTGAGATGAGAAAGCTAATAAAAATAACGATTCTTTTCGCAGTTCCAGTTACGCTGCTATTCGCCTATGGCTGCAATCGTAAAGTAGCACCCCAAAGTACTAAGATTGATAAGACCCGAAAGCTCAAGTGCCGGTGTAGTAAAAATAAATTTCCCCGTAGTCATTACCAGGCAAGCGGCGTTGATTTTGGAATGAACCGTTTAGGTTTTTAGTAGAATCGATTTTGAAAGAGTTAAAAAAGTAAATACAAATTACTTACTAAAATGAGTAAACTTCAAGTTAAGCTTAACAACATTTACCAGTTTGCCGATGGCAATGAGGTACACTCATTGAAAGAAAGGATAGACTTATGCCAAAGGCAGATTGAAACCAAAAGCGGTAAGGGCAACGATTTTTTGGGCTGGGTAACCTTACCTGCCGAAATCACCGAGGAACAGTTGAAAAGTATAGAAAAGGTAGCCCATGAGTTCCGTTCCAAGAGCGAGTTTGTGGTAGTAGTTGGGATTGGTGGCTCTTACCTTGGAGCAAAGGCTGTGATTGAGGCTTTGGGCAGCAGTTTTTCGATGTTCGAAAATGGTAGCACAAAGGTGATTTTTGCCGGCAACAGCATTTGTGAGGATTACCATGCCGAACTTTTAAAGTTGCTCGATAAGCATTCCTACTCCATTGTGGTTATTTCCAAATCGGGAACAACCACTGAGCCTGCCATAGCATTTCGTCTGCTTAAGCAGCACCTTGAGGGCAAGGTGGGTAAAACCGAGGCGGCTTCCCGCATTGTTGCCATTACTGACCAGTCGAAGGGTGCCCTACGCAAGTTGGCTGGTACCGAAGGCTATCGCACTTTTGTAATTCCTGATGATGTAGGAGGACGTTACTCTGTGCTAACCCCAGTAGGCCTTTTACCCATAGCCATAGCTGGTTTTGATATCAGGAAGTTGGTTGAGGGTGCACGCCAAGCCCTAAACGATACCTCGGCTAATGTGCCATTTGAACAAAACCCAGCTTGCCAGTATGCGGCAGCCCGGAATGTGCTTTATGCCAAGGGCAAAAAGGTAGAAATCATGGTAAACTACACCCCAAAACTCCACTATGTAACCGAGTGGTGGAAACAGCTCTACGGCGAAAGCGAAGGAAAAGAAAACAAGGGTATTTTCCCTGCCGGTGTCGATTTTACCACCGATTTGCACTCCATAGGTCAGTACATTCAGGAGGGTGAGCGTTTTATTTTTGAAACAGTAATCTCTGTTGAAAAACCATCCCATACACTCATTATTCCAAACGACCCAGAAAACCTTGACCAGCTTAACTTCCTTACTGGTAAACGCCTTACCGAGGTAAATCATATGGCCGAACTGGGTACCATAGTGGCCCACAACGACGGGGGAGTGCCCTGCATTCAGATTACCATTCCTGAACTAAACGCATTTTGGATTGGTTACCTGCTTTACTTTTTTGAGCGCGCATGCGCCATTAGCGGTTATGCCCTGGATGTAAATCCATTCGACCAACCGGGCGTGGAGGCTTACAAGAAGAATATGTTTGCCCTGTTGAGTAAACCCGGGTTTGAGGATGAGGGGAAAGCCTTACGGAAACGTTTAGGAATATAGTTACAAAGTAGTATTTGTAGATAAAAGAAAAGAGGTGCCCTAAAAGCACCTCTTTCTTTATTGATTTAAAATGATTAGAAAGCAAAACCAATTGAGAATCCAATACGAATACGGAAACCTTCAAATTTTGCTGTATCAAAATTTTCACCAGTAGCACCTTCTTCGGTTTTGATGCTGCCTTTACTGTAATGGCTACCAAAGAAAAGATCCATGGTAAATCCTGAGTCGGTAATCCGCTGACGATCAATGGCTAAACCACCTCAATAGTTTCCATAGGTTCCCTTATTGTTGGTTTCAGTATTCTCAAGTTTAAAGTTCTGATACCTGAAGTATGGCGCAAGGTAATAACCATCTATGGCATTGCTTTTGGGATAAAAACGTACCTCTGGGGTTAGGATAAGTCCAGAGAATTTTGAATCCCCAATTTTGTAGTTAAGATAGCCAACTCCCATTTGTCCGGAAAGATTATCGGTGAGCTTGTGCTCATAGAAAAACGAACCGGTTCCTACAAGTAAACTTAAAATGTTTACCTTAACAACATTGGATTCCTCTGAAACGGTAGGTTTTTCCTGTGCAAACATAGGGAATGCTAGCATTACCAGGGTTGCAAGTGTAATTAGATATTTCGTTTCTAAAATTTGGATTAGTTTACACGACCATTTAAACAAACATTATGTCAAATGGCTATTTTTTGTTGAGCTTGATAGTTTTTGTGCTGATTACTTGTAAATTGGCCGGGTTGATCGTACTTATTTTAATAACATAGATCCCCTTTGACAAACCTGATAGGTTAACAGGCATAACATTTTCGCCAGCAGTAAAGTTGCTGATAGATTGTGAGATGATTACCTGCCCAAGCATATTAACCACTTCGATGTTTGCGTTAATGGAGTTTTGGTTATTAACAAATTTAATATATCCATCGTCTTCAACTGGGTTAGGGTAGAAGGATATGGCGTTTCCCTCTGCTGAATTAACTGGAACATCGGTAATTTTATCACAGACTATGGCTCGAATTAAAAAGTTGTAATCAAAGTTGGATTCTGCAAGTTGGTTCCTTGGGAACATACTTTTTGGGCACCCCAAAAAGCAACGAGTAGGAAGTTAAAAGCAGCAACCATACGGTTACTAAACCCAAATAAATGGATCTTTTCTGCATAAAGTTGATGTTACTGGTTACTAATACCTGAGTTATTGTTTACTTGTTTTTTACAAACCCTTTAAATGTTACCTTCCAAGTTGTGGTGGTTTGAACTATTGTGGAGTTGGGCAGGGAGTCAATTTTGGTTTCTGACAATGAGTACTCTTGGCTTGGGATTAATACAAACTTTTTACCTTTAAGCAAACAGTTAACTTTTGATTTGGTTGCATGGGTAATGGTGAAATCGTTGTGGGTAAAAGGCAGGTTGTTAACACCAATAATTGTACTCGAAACCCCTAGCCCTGCTGTACCCGTAAGCACTTTCCCAACTCCAAGGTAGAGTTTTATGTTTAATGTGTCAGTAAGGTTTTTACGGTATATTTCCAATTTTTGGGAGACTGAATCGTAGGAGTAGCCTGGGCCATCAATTCTCCGTCCGGGGTTTGCATTTCCGCTCAGTGTTTTACCCTCCGTAATGGTATAGAACTCAACAAAGGGAATAAAGTCATTCTTTTCCTGAACCTTTCCCGTTTTGGAGCTCGAAGCACAGGATAAAAGCAAAACGAAAACCACACCCGATATAATGATTCGATTCATATTAAACTATATTGACTGCAAAGAAAATATTATTTATTGGGTTACGCGTTTAATAAAATAAAGAAAAGGACGAACAGCAAGTTTTGTTCGTCCAACGGCAAGGAAGAAATGCTATACTACATTACGATTTTTTTTCCTGAACAATGCCTAGTCTTGTTGCGGTTCGCTCCGGAACGTAGATAACCAATCGTTGGCCTATCCTAATAAGATTTCTATGCAGGTTATTCCAGTCCTTGAGCTGTCTAACGGTGACATTGTAGCGTTGGGCAATTGTGCCCAGCACATCACCCTTCTTCACCTTGTAAACTATACGAATTGAGCCCGGGGGTACCTCATGCTGATATGATGCAGTGTATTTAGATGGGTTTGCCAAAATCTTTTGATTAAAGAAGACACTGTCCTTGTAGGCGTATATTTCTTGCTCCCTGTCAAGGAAAGGGCCAACCATTTCTTTAGGCAATCTTAAGACGTAAGATTTGCCTTTAGCGGGTATAATATCAATTTTATACTGTGGATTTAAATCGCGGAGTAGCTCAATGGGGTAATCGAGTACCTCAGCAATCTGTTGCAGGTGCAGCATCTTGTTTACAATTATAGTATCGGTAGCAGGGGGTAGGGTAATGGGTTTGGGTTTAAGGTTGTGCTCATTGTAAAAGTAGTAGGTGTAGCTGGCAGCAATGAAAGCGGGAACATATCCGCGAGTTTCGCGGGGCAAGTGGTAATAGATATCCCAGTAATTCCTTTTGCCGCCTGAACGCCGGATGGCCTTGTTTACATTCCCGGGACCGCAGTTGTATGCAGCAATTACAAGTGTCCAGTCTCCGTAAATAGAGTAGAGGTCTTTCAAGAATCGACTTGCTGCATGGGTGGCGGCCAGCGGATCGCGGCGTTCATCGATGAAGGAGTTAATGGTAAGGTTGTACATCCTGCTTGTTCCGTACATGAATTGCCAAAGCCCGGTAGCGCCAACTCTTGAAACCGCCCGAGGGTTTAATGCCGATTCAATAACTGGCAAAAACCTTAACTCCTGAGGAAGCTGATACATGTCCAGTATTTCCTCAATCATTGGGAAGTAGTAATCGGTCAGTCCAAGCATCACTTCTACCTTGTCGCGCTTTTTCTCCGTGTAAGCTTTTATGAAACTCCTTACAATATTATTGTAAGGTAAATCAATTAATGAGTTGATGGTTTGTAAACGTTTTATGTAAATGGAGTCGGGAAGTTCAGCACCTTCAATGGTGTCGCCCTCAATATCGGCTACCAGGCTATTATCTTCATTGGGTTGCTGGATATACCACTGGTAAAGCAGGCTATCCATCTGGTTGATTTGTCTTTGCTCATAAATGGAGTCGGAGTTTAAACCTTGGCTCTCAATCTGAGCAAGTAATTGGATGTTAAAAGTTAGGACTAGGCAAAATCCCCCAAAAATGTATCGCATCGCCTTCATTCTATCTCAAATTATTAGCAAACATAAGTATTTTAAAGAGAAAATCAAGTGGAATGGCCGAAAAGATTTACAAATGCTATTATGCCATCTATTCAAGTGTTGATATAATTATCTTTGCCAAATCAGTTGGTTTGGTATTGTTGGCATCCACAATGATTTGAGCTTTATCGTAAAATTTTTTTCGTTCGTCAAGAACACGTATAATGTAATCGTTCAGTTCCTCGCGAGTTTTACCCCAAAGTAAAGGTCTGTCAATTTTCGATTCCACCAAGCGGGCTACCAGTGTCGAAACCTCAAGCCTAAGGTAAACAGTAATGCCATTGCGGTTCATGTAGTCGATATTGTTGTAAAAACATGAAGTTCCCCCACCCGATGAAATCACAAAATCGCCGTTAAATGAACAAACCTCTTTAAGAGCCTCATTCTCAATGAGACGAAAATGCTCTTCGCCTTTGGTTTCAAATATCTGCTTAATTGTTCTTTGGTGCTTGGTTTCGATATACTCATCCAAGTCGAGGAACTGGTACCCTAAGGCTTGAGCTAATTCTTTGCCAACTGTGGTCTTTCCACTGGACATGAACCCAATAAGGAAGATCTTCATGGTTAAACGCTATATTTATTAATCAAGTCAATTGTCAAATTCCTAATACATAGTGCTTTGTTAAGTGTTATAAATGGGATACCAAAGATATAGAAAAAGAGCAGAAAAAAAACTGCTCTTTGTAACTATAGTTCCAAACTCATTTGTTCTGCCGATGAGCCGGTATCATTATCGTCAGATTGTGGACCATGGGTAATACCCGAATCTTCTTCAAAAGCTGATTTTTCTTTTTCCAGGGGCTCAATAAACTCAACCCGTTTAACATCGAAGGTGGTTAGTCGTTTCCCTTTTGCCTTGTAACCCTTTACGGCTATAAAGACATCAACATCGATATTTTCGGGTTTACGGTTTGCATGCTTACCACCAAACTCGAGTTTTAGAGCAGGGTAAACATCGGCGTTCAACGCTATGAGTTTTGAGTTATCCTCGTTGGGGATAAACGATTGTTTTTTTTCGGTTTGTTCAAAGCGGAAACGCTTAAGGTAATAATATTTTTGCTCACTGTCGTGGTAAACCGCCGAGAAAACCTTGTGTGGATTAAATTTTTCTACAACTAAGGGTTGCACGTCAAATCTGAATGCGTAATTGGTGTTGGCAAGGAAGTATGTTCCATCGGGGTTCACAACCAGAACTCGTTCATCAGGCATAAATTCGCCAAGGAATTCACCTTGCCCTTCATGGTTTAGGCGCATTACCTCGGGATCGTACCAAATCTTTACGCCTTCCACTGTGCCTGCAATCTTTTCCTTGAGCATGATTTTGTGGATGGCGTATCGGGTAAAGATATTGCCCTGTGAGTTTCGTCCTTTGATTGCCAGTTGGCTGAAATCCAGCTCAAGTATTAGATTGCGCAAACGAGGTCGCGGTTTTAGGTAAACCTTTAGCACCTCGGTTTCGCCATTGGGGTTGGCGCTAATCCAAAGAATTTGCGACCCCGGTGTTCCTTTGGTTATATCATACTCCTTGTCGCGTGTAGTACCGTTAATGGCACAGCGCTTCATCATGATATCGCCGTTAAGACCATCGCGGTAAACCACATTGTATATGGTCCTGGTGTCGTTCTTTTTGTAAACGCCAACATGAACAATGTCCTTGCCAAAGAAATCCTTTTCCTGTACTTTACGGATGTAGTACTTTCCGTTACGGAGTATTACTATTACATCGTCGATATCGGAGCAATCGCAAACGTACTCATCCTTCTTCAATCCAGTGCCAACAAAGCCTTCGGAGCGGTTGACGTAAAGTTTTTCGTTGGCCACAACCACCTTTGTGGCCACAATGGTATCGAAACTGCGAAGTTCAGTTTTGCGATCCCTCCCTTTCCCGTACTTCTTTTTGATTTGCTGGAAATAATCGATGGTGTAAGTTACGATATTGGCCAGGTGATGCTTTACCTGCTCTATTTCGGATTCCACGGCTTTGATGTGCTCATCGGCCTTTTTGATGTCGAACTTCGATATCTTTCGGACTGGTTTCTCGGTAAGTTTAAGTATGTCGTCGCGGGTGATTTCGCGCTTTAGTAGTTTACGGTATGGATCGAAGCCGCGCTCAATGGCCTCAATCACCAAATCCCAGGTTTCGGTATCCTTTTCCAGTTCACGGTAGATTCGTTCCTCAAAGAAAATCTTCTCC
Organism: Bacteroidales bacterium; assembly: GCA_011045955.1. GTDB lineage: Bacteria > Bacteroidota > Bacteroidia > Bacteroidales > Tenuifilaceae > Tenuifilum. The sequence goes on along the minus strand of DSBV01000022.1, from coordinate 25,551 downwards.
AACGACGAGAAATGCCAACCATCCTCAAGTTCAGCCAGCCTGATGTTGAGCTCCATGGTAAGGAGCGCTTTTGTTCTATCGACCGAGGCTTTTAGGATATCTTTAACGCCCATGAAACGAGGCTTATCGTCGTAAATAACGCACGAGTTGGTGGATATGGACATTTCGCAATCGGTAAAGGCATAAAGTGCATCGATTGTCATGTCGGGGTTGGCATCGGGATGCAGGTGGATGAGAATCTCAACGTTTTCGGCGGTGTTATCGTCAATTTTTTTGATCTTAATTTTCCCTTTTTCGTTTGCTTTTAGAATTGATTCGATAAGCGATGTGGTGGTTTTTCCGAAGGGAATTTCTGTTATTGCAAGGGTTTTGCGGTCGAGTTTTTGGATGCGGGCTCGTACTTTAACCGCTCCACCACGTAAACCATCGTTATAGCGGCTGCAATCGGCAAGGCCACCGGTTGGGAAATCCGGGTAAAGTTCAAAATCTTTACCTTTCAGGTAGCTAATGGCTGCGTCGATTAGTTCGTTGAAGTTGTGGGGTAGGATTTTTGAGGCCAAGCCCACAGCAATTCCCTCAACCCCTTGTGCCAAGAGGAGCGGGAACTTTACCGGAAGAGTAACCGGTTCTTGGTTTCGACCGTCGTAGCTGAGCATCCACTCAGTGGTTTTGGGGTTGAAAACCACCTCAAGGGCAAACTTTGAGAGTCTGGCCTCAATGTATCGCGGGGCGGCTGCCCCGTCGCCGGTTAGTATATTGCCCCAGTTCCCCTGAGTGTCAATCAGCAAGTCTTTTTGACCAAGTTGCACCAGCGCATCGCCAATGGAGGCGTCGCCGTGCGGGTGATACTGCATGGTGTAGCCGATGATATTGGCCACTTTGTTGTAACGGCCATCGTCGAGCCGCTTCATGGCATGCAGAATGCGGCGTTGTACTGGTTTCAACCCGTCATCGAGGTGCGGAACGGCACGTTCCAGTATTACGTATGAGGCATAATCCAAGAACCAATCCTTGTACATCCCAGAGATGTGGGTCTTTTTGGCTGCCTCGCCAGTAATCCTTTCAATTTTGGCATGAAGTTCTGGCGAAATGGGTTTCCCCTCACCTTCGCTTAACAGCTCATCCGCTTCAAAATCGTCCAATCGCATGTTCTTGAGCTATTGTCGGTTGATGTTTATGCTACCAGGTTTTTGTTTCCCTCTTCTTGCTGGGCCTCTTCGTCGATACTGTTTTCATCAACTTTAGGGGCAGGCTCCTCGTCAATAATATCTTCCTCAATCCTGAGGTTGTTTATTATGAAGTCCTGACGGTCGGGGGTGTTCTTGCCCATGTAGAATTCAAGCAGGTCTTGTATCTGGTCTTCCTTGGTTAGGCGAACCGGATCAAGCCTCATATCGGGGCCGATAAAGTTCTTGAACTCATCGGGCGAAATTTCTCCTAACCCTTTAAACCTTGTTATTTCAGGGTTTGGGCCAAGTTCGGCTATTGCCTTTTCCTTCTCCTCGGGGGAGTAGCAGTAAATAGTCTTCTTTTTGTTACGAACCCTGAAAAGCGGGGTTTGTAGGATGAAAAGATGTTCCTGACGGATTAGCTCAGGGAAGAACTGCAGGAAAAAGGTAATGAGCAAAAGCCTGATGTGCATTCCGTCCACATCGGCATCGGTTGCTATTACAATCCGGTTATAGCGGAGGTTTTCCATGTCCTCCTCAATGTCGAGGGCAGCCTGTAGCAGGTTAAACTCCTCGTTCTCGTAAACAATCTTTTTGGTTAACCTGTAGGTGTTAAGCGGTTTACCGCGAAGTGAGAATACTGCCTGGGTGTTCACATCGCGCGATTTGGTGATGGAGCCGCTTGCCGAATCGCCCTCGGTGATAAAAAGGGTGCTTTCGTGGGCGCGCTCATCCTTGCTATTGTAATGAATACGGCAATCGCGTAGCTTTCGGTTATGCAAGCTCGCCTTTTTGGCGCGCTCACGGGCAATCTTCTTGATACCCGAGATGGCCTTGCGCTCCTTTTCGGATTCAATAATCTTTTGCAGCAGAACTTGAGAGGTTTCGCTGTTCCTATGCAGGTAGTTGTCGAGTTTTTCCTTAATAAAATCGGTGATGAATTGCTTTACCGATGGGTCATTGGGCCCCATATCTTTGCTGCCCAGTTTGGTTTTGGTTTGCGACTCAAATACGGGGTCTTCAACCTTTATGCTTATGGCTGCTATAATGGATGTACGAATGTCCGATGGGTCGAAATCTTTCTTGTAGAACTCCCTGATAGTCTTCACGTAAGCCTCGCGGAATGCGGTTAAATGCGTTCCGCCCTGGGTGGTGTGTTGGCCGTTGACAAATGTATAGTAGTCCTCGCCGTAGCCAACACCATGGGTTATGGCCACTTCAATATCTTCGCCTTTCAGATGAATGATAGGGTAGAGGGGTTCAGTGGTTATGTTTTCGTTCAGAAGGTCGAGTAACCCTTTTTTTGAGATAAACTCTTTGCCATTGTAGCTGATGGTAAGGTTGGTGTTGAGGTAGGTGTAGTTACGGATCATGGTCTCGATATACTCATCCTGGAATGAGTATTTGCCGAATACCGTTTCATCTGGGGTAAACTGAACATAGGTGCCGTTTGCCTCGCCATTGGCTGGGTATTGTTTGTCGTTAACAAGTATGCCACCTGCAAACTCAGCCTCGCGAACCAAACCTTCACGAATGCTTTTGATGATAAACTGCGATGATAGGGCATTTACTGCCTTGATACCAACACCATTCAGGCCAACCGATTTCTTGAAAACCTTGGAATCGTACTTGGCACCTGTATTCATTTTGGATGCAACATCTATGAGTTTCCCCTGCGGGATTCCCCGCCCGTAGTCGCGTATCGAGACGGTTTTATCGTCAAGCAAAATATCAATACGTTTTCCATTCCCCATCATGAACTCATCGATGGAGTTGTCAACTACCTCCTTAAGCAGAATGTAAATGCCATCGTCGGGCTGAGAGCCGTCGCCAAGTTTGCCGATGTACATACCCGGGCGCTTGCGAATGTGCTCCTGCCATTCCAACGTTTTAATACTATCTTCGGAATATCCAACACTCATGACTACTTCTCCAGTTTGCTGCAAAAATAACTAAATTGAATTGGCATGAACTTTTTTTACCCAAATAAATATCAACAGGTTGGGAGGACTTGTAAACCGGTTGGAGTTTAATGAGTTTATTAATTTGGCTTGCGGTTTTTTAATGATTGAGCCAAACTCGTTGTTTCCTAACCATGGGAGAATTAGCTAGGCGTTAGTGGCAATGCTTGGGTGTTGTTTCTTGTAGATATCAGTATGGATATGTAAAGAAAAGGAAAGGGCTACGGCATTTGTGTGACTAGCCCCTTCCTTTTAATCAACTACATTTTATTCCCAATATAGAAAGCATAGCCATAGTAATCCTTGTACCTGGCGCAGAGTTGAGCCTCGTGTTGTAAGTTTTCAACCAATCGCATGGCATTCTGATTGCCTGCATACTTTTCCATGAAAAGTTTCTGCGCTGATACTTGAAGTGCATAAAAATGCTCAGTCCAACAGTTTTCGGGCAGTATGAACGTATCAACCGGAACATATCCAGTCTTTTGCATGATTGCAACTTTGTTTGGAATGGTATCAATTTCCAGGTAAGCATTTAACCAGATCTGCTCAATTTCTGCTGGGCGCTGTGGCGTAAACCACGATACTTCAGTTACTGCCACGTAGCCCCCTTTCTTGAGGAATCGCCGCCATTCGGTTAGTCCGCGTTCAAAACCAATGTTATAGATGGCTCCCTCTGACCAAATAAGGTCAAACTCTTCCTCCTTAAAGGGAAGCTTATCCATTGACCCAACTATTGCTTTAACTTTATCCGCTAGGCCTGGTTTGGCTGCATTCTGGTTGAAAATATCAACAAACCGTGGAAACAGGTCAATACCCGATATTATTTACGGGGCGTTTTGAGCCAACACCATGGTTTGACCACCTGTTCCGCATCCTATATCGGCAATCTTAGAGCTTGGTGTAAGATTGTCGATAAAACTCAATGCCTTGATTGTTGCCTCAGGGCTGCCTAGCCCTTGACGTTCAACGTACGAAAAGTATTCGCATTTTAATGCTATGTCGAAATCGTGTATGGAGTTGTTTTCTTGTTCCATGATCTAGTGGTTATGTTTTAACAGGCAAAAGCATGGCTTTGCCGCTATTAATTTGTTTGAAAATTTATAAGAATGTAAAACTTGGCAGGTTGCTGCCAAACAGAAATGGTTGTGTAATCTTGTGCTTTACTCAAGATTACCTAACCTACCAGATCCGAATTCGATATATACATCCAAAGGTTACAGACCATTCAAAGGTAAGCAAATTTTTTAGTGTTTCTGTTTTGTTTAAATACAATTTATTTAAATGGTAAACATTTTATTTTCTGAATTTTTAAAATCTGAAGCTTTACACAAAATTTTTTCCCAAAAAATTTGCACATCAAAAAATATTCTTTTTTATTTGACCGACTGTTCAATCAAAAATAAATATGCCACGCACAAAACAGCAAGTTGAAGCAATCCGCCAGCAACGAGTTATGCAGATTTTAGATGCTGCACTTAATGTTTTTGCCCACAAGGGTTTTCATTCGGCAACCATTGCCGACATCGCCCAAAAGGCAGGTGTTTCAAAGGGTTTGCTTTACCATTACTATAGCTCCAAGGAGGAGCTACTCTCCCACATCGTGATTGCTGGAATGAACAACCTGGTTGAAAAATTTGACGAGAATCATGACGGGGTTCTTACCGATACAGAGATGGAGCTGTTTATCAACGACATGTTCCGTAAAATTATAGAAAACCGCAACTACTGGAAACTTTACTTATTGGTTATGCTACAACCTAACGTTTTCAGTAAGGAGCTGATGCAAAAGTTGGAGAGTATTTATGAACCCGTGGTGGCTATCTTGATTCAATACTTTAGGCGCAAGGGCTATCCGAATCCCGACATGGAGTTTATGATGCTACACGCTCTTTCCGATGGCATAATTATCAACTATATTACTAATGAGGATTTTCCGCTTGATGCAATTAAGAATGAGATTATTAAACGGTATGTTAAATGATAGATTATCAACTTAAAATTGAAACTAATGAATTTACGTCTTTTGGCTTCGATTCTCCTGACATCGGTTACTGCTTTTGCAGTTGCCCAGAATGCTACTGAGATTGTACGGAAAGCCGACGAGATGATGCGTGGCGAAAAATCGAGTTACAGCGAAATAACCATGCGTATTGTACGCCCCAAATGGGAGCGTTCGCTCTCGTTTAAGAGCTGGAGCAAGGGTACTGAACTCTCTTTGGTCTTTATTACTTCCCCTGCAAGGGAAAAGGGACAGGCCTTTCTGAAAATTAACCGTGAGATGTGGAGCTGGAACCCAACCATCAACCGAACGATTAAGCTGCCACCATCCATGCTCTCGCAGGGTTGGATGGGCTCCGACTTTACCAACGACGATTTGCTCAACCAGCGGTCAATTGTGGTTGACTACAACCACTCCATTGCCGGTGAGGAACAAGTTGAGGGGTGGGATTGTTGGCGAATTACCCTTTCTCCCAAGCCCGATGCTCCGGTTGTTTGGGGCAAAATGATTCTTTGGATTACTAAGAAACATTACCTTATCCTGAAATCGGAATACTACGACGAGGAACAAAACCTGGTGAAGACCGAACTGGCTCACCAAATCAAGGTGGTTGATGGCCGAACCATACCAACGCTTTACGAATTGCTCCCGGCCGATGAGCCTGGCAACAAAACCATTGTAGAGCTGAACACTATCAAGTTCAATATCGATATAAAAGATAGTTTCTTCTCGCTGCGTAACCTTACTCAGGTAAAGTAGTCAAATTAACAATCAACCCAAACTTTAGGTATGAGTTACTTAAAAATAGCACAACGGAATTTTTGGCGCAATAAGCGCCGAACGGCCATTACCGTCTCAAGTATCTTTTTTGCGGTACTATTTGCCGTAGTAATGCGTTCATTCCAGCTGGGTTCCTACTCGCTCATGATTCGTAATGCCATTGAGCAGTACTACGGCTATATCCGTGTTCAACACCCCGATTTTGCCGACGATCCTTCGCTGGAGAACACCTTTGAGTTTGACCAAAGCCTTCCGGAAACAATTTTAAGGGTTCCCAATGTAAAAGCAGTAACCCCACGGCTCGAAACCTTTTCCCTAGCTTCATCGGGCAACATTACCAAGGGCGTTCTTCTGCTTGGAATTGATCCTGAGGCTGAAAAACAATTCTCAAACCCTGAACAGTTCATTGTTAGATACACCATCTCCAAAAACTTGACCGATATTTCAGGCATGAAACCTGCTTTTACTGATGAAGTAAAAAGGATACTTGGTGCGCACGCCGGCGAATCGTTTACCGATTCTGTAAGGCTGGCCAGAATTTTCGACGACCATCCGATTGATGCTGCCCAGCTAAACCAAATCCTCAACCTATCACGGGTGCAGGGACGTTTTATTACCAGCAACGATAGCGGTGTTGTAATCTCATCGAGCTTGGCCAATTTCTTAAACATTCAGGTAGGCGATTCCCTTGTAATGCTGAGTCAGGGTTACCAGGGTACTTTTGCCGCCGGTATTTACCAGGTTGTTGGGATTGTTCGAATGCCCAACCCTGACCTCGATAACCGAATGGTTTACATGCCGCTGCAATTAGCTCAAAATTTCTCCAATGCCCATAACCTGTTGTCGTATATGGCTGTTAACCTGAACGATGCAAGCGACGAAGCATTAGTGGCCATTTCCAATGGCCTAAGAAAGGCGCTAGCGCATACCAGCCTGGATGTTAAAACCTGGCAAGACCTGAACAGGGTTCTGGTTCAACAGATTGAAAGCAGTAACCAGAGCGGGAAGGCTTTCCTTTTTCTGCTCTATTTTGTTGTGTTCTTCGGAATTTTTGGAACTGTAATAATGATGGTTCACGAACGGATGCATGAGTTTGGTGTGCTTGTGGCTGTTGGTATGCAAAAAATTAAACTGGCCATAACGGTTTTACTCGAGATGCTTATTATGGCATTGATTGGTGTAGCACTTGGGTATCTTGTTGGGCTACCAGTAATTCATTACTACCATGTTCATCCCATTAGGTTAACCGGTGAAATGGCAAAAATGATGATGGATATGGGTTTTGAACCCTTAATGCCAATGGCTCCGTTTGGTTCATACGTCGTTTGGCAGGGCATTTCAGTAATTTTCATGGTTTTGCTGGCTTACATCTATCCTGCTCGGAAAATACTAAGGCTTAACACGGTATCAGCAATTAAACGGTAATCAATTGAGTTGAAAACCATAAAACTATTTAGAACATGTTACTTTCTCTAAGCTGGCGAAATGTTTGGCGCAACCCCACCCGGAGCATGGTAGTGGTAGTGGCCGTTGCCCTAGGCCTTTGGGGTGGCGTTACTACCATGGCCCTCATTAATGGTTGGGTTAAACAACGCATAGCCGATAGCATTCAGAACGAGATATCGCACATTCAGATACACAACCCCGAATTCCTCCTTAATGAGGAGGTTGATAAAACTTTCAATTTCGATTCGGTGGCCCAAGCCCTTAGCTCTGCCGATGGAATAGTTGGGCTTAGCGGAAGGTTGAAGGTATTTGCCATGGCTCAAACCGATAGGGCCAACTCGGGCCTGGTTGTGCTTGGCGTTAAGCCAAACAGTGAGCGTAGCGTTAGTGGTATTCCCAACAAGTTGATAATGGGCAGTTTCCTTGAAGGTGATTTTAAAACCCCATCGATTGTTCTTGGGAAGAAAGCAGCCGAGGAGCTGAAATTGGTAAACTATGAACTAACCGATAGCATTGCTCAAAAACTCTCTGCAATGGAGCTAAGGCTTGGGGAGCAAATCCAACCATTGGTGGGTAGGAGGATTAGGACTCGCTCAAGTTTTATGAACGCCCTTAGAGCTGAACTTGAGCCTGCACTTTTTAACCACTACTCCGAAACCCTAGCCGACTCCTGCGCTTCGTTCAGGTTAAACGGCCCTGTGGTTCTAACATTTCAGACACCGGCTGGTGAGCTGCATAGCGCAATGTTCAGGGTTCGTGGTATTTACCGCACCTCCAATACAGCCTTTGATGCGCGTATGGCTTACGTAAATTTCGAGAATCTTGCTTTAGCGGCTAATATCAATCCAAATTATGTTCATGAGGTTGCCCTACTCTGCAAGGATAATACCAGCGTGGTAAGCATTGCACAAACGCTATCTACTACTTATCAAAACCTGAAGGTGAGAAGGTGGGATGAAATATCGCCCGAAATTGCACTTTATGCTGCCTTTGGCGATTTTATGGGCTTAATTTACATTGTTATCATCCTGTTTGCCCTGGCATTTGGAATTATTAATACCATGATGATGAACGTTCTGGAGCGATACCGTGAGTTTGGTATGCTCATGGCCATTGGGATGAACCGTTTACGCGTTTATAGCATGATAATGATGGAATCGGTTTTTCTTACCCTTACCGGAGGGGTTGTGGGAATTGTTTTCAGCATTGTATTTATCAAGATATTTGCCCAGACGGGCTTCGATTTCAGTATGTGGGCCGAGGGTTTTGAAGCCATTGGCTACTCCTCAGTGGTTTACCCTGATATTACCTTGGCTAACTACGTGCTTGTAACCATTTTGGTCACTGCAACAGGTGTTTTGGCTTCGCTTTGGCCTGCAAGAAGGGCGCTTAAGCTAAATCCCATGCAAGCATTAAGAGTTGAGTGAATTGCGATAACCATTTAAATATCAACATATATGGCAATAATTGAAGTTGTAAATGTTGACAAGATATACAACGACTCGGAGGTAAAGGTTACAGCCCTGAGCAATATCAACCTAACCATCGAAAAAGGGGAGTTTACTGCTATTGTGGGTCCTTCGGGCTCTGGAAAAACAACCTTGCTCAACCTCCTGGGCGGGCTCGACTCACCAACCAACGGTAAAATTCGTGTTGGCGATGTCTGGCTTAATGAGCTAAAGGGTTCAAAGCTTATCGATTTCAGGCTTCGGAACATTGGGTTTGTTTTCCAATCATATAATTTGATACCTGTGCTTACTGCCGGCGAGAATGTTGAGCTAATTATGCAGCTGCAGGGAGTGTCTGCAAGGGTGCGCAAGCAGGTGGCAGCCGATATGCTTGTCAAAGTTGGCCTGGCCGACAGGTTTGCCAGCCGTCCGGCTAAGCTATCGGGTGGGCAGCAGCAGAGGGTTGCCGTTGCCCGCGCTTTGGCATCAAAGCCTCAGTTTATCCTGGCCGATGAACCCACTGCCAACCTCGATGGTAAATCGGCCGAAAATCTTTTGCAGATCATGGAGCACCTTAACCGGAATGAAGGTGTTACCTTTATCTTTTCCACCCACGACCAGCGTGTGATGAACCGTGCCCGCCGGGTAATTCTGCTCGAGGATGGACGAATTAAATCCGATACGCTCCAGTAAATCCTTATCGCATGAAAAATGCAATTAAACCTGCCTTGCTTTTTGTGTTGCTGATTTTTGGTAATGCACACGCACAGGAGTTTAAGGGGCACTTGAAGCTGCTCAACAACCTGTTTATCCCATACCCCGATACGCTGTTTTGGTTCACTGACCAAACCCTTGAAAATAGGCTTGAGTTCAAGTGGGATGCCACCGATTGGCTGAGGTTTGATATTCAGGCGCGCAATCGATTTATTTATGGCGATTTTGTTGAGACCATTCCCACCTACTCATTGCTTATTGGAAGCAGTAATGGGTTTGTTGACCTTTCATTCCTATGGGCCGATGGCCGTTCGTTTGTTGGTCATACCGAGTTCGATAGGCTATTGGCGAGGTTTATCCTCAACAGCATTGAGCTAACCGTTGGCCGCCAGCGCATTAATTGGGGCATGGATTTGGTTTGGAACCCCAACGATATCTTTAACACCTTTTCGTACCTAAACCTGGAATACCCTGAGCGTCCGGGCACCGATGCCGTAAACCTAAAGGTTTACACCGGAACGCTATCGTATTTCGATTTGGTTTACCAGCCCCACAAAACTGCCGATAGCAGCGCCTACGGCGTAAGGTACAGGGCAAACATAGCCCGCACCGATTTTCAGGCCTTGGCTGCCAGAATGGCTGGCTACTACGTGCTGGGCGGAGGCCTATCGAGTGAGTTGGATCAATTTGCCATCAGGAGCGAGGTTTCATACTTTAGTGCCCAAAAATCGGATGCAAAAAGTGGATTTGTAGCCACTCTCTCGGCCGACCGATCTATGGGGAGCAATAGCTTTGTGCAGCTTGGAGCACTTTACAACTCCTTTGGCCGTAGGGGCAGCCAAGAACCTCTTAGCCTCATTGAACCACGCGCGCAAAGCCCCATGATGCTGAGCCGAGGGAAAGTGAACCTTTTTGTGGGAGTAAATGGCACTGTGGAAACGCTCTTTACCCCCTCGCTGGTCATACTGGCCAACCCAATCGACTGGTCGGCCGCGGTGATACCCAGTGTAGGCTACTCAGCCTCCAACAACCTAACCCTTGCCCTAACCGCCATGTTGTTTACCGGCCACACCACCGATGAATACCCAAACAATGGCCAACTAGCATACTTTAAGGTGCAGTGGAATTTTTAAATAGGTAGTTTCGCTTGGCTACTGTTGCTGAGTAAAACAATTTAGCCCAAATCTGGCAATTGAAAAACCAATTGACGAACCGACTAACGAATATCTATTCATTCCGAAAGTTCGGAATGAAAGATTTTGATGAGTCGGGGTTACCTCCCATAAGTCAACAGAAACAAGGTGTGTATAATTTTTGTGTTTCCATTGACTAATCTCGGTTTAGTAAACCTAAAGATTCGGTTTTATCTTTTCACCTCAGTTTTTGCTGCATTCCAACCTTCCATGAAGCCATTTTTACAACTTTGCCAGTTGAATATCATCTCAATAATTATTACAGCAATTACTCCGGGAAAGAAGAATAATGCATCGCGTTTTGTAATTTTAAACTTTATCATTTTTATCAGTTTAGATTTATATTAGTCAACTTTGAGTTTAAATAATTGCTAATGCTGATTTGCTTAAACGCCTTTTAGTTGAAATGACTAAATGATATTTAGCGCATTTAAGCGGGTGCTTGTTCATTTTTATCATATAACAAATTTATAAAACAAGCGGTACATCTTCACCAAGACATTTCTGCTGGGTAGGGTTTAATTTTGAAAATGGTTGCTTGTGAACTGTAACCATCTGATTAATAGATAGACGCATTTTGATTTTAAGATATTTTGAACAGTTGTGGTAGTACATAAAGCGACACACCTAATAAAGAGATATATCTATTTAATGATCAAAATTTGCTTTTCTTTATTCCCTTAAGTATCTCATAAACAGTTTGTTATGTATCATTCCGACTCTTTCCTCTAAAAATCTCACCGCCTCCCCATTTTTATTAGCCCAGTTGAATTTGATAATTCGTGGCATTCCAGATAGGTTTTAAAATCAATCTTTTGAAATAGAAAAAAGCCGGACTTTTAATCCGGCATTAAATATAGCGTACTTCAAATTGCTACTCTACATCAACATCCTCCTCAATAAACTTAACACCGTAATTTTCAAGTTCATTGAGTATTGGGTTGTAAAGATCTGGCTTAGTGGGGACTATTACACCGCGGTCCTTAATTTGGCCGGTAAGTAAAAGTTTGGTGGCGATGGCCAAGGGGGTTCCCACTGTAATGGACATGGCGGTGTGGGTGGTATCCTTCCCAATTATCACCATGGTTGATGTTTTACGATGCTTTTTGCCGAACAACTCATAGTCGAAAATATGCTGCATAACAATCATATCCTTATCGTTCGGGCCAAGTGCTAGTTTGGGTTCAAGTATATGCTGCAGCAGTTGGGCAGGGCTTGCATTGGGAAGACCAATGGGTTCGTTCTCGAACATTCCTAGCCATTTCAGCTTATTAAACATCACTTCGTCCTGAGTGTCGGGGATAATTCTTTTTAGTTTTTCCTCAACGGTTTCGGTAGGATGGTAGGGTAGGAAACTGTTTAAGAACTCGCGCTTGGTTAGCTTTTCGCTGTTTGCCATTTTGTAGGAGTCGTCGGTCATGCCAAGCTGAACAAACACGTTCCAGGCCTTACTGTATCCGGCGCGGCGCAGAGTGCCTCGTATAATGGTTTGTATGTCCTCAATCCCGTATATCTCCCTATACTTAAGCGAGTCGCGGTTGGGGTACATCTCAAACTTACCCAAATCCATGATATTGTATTCCCTTACGCTTGTAAAAAGCCGATGGTATGGGGTATACTTGTATTGCCCGTTCTCAAGGTATTGAGCCACTCCCTGACCGGCAAGTACCACGTTGCGTGGATTCCATGTAAACTTGTAGTTCCATGGGTTGTTGTCGCTCTCAGGCGCAATTAGGCCGCCGGTATTGCTTATGAATCCGGTTAGTTTTCCCCCCTTGGCTTTTATCTCATCTATAACCCGCATGGCCGACATGTGGTCGATACCCGGGTCAACGCCAAGTTCATTAAGCAGGGCTATATCCTTTTGTTGTGCTTCCTCATGCAACGATTTCAGGGTGTCCGAAACGTAAGATGCGGTAAGCATATGCTTTCCTTGCCTAACGCACTCCTGGGCAACAATCGGATGAAATTTTGCTGGAAGCAATGAAATAATCACATCACTATCGTTGATCAAAACAGATAAAAGATCAATATTCGAAATATCAAAAACTTTGGGTGTTCCATGAGGATGTCCACCGAGTTTACTTTGAGCTTTTTCAATGCTTCTGGCAGTAACAATTACTTCCCAGTTTAATTCGGAACTACAGTCAAGCAAATATTTGATCAGACTTGATGCAGACATTCCAGCTCCCAGTACAAGAATCTTACTCATATCTCAAGGTTTGGATTTTGGTTAATATCTTATGGTTTAAATATGGTGCTAAACTATAATTTTTTAGGTTGATAAACTATGATTTTGTAAACTTTTTTTGTTTTTCTGACTACCTTTGGGTAGTAAACGTTGAGTACCATGATTATGCTTTTTTTAGGCCTATGGGAACTGGTTGTAATTGTTATAGTTGCTTTGTTGCTCTTTGACTCGGCAACCCTGCTAAATGTTGCCCGACTACTGGGAAGAGCTTACCATTACCTGCAAAAAAGTATCTCCGAGATTCGAAGCCAAATCAGCCTCACCAACCTGGATGACAAAGACGCTGAAAACGATGACAACCCCAGCAGTAAGCATGCTGGTTAGATTGAGTTCCCACACAACGCTTAGAATGATAGTTGATGTTGATAGTTACTGACTACTTGTTGAGGGTAAATCCAATGGAACACCGATTAGGCAGATTGAAAGGATTTACTCAGATAAAAAATCAACGAAACACTAAACACCTTCCCCTTTCCCCTTTATCCTTTATTCTTTATCCTTTCCTGAAATTGTTTACCTTTGTTGAACTACATATTCTTATTTAGATAGATGATTAAGGTTGAAAACATAGTAAAATCGTTTGGCCCGCTTACCGTGTTGAAAGGCATTACTGTTGAGATACCAGAAAAGAAAGTGATTGCCATTGTAGGTCCTAGCGGAGCAGGCAAAACTACCCTTTTGCAAATAATGGGTACGCTTAGCCAACCCGAAAAAGGCAAAGTGCTTTACAACGGTGTTGATGTTACCTCGCTTAACGATACTCAGCTTGCACGATTCCGTAACAGCCATATTGGTTTTGTGTTCCAGTTCCACCATCTTTTACCTGAGTTTACTGCTCTTGAGAATGTTTGCATGCCTGCGCTTATTGCAGGTAAAAGCATGGCCGACGCCTCAAAGCGTGCAAAGGAACTGCTTGAGTTCTTGGGATTGTCCCACAGGGTTAGCCATAAACCCTCCGGATTATCGGGTGGGGAGCAGCAAAGGGTGGCAGTGGCTCGTGCCCTCATCAACAATCCCATGGTGGTATTGGCCGATGAACCCTCCGGTAACCTCGATTCGCATAATAAGGAGGAGCTGCATAAGCTCTTCTTCCACCTGCGCGATACCTTTGGGCAAACCTTTGTGGTGGTAACCCACGATAAGGATTTGGCACGCATGGCCAACCTGCAAATCTCCATGAACGACGGTCAACTTGTTTAGCCATGCTTACACCCAGCTCGTTTGCTGAGCTTGCCGATTTGCTTAACGACAGGTATAGGCGCTACGCTTGCCTGGCATTTATTGATGGTGATCCCATTCAGGTGCCACATGGCTTTTCCAATAAGCACGATATTGAGATAAGTGCTCTGTTTGCCGCCACCTTTGCCTGGGGTAGCCGAAAATCGATAGTGAATAGCGCCCGCAAGCTTATGGGCATCATGGTCAATAAGCCCTACGAGTTTGTGATGAACTTTTCCAAAGCCGATGAGCATGCCCTGCATGGCTTTGTTCATCGCACCTTCAGTTCAGCCGATGCCATTGAGTTTGTTTACGTACTAAGGCACATATACACCCATTTAGGCGGACTTGAACAAGTGTTTACCAAAGGTTACCGCCAAAAGCAATTGGTACACGATGCCATACAGGCCTACCGGGATGTATTTATGGAGTGCGGGGTGCCTGCACGCACTCTCCGCCATGTCCCAAATGTTGCTGCGGGTGCTGCCGCCAAGCGTATAAACATGTTTTTACGTTGGATGGTTCGCCCTGCAACCGAGGGAGTCGATTTTGGGTTATGGAGAACTATCCCAACATCAGCCTTGCTAATCCCGCTCGATTTGCATACGGGACGTATAGCCCGTAAGCTGGGTTTACTCCAACGCAAGAACGACGATTTTAAAGCTGTTAATGAGCTAACCGAAGCACTCCGGAAGTTTGACCCTGCCGATCCGGTTAAGTACGATTACGCCCTGTTTGGGCTGAGTTTACATGAAAAGTTCTAAATTGCATTGCCGTGGGGAATAGTTACTTTAGGTTCAAGCAGTTTACGGTTCATCAGTCCAACACAGCCATGCGTGTAAACACCGATGGTGTGCTTCTGGGGTCATGGGCCAATGTCTCGGGTGCCAATCGGATTCTGGACATTGGAACCGGAACGGGTGTAATTGCCATTATGCTTGCCCAGCGTAACGCCAATGCATATGTCGATGCCATTGAGATTGATACCCTCTCGGCAGCCGATGCCCGAAACAATGTTACCCTATCGCCGTGGGCAAACCGTATCGATATTATTAATTGCTCCTTGCAGAGTTTTGCCCAATCGGTCAAGCATTCATACGATCTAATTGTATCCAATCCTCCCTACTTCAACCAATCGCTCAAATCGCCACACGTTGGCCGAAATATCTCGCGCCATTCCGAGAGTCTTCCCTATCCCGATTTGATTGAAGGTGTTAGAATGTTACTTGCTCCCGGCGGCAAGTTCAGTGGAGTTTTCCCTTACTCCGAGGGAAACGTTTTTATTGCCATGGCTAGCGCTCATGGCCTTTACTGCACGCAAAAGGTTAATGTGCAATCACGCCCCGGCCGAAAGGTGCTAAGGGTTCTGCTTCAGCTGGAGGCCACCAAAAAGCCCATAACAGAAAGCACCCTCACCATCCACAACCCCGATGGGTCCTACTCCGATGAGTACAAACGGTTAACCGGTGATTTTTACTTGGGGTTTTAACTATTTTCGACTTAGCGTAGTGGCGGATTTATAGCACAAAAGTTCAATTGAAGAATTGCACTTGAACCTACAACAAAACTGTCATGCACTGCACTTGCTATTACGCCAAATTGCGGTTATCGGCTGCCTTTCTTTCTTTTGTCCTGCTACTCACCATAGATTTTTTCAATATTTCGTCTAATCGCGTATTTAAGTCTCCGTTAAAGTCACTATTAGGTACATTTAATGCGTTAAGCACATTTTGAAAATGTTTGTAACCACTATCTTTACGTAATTCTATCCAATGAACATTTAGCATTTCTGCTTGCTTTTTATTTTTGTCTGAAAGTTTATCTGCTAAAAAAATGGCAGGTTCTCTCGCAAAAATTGCGTCTGCACTTTCAGGATTCCCTTTGGCCATTAACTTTACTTCTGTTCTAAGTTTTTTACCATCTCTTGAAAGCACATAAAAATCTACTTCTCTAAAACTTTCTGGATTACCTTCTTGTGTGTGATATTCAAACGGTACAATGAAAAGTTTACAGAGTGTATTCATCAATGGCTTTTCAACTTGTTTGCCAACAGCACTCCACGTACTGCAACGAATTTCTGCTCGTTTAACCGCAATAGTATTAATTTTACGATTAAACTTTCCGCTGCAGTTAAATCAACTGCAACGTCTTTGAATTTTATGGAAAGTTTTGTTTCAAACCACTGTTGTCTGATAAAAATATAAGAGAAGGGAGCCCACAAGGAATTCCCAACCCTTTTTAGTGGTTTTGTTTTACCACAACCATTTCAGATGCCAGCAAACGGAGCGATTCGGATTTTTTGGCAACATCTGCCATGAGCTTCTTAAGAAACTTGGTCATCCTATCTCGGACAGCAGGATTAAGGACGTGATAAATAAACAGTTGGCAAATCGAGCGGCTTTTTAAGCAGCTTAAACAAAATTTCCCGCTAAAATACTTCCTGGACGACAATGAAAATGCCATAAAAATACAGTTATACTGCGGGCTAATTGCAAACCTGTTGATGGCTGTAGTCCAAAAAATGCTGGAGAGGCAATGGGCATTTTCCAATTTGGTCTGATGTTGTAAGATCCACCTGTTTAACTACCTACATTTACTCCGGTACCTTGAAAATCCTGCTAAGAATTGGCAGAAAACCTATGATGAATTGATGCAGCCCACTCTGTTTTAGGGGGGCTTACTTTTTAAAATCAGGAAATGGTAAATTTTAACTTTCTGTAAATATGTAAATTAAGAAATCATACTGTTAATTTTTTTTATCGGATAATAATGATTACAAATCATCAAACGGACGTTAAATTCTTACAGTCCATTTTCCTGGCAAAAGAACTTGTTCGTTGATTGTGTGATTAATTAGTAGAACGCAGATTACGCTGATTTAATTGATTTACACAGGTTAAATTAACCAAACACTAAAAACTAACCCCTACACACCAAAAACTAAACCCTAAACACAAATTTCTATTAATCAGCATCTAAATCAATTTTTATTTGTATATTTGCAGCCCTAAACGGCTAAAGCGTTAGCCGTAAATAGTTAATAATTAAGCATGTAAATGAGAAAAAAGAGTATGAACAGGGATGTTAAACGCGAGAAGCGGAGTAACTCCCCCGAGGAACCCGCCAGGGTTTACAGGCCACGAACCCTTACGTTGAAAAAGGTTGAACCAACCGACGAAGGCGATTCTAAGCCTAAGAGAAGTGTATCACCCCGTTCCGATGAGTTCAAGCTGGAATCAAAGCGCAGGTCAAAGGATAGCCTCCAAAGCGATTTCCGCAAACCAAAATCCGACAATTCCGAACAGCCAAAATCGTACCGTCCACGTTCGTGGAAAAGGGATACCGATGAAAATCAACACGAATCCCACGAACCCAAGCATAAGCGTAGCTCAAAGGCCTACCGCGACGAGCGGAGAAAGGATAGCGATAAACAGGACAGTGGCTTCAAGCTGGTTAAGCATACCCGTTTCAACTTAAGCAAAAGCAAGGAGTACACTCGCTATAACGCCAAGGCCGAGGGTATTGTTGCCAAAAAATCGCCCGACGATCTCATTCGCCTTAACCGGTATATAGCAAATTCAGGCGTATGTAGCCGCCGTGAGGCCGATGAGCTGATTGCCAACGGTCAGGTAACCGTTAACGGCAAGGTGGTTACTGAGTTGGGCACCAAGGTACGCCGCGACGATGTGGTTATGTATAAGGGCAAGCGCCTTACCGCTGAGCGTAAGGTTTACATCCTGCTCAACAAGCCCAAGGATTATGTTACCACTGTTGACGATCCCCATGCCAAGCATACCGTAATGGAGCTAATTGAGGGTGCCTGCGATGTTCGCGTTTACCCCGTAGGTAGGCTCGACCGCAATAGCACAGGAGTGCTGCTGCTCACCAACGATGGCGACCTTACCACCAGGCTTACCCACCCAAGCTTCAAAAAGCGTAAAATTTACCATGTTGGACTTGACCGAAAGGTTAAACCCGACGATTTGAATAAAATACTCCAAGGCGTTGAGCTGGATGGTGAAATGATTCAGGTCGATGCCATCGATTACGTTGAAGGTAGCGATGGTTCAGAAATCGGTATTGAAATACATAGCGGCCAGAACCGCGTAGTTCGCCGTATCTTTGAATCGTTGGGCTACAAGGTAACCAAGCTCGACAGGGTTTACTTTGCAGGCTTAACCAAGAAAAACCTGCCACGCGGCAAGTGGCGTTTCCTTACCGAGAAAGAGGTTAACATGCTCAAGATGAATAGGTTCTACTAAAATTTAACCATCTTAGGCTATGTCGCACAAATCGGGTTTTGTAAATATCATTGGCAATCCCAATGTGGGTAAATCAACCCTGATGAATGCCCTGGTAGGTGAGCGTATTTCAATTGTTACCAGTAAGGTACAAACCACCCGCCACCGCATTATGGGAATTGTCAATTCCGATGATTTTCAGATTGTTTACTCCGACACCCCTGGCATTCTTAAGCCTGCCTACAAGCTGCAATCGGCCATGATGCGGTTTGTGGAATCGGCCCTGGAGGATGCCGATGTAATCCTTTACATCACCGATACGGTTGAAACACCCAGTAAGAACCAGGAGTTTCTCGATAAACTTCAGCAGTTGGATATTCCAATAATCCTGGCAATCAACAAGGTTGACCTATCCAACCAGGAAAAGGTTGCACTCCTTATTGAGCGGTGGAAACAGATGATGCCCAAGGCCGATATTCTTCCAATTTCAGCCCTTCATGGCTTTAACACCGATGTGCTGGTTAAAATGATAGTAGAGAAGTTGCCCGAGGGGCCTGAGTATTTCCCCAAGGATACCTTGACCGATAAAACCCTCCGTTTCTTTGCTGCGGAGATTATCCGCGAGAAAATCTTACTTAACTACAAGAAGGAAATCCCGTATTCGGTTGAGGTAGATATTGAGGAGTATAAGGAGTCCGAAACCATCGACCGTATTAGGGCGATAATCTACGTTGACAGGGAGTCGCAAAAGTCAATTATTATTGGCAGCCAGGGCAGAATGCTCAAAAAAGTGGGAACCGAGGCACGGCTTGACATGGAAAATTTCCTGGGTAAGAAAGTTTTTCTGGAGATTTACGTTAAGGTTGATCCCAACTGGCGTAACGACGAGGGTAAACTCAAACGTTTTGGCTACCCCTTGTAAATCGTATTTAGTCATATTTCATTTAAATCGATATTAGGGCAATGGGAAATTTAGTTGCTATTGTAGGAAGGCCCAACGTGGGTAAATCGACCTTTTTTAACCGCCTTGTTGGCTGGCGCCATGCCATTGTCGACCAGGTAGCCGGCGTTACCCGCGATCGCATATACGGAAAAAGCGATTGGAATGGGAAGGAATTCTCAGTAATTGATACCGGCGGTTGGGTGGAAAATTCCGACGATATCTTTGAGGAGGAGATTCGCAAGCAGGTGCTTATTGCTATTGATGAGGCCGATGTTATCACCTTTTTGGTTGATGCCCAGGAGGGCATTATCGACATGGATATTGCAGTGGCTGAGATTTTAAGGCAAGCATCAAAACCGGTTTACCTGGTAGCCAACAAGGTTGATAATAACGCCATTCGTATGCAAACAGCCGAGTTCTACAGCCTGGGTCTGGGTGACCCTTGGTGTATCTCATCAATCAATGGCTCCGGTACTGGCGATTTGCTCGATGATATGGTAAAGCATTTCATCGATGTTGATGAGGCTGCCGAACAAAACGAAATACCTCGTATAGCTGTTGTGGGTCGCCCCAATGTGGGTAAATCGTCGTTAATCAACACATTTATTGGCGAGGAGCGTAACATTGTAACCCCATTAGCCGGTACCACACGCGATGCTATTGATACCCATTACCGTAAGTTTGGACACGATTTCATTATTGTTGATACCGCCGGCCTTCGCCGCAAGGCAAAGGTAAAGGAGGATTTGGAGTTTTACTCCGTAATGCGCTCCATTAGAGCCATTGAGAGCTCCGACGTATGCCTTTTGCTGGTTGATGCCACCCAGGGCATTGAACGGCAGGATATGAACATATTCAGCCTTATAGTCCGCAATAGGAAAGGGTTAGTGCTGGTTGTTAACAAGTGGGATTTGGTGGAAAAGAACAATAAAACCGTTGATGAGTACACAAAACTCATCAAGGAACGAATTGCTCCCTTCAACGATGTTCCCATCATATTTGCATCGGCTCTAACTAAACAGCGTGTTTACAAGGTGATTGAGGCTGCCATGCAGGTTTACAAGAACCGTAAGTGCCGTATTCCCACATCGGAGCTAAACAACTTCCTACAGGAGACGTTGCAAATCAAGGAGCCGCCGGTGTATAAGGGCAAACTTGTGAAAATCAAGTATGCCACGCAGCTACCCACTAAAACGCCCCAGTTTGCGTTTTTTTGCAATCTGCCTCAATACATCAAAGATCCCTATAAGCGATTCATTGAGAACCGACTCAGGGAAAGGTTTAACTTTTCCGGCGTGCCTATCCAAATTTATTTTAGGGAAAAGTAACGTTAACTTAGGGCTGGCTTTGGTATCGCCAGCCTTTTGTGTATAGTTTAGCCAGTAGCGATAGCTTGTAAATATCCATTAGCAGGATTGATGGGTGCTTCCCGCATAGCTGTTTACGGAGAAAGGGCGTGTACACACGCGATATCCACCTTAAAGGATAGAGCATTCCTATCTTTCGCAGGAAACCGAATACCCTGAGTAGGGTGATTGACTTTTCAATATCCCTCCGCATGCATGGCATAATATGCAAAATCCTTACAAGGTTTTTAACGCCCTGATCGGTTTTTTCCAAAAACTCCTGATTGCTATCGAGCCCCATGTGTATGGTTGGGTTATCGATGTGAAGGATATCAACTTTATGCTTTTTTAGGTCAAGGCCAAGTAGCGTGTCCTCATGCCCATATCCCGATAGTTCCTCGTTGAAACGGATGTTGTGAAAGGTGTCGGATTCAATCAGGAAGTTTCCGCTGATAAATGAGCTGTAAGGTTTTAGCTGGCGGGAGTATGCCGAGCGGCATTCGCGTTTAACGCCGTATTTCCAGCGGAGCAGAAGTTCGGGCCGGAATGACTTGGGGCCGTACTTGCGGCCGCCACAAACCACCTTTGCATTGGGTAGATTCTCTATGTAGCGTTTCAGGTAATTTGGGTCGTCAACCATTACGTCGCAATCGAGGAATAGTAACCATTGCCCAGTAGCAACATCGGCTAAGCGGTTGCGAATTTTTGATCGGCCTATGTTGAAATCGAACTCCAGGTAGTTGACCATGCTGTGCGAGGCAAGCTGTGAGTTGCGGTTACGAAAGTAACTATGCGAGTGATCGTCGAAAATAAGAATCTCTATGGGATAATGCAACCGGTTGGCCTGAGCTAAAAGCTCATTTACCAATTCAGTAACATCAAAGTTAAAAACCGGTATGCAAATCGATATCATTCTAAATCAATTAGACCCCTAAAATAATACCAAAACTTAATTTAATACGATAGAACTGGGATTTTGTTTGGTTTTACTCCTCCAATTTGTAGCTAATGCTATTGAACTCATCGGGGATGTTTTTCTTGGCCTTTGCGCCGAGCTGGCGTAGCTGTTGGGCTTGAAGAATGATATTACCCTTACCCTCTTTCAGCTGTCCGAGGGCTTGCTCATAGGTTTTT
Source organism: Bacteroidales bacterium (assembly GCA_011045955.1). Classification (GTDB taxonomy): domain Bacteria; phylum Bacteroidota; class Bacteroidia; order Bacteroidales; family Tenuifilaceae; genus Tenuifilum. Next base: position 3,708 of record DSBV01000022.1, on the reverse strand, counting down.
TGTGCCTTGGTAAGGCTATCGCCTACTTGCCGGAAGTTTTCCAGAAAGCCAACAAACTTATCGTAAAGTTGACCTCCCTTTTTGGCTATCTCTTCGGCATAGCGATTCCGGTATTCACGTTGCCACAGGTCGTAAATCAGTTTAAGGGCGGCAATTAGGTTGGTTGGGCTGATAAGGAGTACCCGTTGCTCATAGGCATAGTTCCATATTGAGGGATCGTGTTCCATTGCAAGCATGAATGCTGGCTCAATTGGAATGAACATCATCACAAAATCGAGGGTTTCAACCATATCGGCGTAGTTTTTTACCGATAAACCGTCGATATGTCGCTTTATCGATTGCAGCAAATCAGTTACAGCAGCCTGCTGTTCCGATGGTGTTGAAGCCGAGCTGTAACGCTCGTAGGCAAGTAGAGAGACCTTTGAGTCGATTACCACCTTACGGTTATCGGGGTATGAAATGATGACATCGGGCTGAAAGCGCTTCCCCTCCTCGTTGGTTATCGATTCCTGAACGGTGTACTCACGCCCCTTCACCAGCCCCGATTTGGATAGTATGGACTCAAGAATCATTTCGCCCCAGTTCCCTTGGGTTTTCACCTGTCCCTTAAGCGCCTCGGTTAGGTTTTTTGCCTCCTGGCTAATGGTACGGTTCAGCTCGCTTAGCTCCTTTACCTTCTCGCCCAGCGAGAAACGCTCACGGCTTTCCTTTTCGTAAACCTCCTGAACCTGTTTCTGGAACTGCTTGATGTTATCGTCAAGGGGCTTTAGAAGCCTATCGATGGTTTCAACATTCATCTTGGTAAACCTCTGCGATTTGTCCTCAAGAATTTGGTCAGCCAGGAGTTTAAACTCCTTGGTGAATTGCTCCCCAATGGCTTCCAAATCCTTTTTTTGCTTCTCGAGCGATTCCTTCAGGTAGGCATTCTCCTTTTCGAGTTCAACTCCTCTGTAGCGGGCTTGCTCAAGCAATTGCTGCTTGGCATCAAGTTCGGTTCGGAGTTTTTCCATTCCTTGCTTTAGCTCATCAATAGTTTTGCCGGAACCCTGTAGCAACGATTCAAGCGCCGAAACCTTGCTGGTAAGCGTTACTCTTTCTTCATCGCGTTGCGTAAGGGTAGCTTGCAGTGTCCCTATGGTTTCGTTGGCATGCTGGTTCCTATCGGCTAAAACTTCTATCTCGGAGTTCAACTGGTTTAGCTTTGCGGTTAGTTCTTCAATATCCTTTTGTTGTTGAGCGGTACTGGTTGTTTTACCTTTTAAGAACAGATAAACCAGTAAAGCTCCTACTCCAATCCCGGCAATTGCTATAATAACTTCCATGAGTCGATGTTAATCAAATTGATAAATTCAAATTAATTTGTCCTTAAAATTACTAAAATCAACCTTTCCATTCGAATTTATTTTAGAAAGTTGTCAACAATTATGGTCAGTTTATCACATATTTTGCGGGGAGTGGTAAAAAAGATATGGCTTTATACATAGAGCAACAATATTTTTGTAATTTTAGATACTGTAATTAAGACGCAATGAGCCTAAAAATTGGGATAGCCATAATTCTGCTGATAAATATCGGCGTGAATGCTTATGCTCAGGATAAAGAGCGGTTTCAAAAGATTTTCGAAAAGGAAACTTCGGGTGAGTTTGAAAACCAAAGGCGTTTTAAGAATGTCACCTGCTTAAGCTACTACCCCGACACTCTACCTAGGTGGTTTTTTAACCCTTTGCAAAATGGGACCGGATACTATGCCATTGGCGTTTCCGACCCCGATATGATTCTCGGTGAAGCTAAAGAGCAGGCTATTCTCCGCGCAAAATCGTTAGCACTTTTAAACGAAGAGTGTAAAATTCAGTATTTCAAGGATATTTATACCGATGCAAAAGAGGTGCAGCGCTATACCAACTTGAATGAGCGGTTTGATATATACTTTAAGTTGATAGCCAAACGTAAGGTGGCCAATGCCATGTTTGCAGTACTCGATACCCATGTTACCCGTTATAACGAATATGTGGTTTTAGTTAGATATAATCCGCAGCAGGTTAATGCATCCGATACTCTTTACCCGCTAATGACCAATGCGTCGGTATTCTTTGTATCGGCAAGCTACAATGGCGCAGAGGATAATCAGGCAGAGTATGAAATGAAAAACTACCTGCTAGCCCCTGATCAGAAAGTTGTTGGCGCCGAATTCCTTTTCCGGGAAAAAGAGAATAAGTTCCTAAGCAAATCGAATTTTAATGGTGAACCATTGGAATACTCTGCTTTTCCCTATTCCTACACCTCGCCCGATGCCACATCCCGTAGCCAAGTATTGGTTACCTATAATGGTTTATGGAGCATCCTGTCGAGGCAAATGCTGTTCACTCTTATGCTAAACACCCAGCCCTACAGCGTTAAGCTCAAGAATTTGGATCAGCAGTACAGCAGAGGCGTTACCCGGTTGGCACGTGAAATAGCTTCATTTTCATCAACCCTTGAAATTAACGGCATCAAATTTGTTAATGATACGTTGAAGTTTGACCTCAACCTTAAAGGTCAAACCAATAGCATGTGGTAAAGAGGTTTTATATGTAAAACTTTAATAGTTCGAAAAATGAAAACATTTATCAAAGGAGTGCTACTCTCAGTATGGGGGGCCATAGGTATAATTACCGGATTACAGGCGCAGGAATTCAGCAAGTTAACACCAAAACAAATTGGCGATAAGATTACACTTGAATACGCCATTTCTGGTGAGGCTGTGGGGCAGCAGTTTACCGTATCGCCATTCTATTCGGTTGATGGTGGAAAATCGTTTTTACCCCTTAAAAGCGTTAAGGGCAATGTGGGGAGCAACATACCCGGCGGTAGGAATCAGATTATTGTTTGGGATGTTTTAAAAGATCTTAAAGAACTCGATTCCGATGTGGTTTTTAAGCTCGAAGCTGTTTCAAAGAACGTAGTACCCCTACAGGACGATTTTCGTGATGTGGTGTTTAAGTTGGAAAGCCTTAACCGCACCACTAACGGTAATATTGAGCTTATCCTTTCCATTACAAATAACGGCCCTACCCGCGATTTGAAGATGATAAACGGGCTGATTATCATTACCGATTTTAACAAACGTAAATATGATGCCCAGAAGGGAAAGATAGCCGAGGTTGAAGGGAACGAACGTTACTCAACCCCACAACGAACCATTAAGAAGGGCGAGAGCGTAAAAGCCCGCTTCCTGTTTGAGCGAGTACCCGCCGAGGTTGACCGCGCCATGAGGCTCGATATAGGTGTTGAACTCATAACCGACGAAACTTACGGTATCGATTTGAAAATTGGCAAGCTTCAGTTCCGCGACCTTCCTATTAGCACAGTTCAAACTGCTGGTATGCGGGTTGAGCAAACCAAAAAGCTGCAAATAGCCTCATCGCCTCAGCATTTTACCATTCGCAAAGTAATGGTGGTTGATAATAACCCACCAGTCATTGAACTTATTTCACCAGCTAACATTCCACTTGTTGGCAAAGAGGCAACCCGCGGTCGCCCCTACGCACAGTCGTCCATTGGGATGGACGATAAGCGTTTGCGCTCATTGGCTACTGGCGAGGAACTCGCCACCACCGATGAGTTTACCATGGTTAAGGCAAGGGTTACCGATGAAAGCGGAATTTACGATGTAACCGTTAATGGCATTTCCGCCGAACCTTCCAAGGAGGGCGTATTTCAGGTAAAGGT
>DSBV01000083.1 GCA_011045955.1 Bacteroidales bacterium | reverse complement strand
TATGGAGCGACAAGCTATGAGCTTAGCTCACCTCGAACTTTCCGTAATATGATTATCAATATGGACGATCCTGCCCACAGGGTAACACTTCTTGCAAATTATACCATAAATGGATCGCTAACCGTTTCAAGGGGCGAATTCTACTTTGGCGATGGCATAGCAGAAATTGACAGAACCCTAACCATATACGAGAACCTGGAGGTTTCCGCCAATGGGACAATTAAAACTGGCAATGCCAATGCCCGTCATCAGCTCAACCTCTACGGCGATTTTACAAACCACGGAGTAGTTGAGTTTACCAATCGCGTAGCACCTGATTACACGGCAGAAGCAACCGATGGAATAGTGGATGTTAACTTCCTTAGTGCTACCCGTAATCAGCATTTAATGCTCGAGGGACCATCCAAATTTTACCGAATTAAGATTGATAAAGGATCAACCAGCACCTACGAGTTACATATGGAGGCTACCGATCCTAGCTATTTCAACCTGTTTGGGTTTGCTAATCAAGGTCATCCTGATATAGCACAGCTAGAGTCTAACACAAATGCATTTGCGCTTCTATCAGGTACTGTTAGAGTTGGTGAAAATATTTCAGTTCCTCGCTTAAATGGAAGTGAAAACTATAACATATCCGAAAATGCCATACTGTGGGTTGATGGCGGTGAGGTTACAAAACCCTCAGGAACTGCCGTGGTGGTTTATGGAAAAGTAAAGGTTTCCGATGGAGTTTTAAATGCAAAAATAAATAGCGGAATAACCACAAGGCTAAATGGGGTTTTAGAGGTTAGTGGAGGTACCGTTAACCTTGGCCAATTCAGAACATCAGTTTATGGCACCCAACATGTTGGAGGCTTTATTCAAACTGGCGGAACAGTAAATGTTAATCAGGCTTGGGGCTCCTCGGGCAATTATTATCTATTTACACTGTCGTACGAGGGTAACGTGTTCACACTAACAGGCGGAACCCTAAACATTAGGGGCACCAATGCTCGTGGCTCAATTTTTATAAACTCCCATCCCGTTAACCAGAATGTGAGTGCCAATGCAACTCTAAATCTTACTTCGTACACCACAGGTCTTTCACGAATTACCTCACGTGCTCCACTGCCCACTGTAAATTTATTGCGAGAAGGAACAGGCAGCCGCACCTTTGTGCTAGAAGGCGGAATTGTTGGAACTTCTGCTGCCAACCAAGCCGTTTTACCCGCATTGCCCTTGGTAACCAAAGGAACATTGACTATTGAAGATAATATCACTTTTGATCCTAAAGGACAAAACGTTACCATTGGCGGGGGGTACAGCATTGGCGCGGGCTCAACATACCAAGCGGCTAGCAATACCACCACATTCTCTGGCGCAACATCAAGCTATAGCATAAATATCGATGCAGATGCCGCTACCAAGTATTTTCATAACTTAACGGTAAACAATCCGGGGCAAACTGGAACGCTATCGGGTAGCGATATCACCATACACAACAACCTAACCATTACGGCAGGCACGCTTGCTTGCGCAGATAAGAACGTAACCGTTAGGGGTAACATAATCAACTCGGGTACAATTACCAATACTACCGGAAAAGTTATTCTTAAAGAAAGGGGTATTGTAAGTGCAATAAGTGTGGAATCCAGCACCAACTTCACCAGTATACCCACTATTACTATTGACGACCCACCATCATCTGCCCCCCTCGGAGTAACTGCCGCTGCAGTACCATTGTTCAATGGCACACCTACCACCGAAAACCCTTTACCTCTAGTTGGCATATTGGTAACCAATTCGGGAAGTGGCTACACAGCTGCACCCTCAGTTAACATTTCAGGAGGTGGTGGTATAGCAACAACCTCCGTAACCATCAATACCCAACACGCCATAGGGGGTGATGGAACTGGGGTGTTTGGGAATTTGGAAATTGATGAGGTGCATCCCGATGAGAGTGGTGGCAAAGTAGAGGTTACTTATCTTACAGCAAAGCAAACGGTTACTGGTACTTTAACGCTAACCAATGGAATTTTCGATTTAAGAACCCATAATCTTGATGTTGAAGGGCAACTATCCTCTTATAATATTAATGATTACTCTGCAACTAAACTATTCCGTATGGCTGGAAACCACGGAGATGGCGGACTCTCTTTAACCATATCTGCCGATGGAACGTATTTGTACCCTATTGGTACTTATAATACCGATGATAATGTGAACCGCTACGCCTATGCAAACCCAACTTTTAGCAATGTGGTTGATGCAGGTAAGGTGCAAATAAATGCAGTGCCTAGGCAGTTATCAACCATGTTTGTTTCTGCTGGTGGATTAGCTGACAGATATTTAGAGTACTATTGGAGAGTAAGGCATTCCGATTTCTCAACTTTACCAACTGTGATAAATAGATTTTTAGCCCACCGTAACGATTTTAATTGGAATTGGACTCACAACAACTACGTTGCAGGTAAGGTAATTGGTTTACAACGATACCCCAATGATGACAATGGTGAGGCCGACGACAAGTATGGTACAGTTGGTCCAGCAAACGTGCCGTACACAAATACTCGCCTTATAAATTATGGGGAAGATGACAATGGCAATCCCATACCTCCTTTCATCCTCGAGGAAGGAGAGTTTACCACCGCAGTAAAACAATTTTTCCAAGGACAAATTACTGTTTACTATTCCTATTTCCCCTCTTGGCCAGATTGGTATGACGCAAGTTGGACAGACCCACAATATTGGTCAAAAACCCCTCATGGAGAGCCAGATAGAGGTGCAACATCAAACGATGGATTTCCTCAGGCAGGGGATATTGCCGTGATAGGACGAGGTGATCACACCGAATATGGTACACCAGGCTTTCATTCTATTAATATTTTTGGTGGAACAAATGTTCAGTGTGCCGAAATTAGAATGGATGGAGGTAGACTAGTGGTGTGGGAAGGAGCAACAGTTAACGCAGGTATAGTTACAGGAGCTTGGGGAACTTTTATGGCTCGAACCGATGGTGCATTACCTACTGTAAATGCCGACTTCTCAGATTTCTCTTTAGGCAACTGCGTATTTAACTATCTCATCAGATCCAATTTAACTACTAACGGTTATACAACACTTTATCCAAACCTCAGAATTGAAGGTGGAGGTAATGTTACTTTCCAAGAGGGATTTACCGTAAGAGGAAATTTTACAATTGATGGAAATACCAATTTTATACTAAATACTACTGCCGATGGCGATATTACTGTTGGAGGTGAACTTCGTATTGGTGGATACCTGGGAGGAACACTTAGCTATAATACAACAGGAGTTGAGAGAACAGTTACTGCAGGGGCGGTAAGGTTTTATGGTACAAGAGATCCTGATATTCATAGCCTTAGAAGAATAACGGTTTTAAACGAAACGCCAAGCAATTTGGAGCATAAGTTAATTGTAAGAGGTGATATTTTTAATGATCTTGGCACAAACATCTCCGTTGATCTATTTACTGATAACACTACAGGCAATAATGTTATTCTTGAGTTTACAGGAGATAGCGACCAAGAATTTAAAAATTTAAATGTTGCTTCAACCCCTAATTTATATAAGGTGATTGTAAACAAAGGGTCAACAGCTAGCCCAACGGTTACTATTAGTAATAACTTCACCCTCAACGGCCCCACCAATGGAACTACTGATGAAAAAGCCCTCCAGCTCCAAAACGGAACGCTAGTTCTAAACCATCCCGACATTGATATCGACCTTTCCACCGGAGGTGGAGATTTCTATATCCCTTCTACCTCAGGCTTGGTGGTGCAGCAAGGGAAGGTTAACGTTAGCGGCGACGATTCGGGTATTCTGCTCGATGGTCTGTTGCGGGTTGAAGAAGGCGGAACCATTGATATGGACGATGCAGTAGGTAATGGCAATAACTACATTGAGTACTCATCATCGGGGAATGCAGCAATTGAAGTAACCGGCGGTGCATTAATTGTAGGTTCACAAGTGCGTAGGGGAACATCTAACCCTTCGGGCATACTACGCTACAAGCAAACAGGAGGTGCTGTTATTGTTGGTAAAAATAATGCACCTGTTGGTAATAGAGGAACTTTTGAAATACTCAATAACAGCAGTCGTTTCGATTTCACTGGAGGTACGCTCACGGTGGTTCGCCCACAAACAAGTGCTACTGTACCCTCTGTTATTCTGGAGCCTGGAGTTGGCAGCGCCGATGAATCAACATTGCAACTTGGTGATGCCGATACTCCAGCATCTAGTGTAATATCGATTAATTCGGCATTAGCTCTTGGCAACTTGGTCGTGTCAGGAAGTAGTACCACCGCCCAGTTAAAAGATAGGAGTTTAGTTGTTAAAGGCAACCTAACCATTGCCGAGGGTTGTGCTTTCACCGGATTTGATGGAGACTACCGAAGCCTTACTGTTAATCGAAATATCTACAATAATGGAGAGGCTAACTTCCATGTTGACTCATTGATACTTCGAGGGGTGAGCACTTCTCCCTCTGCAGCAATGCAAGAGATACATGGTGGGGTTGTAGTAAACAATCTAGTGGTAGAGCCCGAAATTTCAGTTACTCTTCAACCATCGTCACCCATTGAGGTTAATGGCAACCTCTATCTTAATAGTGGACAGCTTAATGATGGTGGCAACACTATAACGGTTAAAGGAAATGTTAGCAATTTCGCATCGCACGCTAGCCCAAATCCTAGCATGGGTGGATTGCTATTTAACGGAACCAATTTGCAAACCATAAGTGGTACTGGCCAGTTTGGAAATGTTGAGATAGATAAGCCTGCCGAGGAGGTTAGGCTGCTTAATAGCATTACCTTAAATAGGAATTTAACGCTCACCAACGGAATACTTAATATTCAAAACCATAGGTTGGCACTAGGTAACGATGCCTACGTAAACGGAAGTGATTTTGGTACAACTAAAATGATTATATCTGATGGAGGATTCGGAGATTTGGGTATCAGTAAGTCAGTAGTTACAGGCGCGCAAAACTTTACTCTACCCATAGGTGTAAAAAGTGGAACAGAAGCAAAATACACCCCTGTTACCTTTGATATTACAGAAAACTCGTCGGCAGGCACCATATCGGTTCACCCAATAAACCAAGCCCACATGACCGCCGAATGTGGTGATGTGCTCCAATACTACTGGAATATGACCAGCAGCGGTATCAGCGGTTTTGTGGGGTCAATAAACTTCCATTTCGATCCCACCGACGTGGTGGGTACCCTGGCCGATTACTACCGCGTTCGCCTGGAGGGCAACTCCTGGACTAAAGTGGCTCCCGATCCCTTGAACAACGAGCTGGTTAACGACAAAAGAATTGAATTCACCTACGGAGGGGTTAGCAACCTAAACGGCGACTACACTGCCGGAACCGATGCCTGTATCCCCGATAACGTGCCGGTGTTCTACACCGTTAGTTCGGGCAACTGGAGCGATAAAACCATTTGGCAGCGCGAAGGTGGTGGTGCCGTTCCCGATGGTGGTCCACAGGGGCATATCGTTCGTATCCGCTCCGGGCATACCGTTGCCATGGACAGGTTCAGTATTCGCTCCTACCGAACCATTATTACTGGCCGGTTAGAGGTGGGTACGCAGGTGGGGCACCACCTGGGTTTTGTATCGGGTACCGGCACACTGGCCATGGTGAACGATAAGCTCTACCCTGGCGACTACTCAGCATTCCTGGCCTGCGGTACGGGGGGCACCATGGAGTTTGGGGGGGATGGGAGTTATACCCTGCCCAATATTTACAGTTATAACAATCTAACCATAACGGGCAGCGGGACAAAGACATTACCACCCAATGACCATATTACAATTTGTGGTGATTTAAGAATATTAGAAAACTCTACGTTGAATACTGTGGCAGGAAAACATGTACTGGTGTCTGGAAATGTTTTTAAAGCGAACAGCGCGAATTTAAAAGCTGAGTATACGGATCAAAGATTCTCTTTTCTTGGGGCAAATCAAATAGTGGAAGGAACATTTAATGCTGTTGGAAATAGGTTTAACAATTTTTATCTGTACAACAACTCTTCGGTTGAACTATTAGGTCCAGTTGATATCAGAACCTATTTCGCTTTGTTTAACACGTCATCTATCACAACCACCGAAACAAATATTTTAAGGTTAACAAATGCTTCCTATGGAGTTTTCTCGATTGCTGCATCTAGCTTTGTGAATGGCCCCATCATGATTAATAAGGCTAATGGCTCTAGCCAAGAGTTTCCCATTGGGAAAAATAGCAAGAAAAAAGTAACAACCATATCTAACATTAGCCATGGAGTTGGTAACAAGTATTGGAAAGCCGAATACTTTGATTCTAACCTGGGAGCTGGTTACTACGATGCAGTAAACTACGATGCACCGCTCGAAACCATCTCACAATCCGAGTACTGGACACTGAACGGGCCAAGTGGAGGTTCTGCCTATGTTGAGTTCACCCTTACCGGCACCAGCGACGTGGCCGCTGCCCTTGGTTGGGGAAAAAGAGAAAACCTTAGAATTGTTCGTTGGAATGGCTCTACTAGCAAATGGGAAATAGTGGGCGGTACACCATCGATTTCGGGCTCGGCAATAGATGATGCCACCATACGCACTGGCTCGGCAATACCGTTTGATGGAACCAACCAGTATTTCACATTGGCTTCGGTTGAGCCAATAACCATTCCAACGGCCTCGTTTACCTCGATTAGCCACAGCATATGCGAATCAGAAACTACCTCCCTGTTTGTTGCCCTTACGGGCAACTCACCATGGGAGATAAAATACACCGATGGCACAACTGAGTCGGATTGGATTATGGTTACTACCTCGCCGTATGAAATCGAAAGCCTGAGCCCGGAAAGCACCACCACATATACCTTAACCGCAGTTAGAACGGTTGTTTCACCAGGGGAATATATCGACGGCAATATCTTTGGCAACTCGGTCACGGTTTCTGTTTACCCCAAACCCACTATTTATAATGTAACAGGAGGCGGTGAAATATGTGGTGCAGCTACTGGTACCATTGGTCTCGATGGATCCGACCTTGGCTTTACCTATAGGCTCTATTTTATTGAGGAGGATAGGTATGTTAGTATTTTGGAAGGAACGGGTTCGCCTCTTGAGTTTACAGATATTGACGAGGTTGGAACCTATGAGGTACACGTCCACAATTCGGATCACCCTGCTTGCACAGCGGTTATGAACGGCACTGCCGAGATTTTGCTTTGCGTGGGGGTTTTCGCCGAGATAACTAACCTGCTTACCGATGCCACTATTTGCGAAGGGCAGGAGGTTACCCTTGAGATAACTTTTAACGGTTCGCCCCCCTTCACATTTACTGTTGAAAACAACTACGGAGAAAGTTGGAGTAGTACCACAGATGGCACCCTGGAGGGCACTGGGCCCTACACGTTTAACTTTACCATACCAGATCCTCCTGTATGGAGTGCACCCGATTTACCCAATGTATTTACCTACACTGTAACCTCAATGACAGACAACAACGGCGTGATTGGTAATATTGTGGGGGCAGGGCAATCGGTTAACGTATGGAAAATCCCCGAAACTGGGCCGCAGTACCACATACCTAATACCTTTGGGAAGTAAAATTAGGTCATATAAATTCCTGAGAAATACCCCCGATAGTTTTTCTACCGGGGTATTTTTTTTAAAACAGGGTATAAACCCACTATTGCTTTCAAATAGAAGTTAGATCTTAGCCCAACTTGTTAGTAAAAATCGTAAACATCACTTAATCAATTAGATATAAGCTTTGTTTTCAGTTTTCGGGTACTACGGATTTTTTCATATAATTATAATACGGTACCATTTTATAATTCAGTGCATCATATATTCGTTTTACTTCAACTGATGGCTCGCTGCATTTTTTAATTCGTATTGTTTTACCTTACTGTTTTTCATGGTTGTAACTACTTCTTTTTGGGTGTTCATTATTCGAACTATGTTTTTGCAATCATGATGTATCCCTTTGTTTTTGAGTTGATACCTTATTGCTGCAACTACCTGATATGCGAGAAGGCCATTGAGCATGCCCAGGCTGACTATAGAACGGTGCCTGACCTTGTTCCCAGTACGGGAACTTTTGCACAAGCGGTAATAATTATACCGTTTGCCGGTCTTTTTATCTGCTTTTACAATCGATTTAAAACATATTGCAAGAGAATAAAACTTATTTTTAACATGTAAATCTCTTCGGGGACTACAAACGGGTTTTATAAAAGTTGGTATTGATTATCAGTGTTTTAAAATTTTAAATACTTGAAAAAAGTTTATTTTTTTGGGCAGGGAGGTAAAATGCTCAAGTTGGGTTAACAAAGAAAGGGTTATCCTATAGGTACATCATCATCCTGATTTATAATTTTTTACCATTGGATTATGGAGTGGGTTTTTTATGTGTTTTAGCGAAAGGCATTAACGGGGCAACGAAAAAATTGCTAATTTTGAAATCGCTGTTGAAAGCCTACAAAAATTTGCAGGATTAATCTTTTTTTTTGTAACTTTGCAATGTCAAAGGGTACCGTGGCCGAGAGGTTAGGCACTGGTCTGCAAAACCACGTACAGCGGTTCGAATCCGCTCGGTACCTCAAAAAAGCCCCGAAAATGAGTTTTTTTATTTCTTCCGATTGTGTAAACCGCACTCCTTGGTTTCGGGATTTTCCCACCACCAACGGCCGGCCCTAATATCCTCGCCGGGTTCAATAGCACGTGTGCAAGGTTGGCAACCAATGCTTGGAAAGCCTTTATCGTGCAAAGGGTTGTAGGGCACTCCTTTTGCTTTAATATACTCCCAAACGTTCTGTTCGCTCCAATCAATAAGTGGATTAAGCTTAAAAAGGCCATTAGCCTCATCCCACTCAACCATTTGGTTCTCGGTTCGGGTAGCTGACTGGTTGCGGCGTAGGCCGCAAATCCATACATCTAAACCCTGGAATGCCCTTTTTAGCGGTTCTATTTTGCGAACCCTACAGCACTCCTTCCTATTCTCAATACTTTGGTAAAACAGATTAATCCCCTTTTCGGTGACCATTCTCTCAACTTCGGCTGGTGATGGAAAGAAAATTTCGATATTCTTTTTGTACCTAAGCGACGTGCGTTCAATCAGCTCGTAGGTTTCGTAAAATAATCGCCCAGTATCGAGTGTAAAGATTCTAATTTCGGGGTCAATTTTCATAACCATATCGGTTAGCACCTGATCCTCCGCTCCCATGCTTGAGCTAAGCGCTATTCTACCTTTAAATTCATTCAAAAACCACTGTAGCACGCTGAGTGCGTCCTTCCCCTCGAATTGCCTATTTAATGCTTCTGCTCTTTCTTTCATTGTTTTACGTTTAACAATTTAAGTGGTTCCTTGATAATAATAAAGTTCAAATTAATGAAAAAAAATTGACTTTGGCATTATTAAATATTAACTTGCTCATTAACCAAATTAAAATAATTCAAAATGAAGAAAATCTACATTGCTATTTTATCGCTATTCACCCTAACGGCTTGGTCGCAGGACATACCAATGCAGTTAATTGCCTCTGGTGGTGGATATTTTGAAAATGCTGTTGCAGGCTTATCAGTTAGTTGGACACTTGGCGAGGTTGCGTATACAACTCTATCTTCCACAGACTATATTTTAACGCAAGGATTCCAGCAGGGAAACTTGTTTACCACTTCGGTTGATAAACTTGGAATTACTCAAAATGACATTACCATATACCCTAATCCGGCAAGGGATTACGTAAAGGTTAAATTTGAAATACCCATTGCGAGCGGTAAAGCAACATTTGATTTATATGATATAACTGGACGCAAGGTTATTTCAAAGGTGATGAATGTTGAGCAATCGGTACCCGCTGAGTTAAATTTATCGGAGATACGTTCAGGCATTTATCTGATAAAAGTAACATTGGAGAAGGATAATCTGAATCGGATTGTCAAGCTGGTAAAGGAGTAACTTCCCCTTTTTATAGCCTTTAAAAGCCTAACCAAAACTTTTAGCCATTAAAAATATTTCAATGGTATAGTTATCATTCCTGATAACTTTTAGCGCAATGTCTCAATTTCTAAGGGCATTCAATTATCAAGGTGTAATAAAAAACTCTTGTGGAGAAGGTTTAGTAAACCCACAAGTAATTTTTGATTTAGCCTAACAAATAATGATGCCTACACAGTTTACTACCCAGAGTGTAAGATTTCAGTCACAAATGGGCTGGGCAATGTAAACATTCCAATAGGTTTAGGCGATATTATTCAAGGAAATTTTTCAGAGATTCCATAGGAAAGTGCCGATATCTACTTAAAAGTTGAAATAATGCCTGAGGATGCTGCAGGATTTACTATCATGGGAATACAGCGATTGTTATCGGTCCTTCATGCGTTATTTGCATCCGATGGTATATCGATGAAATGGTCTGGTATTACCAAATCCTCCTGCCTTCCCATCTTGAAATGAGGCATACTACAATACTATGAACATGGCTTCATTCATTGGGGATGGCGATTCATGCGAAATATTGGCACTGAATGGTTTGCCTGGAATTCAAGGTGCTCAGGACGACCAGGGGCCTTTAGGGCCAAAGGGCGAATCGGGAGTACCTGGGTTAGATGGCATTTCACTTATTTGGTTGGGTTCATTTGATAATGAACCAATTGCACCTAATTTAAATGACGCTTACTATTACACTACTACAAAAAATCATAAATCTAGGACGGCGATTTCTGAAAAATTATTGCTCAAGACGGCGAGATAGGACTAATTGGCTCCCAAGGGTCTATAGGATTACAGGGTCCACAGGGGCAGCCTGGTTCAAATGGTATTTCGTTGATTTAGTTAAGAACTTTGGCTGATGCGCCCTTCCTGTTACTGGCAGCATTTATGATAGTACAGGAACATCAACCTACACAAAGCATGATTTTGTTTTTAACCTAGATTACAATCAATTTTACGATCCTTTATCAGTTGAGCGTTTCATCCGCGTAAATGGACATTTACTTAGGCCAACCAAAGCCTCAGACGAAAAGGATGGCATTAACCTCACCCGCGTGCAGTTCGAAACGGTTGAAGCCGTTGAGAATCTTCAGTTGCAAATCATTCAACAACAAAAGGAGATTGAGATACTAAAAGCCGAAGTTGAGGCTTTAAAGAAACTTATAAAGCTATAGCTATTACTTTTTGTACAGAAAAGCCGGTACTATACCGGCCTTTTTTTAATCTTATCTTTGTTCTGCTATAGATTGTTATTTATTGAAATTTTTTCAATTGGCTTTTATCAAAAAATGCTGGCTGACTGATCGTTTTTTTAATATATTTACGAATTAAAAAAACTAGCGGTTTGTCATGAAAAAGTTACTGTTTCTTGCTTTTTTTGCATTAATGGTTTTTCAGGCGAATGCCCAGACATTCAACAGATTTGGCAATCCGCTTATTACTAACTATACCCCGGAGATTTATGGCGGGAATGAGCAGGTTTGGTGTGCAACCCAGGACAACAGAGGGGTAATGTACTTTGGCACAAACGACAACGGCATTCTGGAGTATGATGGAAAAACCTGGACTATCATACCAGTTCCCGAAAACAAATCGGTACGTTCACTCTGCAAGGGCGATGATGGGGTTATATACGTTGGTTCAATTGGCGAGTTTGGTTATCTTAAACCCGATGTTTACGGTAATCTTAATTACACCTCACTTGTCAATTTAGTCCCTGATAGTATTCGTAGTCATCTCTCATATATCTATAAAACTTACTGGCACGATGGTAAGGTGTACTTCTGTTCGCTTTCGTATGTTTTTATTTACAATGGCAAAACTGTTAAATCCTTATCGCTGGGGAAGCAATCGGAATACGCTAATTTTTTTACCCTGGAGGCTAATAATAGGTACTATGTCAACAGCTATCTTAAGGGTTTAAGAACTTTTATTAATGATTCCACCTTAATTTTTCTTCCCGAGGGACATGCTTTCATTCAAAAAAATGTATTTTCAATAGTAGGCTTAAGCTCAAACACAATCCTACTATTTACAGATAATGGTTTTTACACCTACTCAAATGGCAAGGTAGAGAGTGTTGATACTCCTACCCGGCTTGCCAATAGAATGACCAATGAGTCTGCAATTCCCTACAGTGCCATTAAACTCAATGATGGGAATATAGCCATTGGTGTTGTTCAATCTGACTGGCTTGGGGTTGTAGAGTTGTCGCCTGATATGAAATCAATTGCCTTGGTAAATAAGGAAATTGGAATGCATGCCGGACAGGTATCCGAAGTGTTTCAAAATGGCGATGCTCCCCTGTGGGCTACACTATACGATGGCGGCATAGCCAAGGTTGAGTTAAACTCTGCCATGGGAAAATTCGGGCCTGAGAGTGGCCTGTCGGAAATTATTGTTGACATTGTTCGATTTAATAACACTATTTACGTTGCTACTTTTAATGGGGTTTACTACCTAACCTACGATAGCAATGGGATTCCCAAGTTCAATCCGGTTAAGGGTATTAAAGGAAATGTATGGGCACTCTCAGTTTTTTCGCCACCCCATTCACCTCAAATGCTACTTGCCGGTAGCTACACCGATGGTATTTTTGAGATAAAGGGCAGTAAAGCCATAAATATTAGCACTCCTCTAATTGAGCGTCTTGGATTATCGCAGCAGATACAGCATAAATGCTTTACATTGTTCCCTTCCATTAATAAGCCAGGGAGATTGTACATAGGGCTAGATTCAGGTGTTGCGTTTATGGATTGGGCAAACGGTGAATGGAAATTTACTGATAACCTATTTCGCGATTCAATTCGTTTTGAAATTCGTTCAATTGTAGAGGATAGTAAAGGAAACCTCTGGCTTGCAACAAGTTCGTCGGGTGTTTATATGGTAACCCATGATTTTAAAAGAGTTTGGCAATTCGGGAAGGAAAGTATACAAGGCTTTAAAAACCTCCAATACATTAATCTTTTAATCAGTAACGATTCACTTTATATCCTAACGGCAAATGGGGTTTACCATTTTGACTACCTCAACAACCAATTTGAACCCGGTGGCTTAGTGGGTAGTAATTTAGCTAACCGTTCAGGTTTCTATAAGGCTGCCAAACTACCCAATGGTTGGGCATTCCTTTCATACGATAGCAACAATAAAAGCTGGATTGAACGCATTGTAAAGGATTCAAGCGGAAACTGGATAAGCCAAAGCCGCGATCTTAGAAGACTACCCAACAAGTGGTCCGATGCCATATTTGCCGATCCCGATGGCACCCTTTGGATTGGCATGTCAAAAGAACTTTACGTTTACAATCCTCATGTAAAACGAAGCTTTAACGCTCCATTCCGTGCCGTAATTCGCAAAGTGGTATCAAAGGATTCATTATTGTTCGGTGGAGCCTTTTATACTCAAGGGGATTCCTCGGCTCGAAAACTATCGTTAGAGCAACAACCTTACCAAATGCCACGACTGGATTACCATTTTAATGCCATGGTGTTTACTTTTGCAGCTCCATACTTTGAACGTGAGGAGGATTTAGTTTATAGCCATTACCTTGAAGGTTCTGACGAAACGACATGGAGCCCCTGGGATAAACGCGCCGGGGCCACCTATACTAACCTTAGCGAGGGCAAATATACTTTCCATGTAAAAGCTAAAAATATTTATGGTGACGAAAGCGTTGAGGCAACCTATTCCTTCGAGATTCGTCCGCCATGGTACCGAACTATTTGGGCATTCATGCTTTACTTTATCCTCTTTGTATTCTTGGTTTGGGGAATAGTAAAGTGGAACACCCGCCGACTAATTGCCGAAAAAGAGCGCCTTGAGCAAATTGTTCGTGAGCGAACAGCTGAGGTTGTTGCCCAAAAGGAAGAGATCGAACAGCAAAAGGAAAAGATTGCCTCCCAGAACGAGGAGATAACCAGCAGTATTCAGTATGCCAGCCGTATTCAATCGGCTTTGCTTACCCCTAATGATCAGATTAATAGAATTTTCCCTGAAAACTTTATCCTTTACTTGCCTCGCGATATTGTTAGCGGCGATTTCTACTACATCACCCAGGTAGGCAAGTTAAAGGTTTCAGTGGTTGCCGATTGTACCGGGCATGGTGTTCCTGGCGGTTTTATGAGTATGCTGGGTATTTCATTTCTTACCCAGATCATTGGCTCTAAGGCAGAACTAAAAGCTAATGAGGTACTCAATGAACTAAGAACATTGGTGATAACTGCACTGCATCAAACCGATGAGGTAGGTGGCAGTAAGGATGGTATGGACATTGCCATATACATTATTGATGAGGAAACCCAAACCCTTCAGTTTGCTGGGGCAAACAATCCGCTTATTCTGATTCGCAACAACGAGCTGACACATATTAAAGGCGATAAAATGCCTATAGGCATTCATTTACGCGGGGAACTATCGTTTACCAACAATGTTATGAAAATTCAGAAAGGGGATGTCATTTATATCTTCTCCGACGGCTACGTCGATCAATTTAGAGGTGAAGATGGCCGTAAGTTTATGATAAAACACTTTAAGGAGCTGCTTCTTGAAATTCATCATAAACCTATGAATGAACAGCGCCAAATTCTAGATGAAACGCTAAAGAACTGGCATGGGAATACCCCAAGAATCGACGATGTTGTTGTTATGGGAGTGCGGATTGTTTAGCTCAATAAGTTGTCAATTTGACCCTGCAGCTCAACTATAAAACTCCTCACTCTTCGGTTTAGTCTCTCTGTGTATAGCGTTGCTGCCTTGTGCTTGTCGGGGGGCAGTGTTTCAATTCGCTGTAGTATGCCTGCTATGTCGTAAACCCTGAACTGGTTAAAAGCCGATTTCATTTTATGGGCTACCGCTGAAGCCTTCACTAAATTCCTACTTTTGACATGTTGATTTAACTCCTCAATGTTCTTTCGGGTGTTTTCAAGTAGCGATTCCAGAATCAGTTTAACTGCCTTCTTATTCCCCCCGGTAAACCTGTATAGCTCATCAATATCGAATTTATCAGAACCATCAGTTTTGCCCTTTTTAAGTGTTAACTCTTTTGTTTTGACACCTATAACAGGGCTAAGCAGTCGCAAAAGGTCATTCTCGGTAAAGGGTTTAATTAGATATCCTGAGAAACCCAAGTTGCTGAAGTGTTCAGGGTTATCAACCATATCGTTTGCCGTAATGGCAAAAACCGGAATGGAATAGCCGGCATTTTCGATGAGTTGAACAACCTCGTAGCCCGAAACCTCCGGCATTTGTATGTCGGTTATCACTGCGTCGTATCTTTTAGTGTTTAACTGTTCGAGCACTTGCCTGGCTTCGCCTATGGCATCAACCTGTAAACCTATATTTTTGGCTATTTCGGGAATGATAAGCCGGTTAACCTCATCATCATCAATGATTAAAATAGTTGTTCCTGCTTTTATCGCATAATGGTTTTCTTGTTCTGAGTCAACTGCTTGGGTTACTCTGGTGCTATAAGGGATTACCACCCTGATTATAGTGCCTTCATTTGGTTCGCTGGTAAGCGATATTTCACCGCCCTGTAACTCAACAAGTTTCTTTACAATGGTTAACCCCAGTCCTGTCCCACCAAACTTGCGTGATATTCCGCCATCGGCTTGGGTGAATTCCTCGAATACCTGCGATTGCATTTCAGGAGAGATGCCAATACCAGTATCGGCAACAGTGAATTGAATTTTAACCGATTCATCGGTTTTTCGAAGCACAGCAGCCGATACAATAATGCTACCTTGATTGGTGAACTTAATGGCATTACTCAGCAAGTTTATAAGCACCTGCCTTAACCTAAAGTCGTCGCCAATAACACTTTGTGGAATCGACTGGTCGATACTTGAAAGTAATTGTAACCCTTTTTCACCAGCCCTTACCTCAAAAAGTTTAACCGTGTCGTTTACCACTTCGCGTGGCGAAAACTCTTTGCTTTCTAATCGTAACTTACCAGTGGCTAGTTTTGAGTAGTCCAGTATATCGTTAATAACAGCCATCAGGTGGTTCGATGAGCTATTAAGCACATCAACGTACTCCTTTTGCTTACCATTCAGTTCAGTTTTTGATAGCTGGCGCGAAACCCCAACAATTGCACTTAATGGTGAACGAATTTCGTGACTCATGTTAGCCAGAAATTGTTCTTTCAAACGCAAAAGATTTTCAGCATACTGTTTTGCCTCAATGAGTTGAGCGTTGTATGTAGTGTTGCGCGATATATCCCTCATTATAATTGCTATAAGTATAACCAGCACAATAAACGTTATGGTTCCAAGCAGGAAAATTACAAGAAGGTTTTTGGCCAAGACTTCGTGTACCGATAGTGCCTGGCTTACAGCTTCAGCTTGCTCCTGTTTTTCAATACTCGTAACAATCAGCTGAACCTGATTCAGGATGGCTCTATTCCTGTTAAGCAACTCTTTTTCCTTTTCGTCGATAAGCCTAAGCTGATTCTGCTGATCATCCCTGATATTGTCCAGTATTAGCAAAAGCCGTTGAATGATTGAGTCCGATATGTAGGTGATGTGAGGTATGGTATCGTACGTAAATTCGACAAGGGTATCGGTAGCAATAGTGTCAATTCTTTCTGGTCCCAGGAAGAATCGTTTTATCCTGGCGGCCATCGATTCATTGCTTACCTTTTTGTAGATTACGGTATCACGCATTACTTGGGTTACTGTTTTTTGCTTGTAAATCTCATGGTAACGCTGGGTTTCCGATCCTGCCCGGGCAATTCGTTGCATTGCCCTATCGTAAAAAATGCTGGTATTAATACTTTGTCGCATTTGTAGTATTTCACCCTCAATTTCCCTTTTGTTCTGAAGTAGCTTTTCAATCTTTTTTATTGAGTTTAGCTGCGATTGGTTGCTGTATGCCAGTTTTTGAAGCGATTTTATTGCAGCAGTAACTTTTTGATGATTATTATTGTAGGTTTTAAGGTAATCGTCATTTGAGGTCAGTACATACATCCTAAAATCGCTATCCTCAGTATAAATTGATGCAAGCAACCTGTTCAGAACAGTAATTTTTTGTCCGGGAAGCCCAAAACTCTGGCGGGTAGTTTTTAGGTCGCTAACTGCTTGGTAGGTCATAACAATTGCAGTAACAGAAAAAATAACTATCAGCAAAAAACTGACAATTAGCTTTGGCTTTATCCAGTAATTACTATTTTGTATTCTTTGAAACATTCGGTAGTGTTTGACAACCAAAGTTAAAGAAAAATTATTTCCATAATTGAACCCAAATCCGACTATTGAAAAGACCTATTGACGAATCGACTAACAAAATCTAAACATTCCGAAAGTTCGTAATGAAAGATTTTGATGAGTCGGGGTTACCTCCCATAAGTCAATAGAAACAAGGCGTGTACATATTCCTTGTGTTTCTATTGATTAATCTCGGTTAAATATATCGTTGGCTTTTAGAATGTCATAAAAAAGGCCGAACATTGGTTCGACTGTTTCTTATATTATTTACTCAAATTACCTTGAGTACCATGAAATACCTAAGCTTATTGAAATAAAAATTGGCGTATCGCCTACAGGGGGAATAACAAAGAAAGAAAATTTGGTTTTAGGCAAGGGAGCCAACTTATTCATGGTTGCAGTGAAATCTGAAAACTCAAAATCTACTCCAAAACCAACAAGGTTAAAACTGGCATTGGTATCGCTGTTATACTCGGTTTGTGTGGTGTTAAGTGGGGCCGGATATTTACTGGTTAAAGTTGTTGAAACTATATTTAGGGTGAGCGATGGTCGGTACTTGAACGTTAGTGCTACCCCTTTCCAGTTTCCGGGGTCAAGAAATTTACCAATACCAAAAGTCCAACCTAAATTTGCTGCAATAGGGTAAGATAGTGTAAGTACTGACATATCCATGCTACCCCCACCTGAAATATTCACATCCAATTTGTAATGGTAAAGCAGCATATCTATTCCCCACCCATAATTGAAGCTGTTCCATGTAGAAATGCCAGTCTTATACTCAGGTATTTTAAGGTTAAGCTAATTAGTTGCAAGAGAAACACCTCCGCCATAACCATCAATCCGGGTATCGAAGTCTTTCAAATCCATGCTAAAATAGGTGCCAGTAAGCAGAACCGACTCGGTTTTTAATTTTTCCACTTCTTGCCAACCACTCCTGCCTTGTGGCTTCCGACTCATCAATTTGCTCAATGGTAAACCCTACTGCTCGCCCGTCTTTATCAACCTTTAGAGTGGTTTCACCCCCTGCTTTTGCAGTATCTGCTTTATGTACCACTTCTCCTACTGCAAGCTCTTTCCCCTCAAGGAGTTTCAGGTAAATCTCTTTGAACTCAAAGCCAGTTTCAAATACATACTTCTCGCTGGGAATTGCCCTCAGTCGGTACGATTGACGGGCACCACCAGCAGAGGCTTCAATAAGTAAAGGCTTGCTGTAATCGTGAGGAACAATAACTGAAATTTCGCTGCCGTTTTTTAGTATGTACTCATTATCGTTAATAATCATACATACTTAAGCAGCTAACCCTTGAAATTTCGAAGGCCTAATGAACTTGATGGTAACGCCCTCCTGTGCATATAATGTTTGACAGGCAAGCATAATAAGCATGAATAGTAGTTTTTTCATGGTTTGGTTTGGTTAAGTTTGGTTCAACAAGTTAGTTCATACTTTATGCATTGTTAAGTTTGTTTTCAAGTATTTGATAAACAATCATAAAGAGTTGGTTGTGTGAACTAATTTGATTATAAACACTCTATTTTTATTGGTGAGATTCTTTAAATGCAAATCAATCACTTAAAAGTAACTTTTGCTTAACTAAGATTAAGGAAAGGAATTTGTAGAAAATATGAGGGTAGTCAGATAGTTTAGAAGGAAAAGGAAACCACGCATTATGGGTGGTATTAAGTAGCGGTGTCAGAGCCAGTCCTGCGAAGCGGGAACTCGAACCTGCGATTGAAAAAATTAACAGGGGACTATGCGGTAAAAAACTGGATTTAGCGGTTAAGTGAGGGTAAAAACATAAAACCCCGCGCAAGGCGGGGTTTACATCTTTGTAGCGGGGGCAGGACTCGAACCTGCGACCTTTGGGTTATGAGCCCAACGAGCTACCAACTGCTCCACCCCGCAATTCATTTTGTGAGTGCAAATATAGTTAAGTTAACGTAAATAACAAAATGCTATTAATTTTTTTTAACAAAAACTGATGTTTTTGAGCTTTGCGTATCGCATTTTGCCACATTTAAAATATCTTGCGCTACTATAGTTGCTATAAATGAGAAAATTATTTGCCACCAATTTAATTTTCCTTTTGCTTTTGAATGTGGTAGTAAAACCGCTTTGGATATTTGCCATTGATAGGAATGTGCAAATTGTACTTGGTGCCCAAGAGTATGGTTTTTACTTTGCGCTCTTTAATTTCTCTCTTCTTTTCAATTTTTTACTCGATCTTGGTATAACCAATTTCAATAACCGCGAAATTAGTTACAACCCCCAGTTGGTGTCGCAGCAGTTTGCAAATGTGCTGGTAATCAAATTGGTGTTGGCAATTGTGTATTTTATAGTTACAATGGGTATTGGGGTATCGTTGGGTTTTGGGAAAAGACATATAGTCCTTTTAGCCGCGCTAACACTCAACCAATTTTTAGCATCGCTATTACTTTTTATCCGATCAAACCTTAATGGCTTACAATTTTTTAAGGCCGACAGCGTGCTAAGTGTTATGGATAAAGTAATTGTTATTGTTCTGGTGTCATTACTTTTATGGGGTAATCTTAAAATACAGTTAACGGTTGAGGCATTTGCTTTATCTCAAACCTTGGCCTATGTGGTTGCAATATTTATTGCCATTTGGTTGCTTCAAGGGAAATATAGCATTGCAATTTACCAGGAGTTTGACTGGATTACTATTGTAGCGCTGATTAAAAAGGGATTACCATTCGCCGTGCTGGTTCTGTTAATGACACTCTACGGCAGACTCGATACAGTAATGGTTGAACGGCTATGTACTGATGGAGCAGTGTCGGCTGGCATTTATGCTCAGGCATTTAGGTTATTTGATGCATTCAACATGTACTCATACCTGTTTGCTGCACTAATGCTACCTATTTTCTCTCGAATGATGAGCAACCAGGAAGATATTACGGAATTATTTAACTTTTCGTTTTATCTTATTCTTATTCCTGTAGTTACCATTGCAGTTCCAACTATGATTTATAATCGTTCGATAGTGAGCATTCTATACCATGAGCATATCGATGTGTCGGCCAAAGCATTGGTTTTTCTGATGGGTTCTTTTGTTTCCGTGGGATTATCATACCTTTTCGGGACTGCTCTAACAGCTATGGGCAAAATTTGGTTGCTGTGTAGAATATCGCTGAGTGCTGTAATTATAAGCCTTGTGGCCATGCTTGTTCTTGTACCACGTTTTGGTGTGATAGGTGCAGCCATGGCCAACCTTGTAGCAAACGCAATGGCATCATTATTGCAAGCCTTTTTCTTTACGCGTAATGAGGCGAAGGTTATTAGAAAAGCATCGGTGCTAAAAATGTCTTTATTCATAGTAATTTACACAGTGTTGGGATTGATAATTCAATACATCATAGGCAGTAACCTAAACGGGTTTTTAGCAACCCTTGCATTAAGCATTCTTGTAATCTTCGGACTAAAGTTATTTACCATTAGGGCAATTGTTAGCTTTATCAGGGGCATTTAACCTAATGTAAAAAAAGCAGGTAATAAGAAAATGCACTTGCTTTAGTTCTTTTTTTTTATACTTTTGACAGTAGTACTTGATTGGCATGGTAAAAAACTAAAGAATGGGAATACTTATTGAAAAAACCCAGGATTGTCCGTACGTAAATTTTTCCGATGAGGGAATTCTCGAAATAGAAGGTCGTTCAATTACCGAAGATCCTTTTACCTTTTGGCAACCCCTTTTAGAGTGGGTTGAAGGTTACTGCCAAAAACATGCGCCAAACACTCAGGTGATTATCTTTTTAGAGTATTCTAACAGCAGCTCAAATAAGTACATCAGTGAAATTTTTCGTAAACTTGAAGAGATTCATGGCAGTAAATCTCAGGTATTGGTAAAGTGGCGACATGAAATTGAAGACGACGCCATTCTTCAGTTAGGTCATGATTTTGCATCAATTTTTGATCTTCCTTTTGAGTTTATTGAGGTTGATGTGGAAAAGGAACGCTTCAAAAAGGTTAAAATCCGAAGTAAGAAAACTGGCACTGAGGCTATTATTTCATATAGGTACTGGGATGCTATAGTTAGAAATGGCCATGGCGATGAGTACCAAATTTTACAAGAATTTTCGTAGTATCTAATTTTTTTGCATATTTGTTTTTTTAGTGATAAAACTTTTGGTTATGCAAAAGTACGAGTTGAGAGAAACAGCAACAACACCATACGTGAACTTTGATCCCGATACTGGTGTTATTCGCATGGAGGGACGTTCGATTCCGGAAAATGTAATCGACTTCTACCAACCCATTCTGCGATGGATTGATGAATATGCAACAAATCCTCAACCTGAAACAATTGTACACCTTAAGTTTGAGTACTTTAACACCAGCTCCTCAAAACGTATTTTTGATATCATGAAAAAGTTTGAGAAATTTGCAGTTGATACTGGCAAAAAGGTTACCATTAACTGGTATTTTGAGGAGGACGATGAGGATATTTACTTTGCAGGTAACGATTACAAAGCTTTGATAAACAAGGTAAATTTTAATTTGGTAGAGATTAAAGGCTAATTCTTATTGAGTTAGTATAGTAATATATCACCCCTCCGGGGTGATAGTTTTTTATGAATGGAACTAACAAGAAAAAAATTGTAAACGATCCGGTTCATGGCTTCATCAGCATAAGCCATCCTCTTATATTTGATTTAATTGAGCATCCCTACTTTCAGCGTTTACGCAACATAAAACAGCTCGGGCTGAGTTACCTGGTTTATCCCGGTGCCGTTCACTCCCGCTTTCAGCACTGCATTGGTGCAATGCATTTACTCGACCTTGCTATTGAAACTCTCCGCAGCAAGGGGCTCGACATTTCCGACACCGAGGCCGAGGCCGCTGCCGTAGCAATTCTGCTACACGATATTGGCCATGGCCCTTTCTCCCATGCCCTGGAGCATGTTATTGCAAACGATATAAGCCATGAACTCTTAAGCCGATGCTTTTTGTATCAGCTTAACAAGGAGTTTGATGGTAAACTTTCACTAGCCATTGAAATATTCGAAGATAAGTATCCACGTCACTTCCTGCATCAACTTATTTCAGGCCAGCTAGACATGGACCGCATGGATTACCTCAAGCGCGACAGCTTTTTCACTGGCGTTTCTGAGGGAATAATCGGTACGGAACGTATCATTAAGATGTTAAACGTAGTTAACGACACCTTGGTGGTTGAGGCTAAAGGTATTTATTCCATCGAAAAATTTCTGATTGCCCGTAGGCTCATGTACTGGCAAGTTTACCTTCATAAAACTGTTGTGGCTGCTGAGCAAGTGCTAATTAAATTACTTGAACGTGCCAAAGAATTGGCGTCGAAGGGCATTGATATCTACTGCAATGGGGCATTATTGTTTTTGCTAAAAAGCAATTTAACCATAGCCGATTTTTTTCCCGATTTTTCCACTATACAAGCCCCTATGCCCCTTCAGCACTTTGCTTCCATTGACGATAATGATATTATGGTTGCGGCTAAGCAATGGATGCATCATAGCGATAAAACCCTATCGCACCTTGCCACTATGATTGTTAATCGCCGCTTACCAAGCGTTGAGTTGAACAGCACTGGTTTCGAAAGCAAAAGGCTAAACCGCTTGGTGGCAGAATTTAAAAGGCAGCATGTCGATTTAGCTGATTCCTACAACTACTTTGTTTTCAGTGATTCCATTAGCATTAATGCCTATAAGCCAGGAGAAGAGGCCATTCAAATACTTTACAACAACGGCATGCTGATTGATATAGCCATTGCTTCGGATATGCTCAATGCTAGGGCGTTATCCGATGAAACTAAAAAATTTTTTATTTGTTACCCTAAACACCTTAGGGGCATTTAGATTTAATTAATTAGTTTTGCAAATTGTTTACAATAATATAATATGGAATTTACAGCAAAACTAATAGCTGACTTTTTGGGAGGCACTGTTGATGGCGATCCCAACGTGAAGGTGCATACAGTGGCTAAAATTGAGGAGGGATTTCCTGGCTCGCTTGCTTTCCTGGCCAATCCGAAATACATACCTTACCTATACACCACCAGGGCATCCATTGTCCTGGTAAATAACGATTTTGTTCCCGAACAACCCATTGAAACCACACTTGTCAGGGTTAACAATGCTTACGAGGCTTTTGCATCGCTTTTGAACATGTATGCTCAGTCAAAACAACCCAAGAGCCGAATTGAGGAGCCATCGTTTATACACAAGTCGGCCCAAATTGGGAAAGACCCTTACGTAGGGGCCTTTAGCTATATATCGGAAGGGGCTGTATTGGGTAACAATGTGAAGGTATATCCACAGGTTTACATTGGCCCCAAGGTAAAGGTTGGCGATAATACAATTCTATACCCGGGTGTGGTGATCTACGAGGAGTGTGTTATTGGCAGCAACTGTATAATCCACAGTGGTGCTATTATTGGCGCCGATGGTTTCGGATTTGCATCGAGCGAGGAAACCAACTACAAGAAAATTCCACAAATTGGCAATGTGATAATTGAGGATTATGTTGAAATAGGTGCCAATGCAACAGTTGACAGGGCCACCATGGGTTCGACAATACTACGTAAAGGGGTTAAAATTGATGACCATGTGCACATTGCCCACAACGTTGAGGTTGGCGAAAATACTGTTATGGCTGCCCAAACAGGGGTTGCCGGCTCCACCAAGATTGGCAAAAACTGCATGTTTGGCGGTCAGGTTGGAGTGAGCCCTCATGTTAAAATTGCCGATGGGGTTAAAGCTGGAGCACAGGCTGGGATATCAGGCGATATCAAAAAACCCGGAGCAATAGTTTTAGGAAGCCCTGCCAATGAAATTGGCAAACAACGCCGCTCAATGGCTGTATATAAGAATTTACCTGAGCTGATGAATAAAATTCATGAGCTGGAGCAGGTAGTGGATGAGTTGCGATCAAAACTTAATAAATAACTTTATGCAAAGGCGCTCATCGCGCCTTTTTGGCGTTTAACTGAAATTTTAAACAAAATGGCAGATAAACAAAGAACTATAGCACAGGCGGTTACCTTAACGGGCAAGGGATTACATACTGGAGCCGAGGTTGAGGTATCAATACTGCCGGCAGAGGTTAACACCGGTATCATATTCCAGCGTACCGATTTGGATGGGCAACCTAAGATTGAAGCGGTTGCCGATAACGTTATTAACTCCTCAAGGGGAACCACCATTGCGGTTAAGAACGCCAAGGTTAGCACAATTGAACACATGATGGCTGCCCTTTACGGTATGGGGATTGATAACACATTGGTGCAGGTTAATGGACCCGAAATGCCAATAATGGATGGCAGTTCCAAGTATTTTGTTGAGGCTATTGTCAGGGTAGGAACAGTTGAACAGGGTGCTGAGCGGAACTATCTTTGCATTAAGGAGAAAATGGTTTACACTGATGAAAAAAACAACATCGAAATAATCATTTACCCCGACGATAAGCTGAGCATCGATGTAATGGTCGATTACAATTCAAGAGTGCTTGGCCACCAGTATGCCAAGATGAACTCAATTGAGGAATTCCCTGAACAGATATCGCCTTGCCGTACCTTTGTGTTCTTCCATGAACTTGAGGTGCTTTTAAAGCACAATCTTATTAAAGGTGGCGATTTGGAGAACGCCATAGTTATTATGGAGCACAAGGTCCCTCAGGATGAGCTTGACAGGATTGCCGATTTATTTAACAAGCCTCACATTGCCGTTAAGCCTGAGGGGATTTTGAATAATCTCGATTTGCATTTCGATAATGAACCGGCACGCCATAAGCTGCTCGATATGGTTGGCGACTTTGCCCTTGTTGGGGCTCGCATTAAAGGGAAAATTATTGCCATGCGTCCCGGACACAAGGCCAATACTGAGTTTGCAAAAGTTCTCAGGAAACATTATAAGCAGGAGCGTTTAAAACCTCTTGCCCCCGTGTACGATCCCAAAAAGCCCCCTTTAATGGATGTGAACCAGATTATGAAGATACTCCCTCATCGCCCTCCATTCCTTTTAATCGACAAGATTATTTACATGGATGGCACCACCGTGGTGGGCATGAAGAATGTTACCATGAACGAGGCCTTTTTTGTGGGACATTTCCCCGATGAACCGGTTATGCCCGGTGTGCTTCAGGTTGAAGCAATGGCACAAACCGGGGGTATTCTTGTGCTCAATACTGTTCCCGATCCAGAGAACTATTTAACATACTTTTTAAAGATTGACCAGGTTCGTTTTAAACGAAAAGTTGTTCCGGGCGATACAATTCTTTTTAAATGCTTCCTCAACGAACCCATTCGCAGGGGAATTGCCAATATGACCGGACAGGCTTTTGTGGGCGATCAATTGGTTATGGAAGGAATTCTCATGGCTCAAATAACTAAAGTTAAAGGATAAAGAATAAAGAATAATGACACAGCATAGTAACGCATTTATTCATCCCGATGCCAAAATTGGCAAGGATGTAACCATTAACCCATTCTCATACATTGCAGGCGATGTAGTTATTGGCGATGGTACTTGGATTGGCCCAAATGTTACCATCATGGATGGTGCACGCATTGGTAAGAACTGCCGTATATTTCCAGGAGCAGTAATCTCTGCAATACCCCAGGATTTGAAATTTAAAGGTGAGATTACCACTGCCGAGATAGGCGATAATACTACCATTCGTGAATGTGCTACGGTTAACCGGGGTACTGCATCAAGGGGGAAAACAGTGGTGGGTAGTAACTGCCTTCTAATGGCTTACTCACACATTGCCCACGACTGTATCCTCAAGGATTACATCATCATTGGTAATGGAACTCAAATAGCCGGTGAGGTTGAAATTGACGACCATGCCATTTTAAGCGCACACGTGCTAGTGCATCAGTTTGAACGCATAGGCGTTCATGTTATGGTTCAGGGGGGATCAAAGGTAAACAAGGATATTCCTCCATTTATCATTGCTGCAAGGGAACCCTTAACCTTTGCAGGTGTTAATCTGGTAGGCCTTCGCCGCAGAGGGTTTTCTACCCAGCAAATTGGCATCATACAGGAGCTTTACCGCAATATTTATAATAAGGGTATGAATGTTAGTCAGGCGCTTGCTTACATTGAGGAGAACATGGAGTATACCCCCGAGCGCGAAATGGTAACTTCATTTATCAAAAACTCCAAGCGGGGCATTGTTGGGGAGTACACGGGTTCCAATCCCGATGAGGGTGTTGAACTTTAAGTATAACTTGCTGGTTTTTGCCGGCCTTTTTTTTTGCTTTACGTTAATCCCTTTTAGTATATTTGACTCAACATTAACTTTCTTTCTCTATGGTATTTTTGTATAACCTTTCCATAAGAGTTTACTGGGTGCTGGTTGTTCTGGTATCGGCATTTAACACCAAGGCAAAACAATTTTATAGGGGTAGGAAAGGGATTTGGGCACGTATTAAAAGCCAGGTTGAGCCGGGCGTGGATATTATTTGGTTTCACTGCTCCTCGTTAGGTGAGTTTGAGCAGGGCCGGCCAGTGATAGAGGCTATCAAGCAAAATAAGCCCAATGCCAAAATATTGCTTACTTTCTTTTCGCCCTCGGGATATGAGGTGCGTAAGAATTTCTCCGGAGTTGATTATATTTTCTACCTACCACTCGATACCCGCTCCAATGCAAGCAGGTTCATAAAAATGGTAAACCCGGCCATGGTCATATTTATTAAGTATGAGTTTTGGTATCATTACCTCAATGAACTGAAGAAAAAGAATATACCCACCTATCTGGTGTCGGCCATTTTCCGATCCGACCAGGTATTCTTTAAGCCCTATGGTGGATGGTACCGTAAGTTCTTAAAATCCTTTACTTACTTTTTTGTACAGAATCAACAATCTAGGGAATTACTTGAAAAAATTGGTTTTACCAATGTGGTGGTTACAGGCGACACCCGTTTCGATAGGGTTGTGAGGGTTGCAGCCGATGCCAAAAGCATTCCTATTGTTGTGAGTTTTGTTGGTAACCATAAGGTGCTTGTAGCTGGAAGTACCTGGCCGAGGGATGAAGACGTAATTCTGCCTTTGATCAATAAGTTTCCAGAACTAAAGGTTGTGGTGGTTCCCCATGAGGTAACCGAGTCGCATGTAAACGATATATTAAGTAAAACTCCCGTTAGGGCTGTTAGGTTTACCAAAACTAATACCGAAGATGTTAAGCAGGCCAGAATCCTTGTAGTCGATACGATTGGACTCCTATCATCAATTTATAGGTATGGTTATATTGCCTATATTGGCGGTGGGTTTGGGGTTGGCATACACAACACCCTGGAAGCAGCAGCATGTGGCATTCCTGTTATCTTTGGCCCCAATTACAATAAATTCCAAGAAGCCAAAGATTTAATAGCCTGCAAGGCAGGATTTTCTATTAAAACCTACGATGAGCTCGAGGATTTACTAAACTTACTGCTCTTCGATAAAAATTTCTACCAATTATCGGCAAGCGAAGCAAAACAATTTGTAAATTCAAACGTTGGAGCCACAAAAGAAATACTTAAGGTTATTGCTGCTCCATGAAACATCTTATTTCAAAAGCTTGCGAGGGGTTTAACTATTTGATAATTTTAAAAAGATACTGTTTTGGTTTTTTTTTATTTTTGCAACATAAATGTACTGCTAAATCAACTAACCACTAATTCTAAAGCCTATGTTTAAACAGTTACGTAACTTACTACTTACCGTTGGCATAGTGTTTACAGCACTAATGGCTAGCGGTCAGGGTGTAACCACCGCGAATATGAGCGGTAAGGTTACTGATCAGAATGGAGGTACCCTACCTGGTGCTACTGTGGTTGCTGTTCATGTACCTTCAGGTACAACTTATGGAACAACAACTGGAACTTATGGTGTTTACTTTATGCCTTCCATGAGGGTTGGTGGTCCATACAAGGTTACCATCAGCTTTGTAGGTTATAAGGATGTTGTTTACGACGATGTTTACCTGAACCTTGGTACAACTTTCAACCTTGATGCCCAACTCTCAGAGTCTCAAATTGAACTTCAGGAGGTTGTTGTTACTGGTGTAAGGAGCAACGTATTCAGCTCTGACCGAACTGGGGCTGCAACCAGTATTACCAAGGAGTATATTGCAGCATTGCCTACCATTAACCGTTCAATTAACGATTTTACTAAACTTACCCCACAAGCTAGCGGGCGTTCCTTTGTAGGTCAAGATGCACGGTTAAACAACATCACCATCGACGGTTCAATTTTTAATAACAGTTTTGGTTTGTCAGATCAACCCGGTGGCAGAACAGGTACCGCTCCTATATCGCTCGATGCTATTGAGGAAATTCAGGTATCAATTGCACCCTTTGATGTTCGTCAGGCAGGTTTTGTAGGTGCTGGTATAAACGCAGTTACCCGAAGCGGTACTAACGAATTTTCAGGCGCAGCTTTCTATACTGCTCGTAACCAAAGTTGGATGGGCAATAAGGCGCATGGTGTTGATGTAACATCTCAAGATTTCAATGTTGCCCAGTACGGTTTTCGCTTAGGAGGACCTATTGTAAAGAACAAACTATTCTTCTTTGTAAACGGTGAATTTGAAAACGATTCACGACCTGCAACTCCTTTCAGAGCAAACTTGGGTGGTGAAACCGTTGGGGGTAATATTACCCGCGTTCTAAAAAGCGATCTGGATGATCTAAGTACTTTCTTAAAGGAAAACTTCAACTACGAGACTGGTCCTTATCAAGGATATAACAATGAGATGAAGGGTAACAAGTTTTTGGTGAAGTTGGATTATAATATCGATAATAACAATAAGTTTAGTATCAGGTATAATATGCTTGATTCCCAAACTGATAAGCTTTGTAGCAATAGTTCATCACTAGGATTTGGTAGTCGTAATACCAACACCCAAGCCCTTAACTACCAAAATTCCAACTATATCCAAAAGGAGATTATCCATTCGGTGATTGGTGAGTTGAACTCCACCTTTGGACGTTTTTCAAACAACTTGATTTTTGGTTACACTTACCAGAATGAGGATAGGGGCTCCCGAGGCGATTTCTTTCCTTTGGTTGAGATACAGGAACTTTCAAAAACTTATATCACTTTTGGCTTTGAACCATTTACTCCAAGCAACCAGTTGAGCTATAAAACTTATCAGTTGCAGAATAATTTAACATATTTTGCAGGTAACCACACTCTAACTGCTGGTTTTAACATCGAGCGATTCTCGTTCCGCAACGTATTCTTCCCTGGTTCTCAAAGTGTTTATGTTTACAATAGCCTTGAAGATTGGTATACCGATGCTGCTGGATATATTGCTGACCCTAATAGAACCGTTAGCCCTGTCACACTTCGTAGATTTCAGTTGCGTTATTCAGCCTTACCTGGCGGTGCTGAGCCTGTTCAGCCTACAAGGGTAACTTATGCTGGTGCTTATATTCAGGATCAATTCACTCCTCTCAAAGGTTTAAAGATTACTGCAGGTATCCGAATTGACGTTCCTTTTTTTGATAATACTGGCTACAAGAACGAGACCGTTGCAGGACAAACCTTTATTGACAGGAAAGGTCAGCCCTATAAGATCAACACCGATAAGCTTCCCGATCCAAATCCCCTTTACTCTCCCAGGCTGGGTTTTAACTACGATGTTACTGGCGATCGTAAAATTCAATTACGTGGTGGTACGGGTCTTTTCACAGGTCGTCCCGCTTTTGTATGGATTTCGAATCAAATTGGAAACAACGGTGTGCTAACTGGATTTATTCAGGATGATAACACCACTGCTTATCCTTTTCATCCAGACCCCAGGCACTACATACCTGAAACCCCTACACTGCCACCTACATATGAACTAGCCATTACTGACCCCAACTTTAAATTCCCGCAAACCTGGAGAACTAACTTTGCTGCTGACTTTAAGTTGCCATTTGGTTTCCTTAGTACATTAGAGTTTGTCTATAACCAGGAGGTTAATGGTATTGGCTACTTTAATGCTAACCTTCCACTTCCTGACAATGTTGTTTACAGGCCCGGTGGTGTTATTGAGCGTCCCCGTTATACAGCTACCCGTATTAACAGCAATGTTGTTAATGCCATTACCCTCGACAACTCAAATAATGGTTATGGATATTCGCTAGCGGCTAGCCTTGAAAAACCATTTGCCAATGGTTTCTTTGTGAAGGCTGCTTATAACTTTGGAGTTTCAAAAAATACCGTTGATCCGGGTTCAATAGCAGCTGGATCATACAATAATAACCCGATTTACTGGGATCCCAATAATGCCCCCTTAGCCTTCTCAAACAATGACCAGCGCCACCGTTTCATCCTTGCAGCCTCCTACAAAATTGAGTATAAGAAGTTTGGTTCAACACAATTTGGTTTCTTCCTTGAAGGACGTAACCAGGGAAGAACCAGTTACATATATTCCACAGACCTGAATAAAGACGGCAATCGTAATGACCTCATTTACATCCCCAAGGATATTTCGGAAATGAACTTTGTTGACTACGACCCCGATGGATCAGGTCCCGCTCCTACCTATACTGCTGCTGAACAGGCTGCTGACTGGGAAGCCTACATCAAACAGGACAAGTACTTAAGCGCTAACCGCGGTAAATTCGCTGAGCGAAACGGTGTTGTATATCCATGGGTTTGGAGGGCTGACCTGAATATTACTCAGGAGTTTTACATTTACACAGGCGGTAAGCGAAATGTGCTACAGTTTACCATGAACGTTATAAATGTAACCAACCTTATTAATAGCGATTGGGGTGTAGGTTGGGTAATTAATAGTAACAGGCCTATCAGCGTAGTAGATGGCTCAGCAAACCCTGCTACTTACCGCTTAAACACTTTGGGTGTTAGCGATGGCCAAATCGTGAAGTTAACTAAAACCTTCAGCCACTCAGCTACAATTTATGATGTTTGGTCGGCTCAGTTTGGCATTCGCTACATCTTTAATTAAGATAAAAACAAGAAACATAATCCGATTTGAGGGCGAAGGCAACTTCGCCCTCTTTTCTTTTCCCCAATTTATCAGGCTGTCGGGTTTAATGTGTTGACTTTCAGAAAGCCTAGTAATATCAAGTATTTCAACATCTTATCCTGTTAATAACTATGAACGGTTGTTAATATTTACACCCGTTTTTTTTTGGTTTGGGTAAACCCAATTCGGTAAATTCGTAATTACATTTTCAAAAACAAAAAACTTCTTAATTAACTCACAGCCAAAGCTGTGATATAGGATTTTTGTCAATCAAGTAAAATATATATAACCATGAGTAAAGAGATTTCCCTGATGGAACAGCAAGCAAAGCAAAAGGTAAAGACTTACACCTTTGAGGAGGCCTATGAGGCAAGCGTAAAGTACTTCAAAGGCGATGAGATGGCCGCTAAGGTTTGGGTGAGCAAGTACGCCCTTAAGGATTCGTTTGGTACAATTTATGAGCTAACTCCCGATGATATGCATTGGCGATTAGCCCGTGAAATAGCTCGAATTGAGCGGAATTACCCCAACCCCATGAGCGAGGAGGAGGTTTACCTATTGCTTAAGGATTTTAAGTACATAGTTCCTCAGGGTGGTCCAATGACTGGTATTGGCAACAATTTTCAAATCGCATCGCTGTCAAACTGTTTTGTTATTGGTAATAACAATGCCGACTCGTACGGTGGAATAATGAAGGTTGATGAGGAGCAGGTTCAACTCATGAAGCGCCGTGGTGGGGTTGGGCACGACCTATCGCATATCCGTCCCAAGGGAAGCCCTGTGCTCAATAGCGCGCTTACCTCAACCGGTGTGGTTCCCTTTATGGAACGCTACTCCAATTCAACCCGCGAGGTGGCTCAGGATGGCCGCCGTGGTGCCCTTATGCTTTCAATCTCTATCAAGCACCCCGATGCCGAAAAGTTTATTGATGCCAAAATGGAGCAGGGAAAGATAACTGGTGCCAATGTTTCAGTAAAGATTGACGATGACTTCATGCGCGCTGCCATTGAGGGGAAACCTTACGTGCAGCAGTATCCAGTTGACTCACCAAACCCAAAATTCCGTCAGGAAATTAATGCTAGCGAGCTTTGGAAAAAGATTGTACATAACGCTTGGAAATCGGCTGAACCCGGTATACTTTTCTGGGACACCATCATCAGGGAATCGGTGCCCGATTGCTACGCCGATTTGGGTTACAAAACCGTATCGACCAACCCATGCGGTGAAATCCCCCTATGCCCCTACGATAGCTGCCGTTTGCTTGCGTTGAACCTTTACGGCTACGTAGAAAATCCATTCACGCCCCAGGCTACCTTTAACTTTGAACTTTTCAAAAAACACGTACATGTTGCACAGCGAATGATGGACGACATCATCGACTTGGAACTGGAAAAGATTGATGCTATCCTGGAAAAAATTGCCAACGATCCTGAGGACGAAGAGATTAAGGCGGTTGAACGGAACCTATGGTTAAAAATCCGCCGCAAAACCATTGAGGGACGAAGAACTGGCATTGGTATAACTGCTGAGGGTGATATGCTGGCCGCTCTATACTTGCGGTATGGATCTGACGATGCTATTGACTTTGCGGTTGAGGTTCATAAATCGTTAGCGGTGGAAGCATATCGTTCATCGGTTTACACCGCAAAGGAACGTGGCGCATTCCCAATATACAACGCTCAGCGCGAAAAGGATAATCCATTCATTAATCGCATTAAAGCGGAGGATGAGGAACTTTACAAGGAAATGACTACTTACGGACGCAGGAATATTGCCCTGCTAACTATTGCTCCCACAGGAACCACAAGCCTTATGACTCAAACCACATCGGGTATTGAACCCGTATTTATGCCTTACTACAAGCGTCGTAGAAAGGTTAACCCAAGCGACAAGAATGTAAAGGTATCGTTTGTCGATAAGGTAGGCGATTCATGGGAAGAGTATAATGTATTTCACCACAAGTTTCTGGTTTGGATGGAGGTGAATGGATACAACCCCGAAGAGGTTATGAATTACGACGATGATCAGCTCCAGGAACTGGTTAAAAAATCGCCTTACTACAAGGCTACATCAAACGATGTTGACTGGCTAAGCAAGGTTCGTATGCAAGGGATGATCCAGAAATGGGTTGACCATTCCATTAGCGTAACTGTTAACCTGCCCGAGGATATTACCGAGGAGATGGTAGCCAAGGTTTACCAAACTGCCTGGGAGAGTGGGTGCAAGGGGTGTACCGTTTACCGTGAAGGATCGCGCGATGGTGTTTTGGTTACCAACAAAAAGGAGAGGGAACAGTCCGCATCATCGGCTTTCCCAAGAAAGCGTCCCCCTGTTCTGGAGTGCGATGTTATCAGGTTTAAGAATAGCCATGAGGATTGGGTTGCTTTTGTTGGATTGTACGATGGCCGTCCTTACGAGATTTTTACCGGTAGAACCGAGGATGATGTGCTGCCTATCCCCAAAGCAGTTACAAAGGGTCGAATTATCAAGATAAAGGATGAAAATGGTAGCCGTTACGATTTTCAGTATGTTGACAAGTTTGGCTACACAAACACCATTGGCGGCCTCTCGCACATGTTCAACAAGGAGTACTGGAATTATGCCAAACTCATTTCGGGTGTACTCCGCAACGGCATGCCCATTCCCGATGTGGTGAATCTGGTTTCGTCGTTAAGGCTCGATAACGAGAGCATTAACTCTTGGATAGCCGGTGTTGAACGTGCGTTGCGCCGCTATATTCCCGATGGAACCAAGGCTAAACCCGGTAAGAAATGTCCAGAGTGCGGGGCTGAATCGTTGGTTTATCAGGAAGGCTGTTTAACGTGTCAAAACTGTGGCCACTCAAAGTGTGGGTAGCACATTCAATAAGCTTCTGAAATCAAAAACCGCCTTTTCAGGCGGTTTTTATGCATTTGGGTGATGATGATTGGTAAAAGCCATATTGAAGTTACTATTCACTAACATAATTGATAAACTCATAAGTATTCCCAACCCAATCGAGATATCTAAAAAAGTCGGTAGCCAGAATAACCAGCGATGCGGTGTTAAGGTTGGGATGAAAGCTAAGCCGCTTGGCATTTTTGAGTTCGCTATCGATCAAGAGGTGGACATGACGGGTAGTGTCGTGTAATAACCCAAAGGGTGATACTGAGCCCGGCGTAAGGCCAAGATATCGTTTCATCCGTTCAGGTGAAGCAAAGGTTAGTTTGCCCTGTTTTAGGATTTTTTCGAGCTGATGGATATTCAGCATCTTACGGTATTCCAGAATTACCAGGTAATGCCTGTTGCCCTTGTGATTCCTGAAAAAGAGATTTTTACAATGCGATGAGTCAATCCCTACCCAGTATTTTGAAGCAATTTCAACAGTTGGGGCTTCAGGGTGTTCATGGTATTCAAAGGGAATATTAAGTGTACCTAGAGTTTCGTAAACCAAGGGGTCGCCACGATATTCCATGTTGCTATAAAACCAGGTTTTTGAAGTTTTGGTTAACTTGTTCGCAGTTGAACTCATTAGGATTGTAATGCTCGCCAAGCCAGTCGGCAATAAGGGGGTAGTGCCGATCGCCTTTGATGTGCTTTGCAAGAAGTTCTAGAACCTCACAGTAATTGATTATTCCCCCTGAATCCTCAGGGGGAGATTTGCCTTGCCCTTCAAGACAAACGGGTTTATTCCCAGGGGTTTCGGTGTTTTGGGAAACCAGCGTTATTTCAATTATCCAAAAATCGGCAAGATCGTACACGTATATAATTGGGATTTTGGAAGTAAGAGCGTCGCCCAATGCAATATCTTCCTCGTTCTTAACAATATTCTTATCGATTTTATAAAAATGCGAGTGTGCGTTGCTCCATTCAAATGTGGCTTGTATTACCTCGTGAAAAAACTGAAGGTTGATATTCTCATCAACTCGAATAATTCGGTATATCTCGGGCTTTGAGTTTGTTATGCTAAGTTTAACGTCAATCATTTTGAGGAGTTTGGCTTATTGTCACCAAATATAAACATTTTTTCCAAGCGTAAGGATTACTATTAAACCTAAATTCGTCAATTTACTTTTTCAAATGGTGAATTTGAATAAATCAAAAAAGCTATCCTTTATGGGGATAGCCTTTACAAGAAAAGAAAACCTAACCCTTAGTAAACTAAATGCTCTGCTCCATTGCCAATGACACAGGCTATGATTTGGGGCTTGTGTCCATCGGGTGTTTTGTAGTTATTGGTAATGATTTGGATAAACTCGTCGATATGAGAGTTCTCTACCAAATTAATGGCGCAACCGCCAAACCCCCCGCCCATCATTCGTGAACCAATTACATAATCTAACCGTTCAGTTATTTCAACGAGCTTATCGAGTTCTGGGCAGCTAACCTCGTACCTATCCCTCAACCCGTAATGCGATTGGTACATCAATTTACCAAATGTCATAAAATCCTTTTGGTTTAATGCTCTGCCGGCATTAATAACACGCTGGTTTTCCTCAATTACGTACGAGCACCTGTCCCATACCTTATTGTCGAATTCATTTTTATGGTTGTTTAAATCGTTGAGGGTTACATCGCGAAGCGATTGTATTGAAGAATTGTGCTTTTTAAGGATATTGACTCCAATTTGACACTCCTGCCTACGCTTATTATACTCCGACGATGCCAATGAGTGTTTTACCCCCGTATTGACAAGAATAATGGAAAGGTTGTCCATATTAAGTTCAACGGGTTCAAACTCAAGACTACGGCAGTCGAGTTGAAGTGCCTGGTTTTCCTTGCCATGCAGCGAAGCAAACTGATCCATAATGCCACATTTTACTCCGGCATACTGGTGTTCAGCCTGTTGAGCTATTTTGGCAAGTTGCATACGCGAATAGCCAAATCCAAAGATATGGTTAAGTGCAAAAGCAAGCCCACTCTCAATGGCCGCCGATGATGACATTCCAGCACCAATAGGAACATCGCCGCCAAATACGCAGTCAAAGCCCGGTACATCTTTGCCATCAGCAACCATCTGCGCAATAATACCTAAAAGGTAATTTGCCCAGGGCGAACTTGATGGCTCAATCTTGTAAACGGGTGTTGTGAAATCGCGACCGAAATCGGCGGCATGAAACCGGTACATGCCAAGCCTGTTGGGCTTTATGGCAAAATATGCGTAACGGTTTATGGCCGCTGGCATAACAAAGCCATTGTTATAGTCAGTATGTTCGCCTATCAGATTTACCCTGCCAGGTGCTCTAAAAACCAGTGGATTAGAACCAAATCGATCCTTAAAAATGTTAACAATTTTCTCAACCATCATCTTACTCCAAAATTATTACCAATCCGCTTCGGGGTTTTACTTTAAAACTGTGAATACCGTTTTTACCTGTAACCATACTGTTAAGTACTAACTCATCATCGGAGTTGCCTTCCGAAATTACTGTCATTTTATACTCTCTATCGTCAAGGAAATTTAGGTTGATGTAAAAGTCATGCCCACTGGTAGCAGTCATGCAGCCAATGTACCACTTGTTGCCATGCTTACGGGCAACGGCAACATTTTCGTCTACTTTTCCTTCAAGGGCAATGGTTTTATGCCATGTTACGGGAACATCCGATAAAAAGTTTAGGGCGATGCTATCTTTTTGGTAAAGTGTAGGTGAGTCGGCAAGCATTTGAACTCCGCCGTGGTAAACCACGTACATGGCCATTTGCTGTGCCCGGGTAGTCATGGAGTGGGGATTCTCCCATGATTTTTTGAAGTTTTCGGGTGTCACATGCCTCATCGAACCAGGAGTATAGTCCATAGGGCCAACCGCATTCCTTACAAAGGGGATGGTTAGATTATGGGTTGGTGTGCACTTGTCGGAAAATTTGTTGTACTCCAGCCCCAACACTCCTTCGATATTTACAATGTTTGGGAAAGTTCGATTTATTCCGGTAGGCTTGTACGTGCCGTGAAGGTTTAACAAAAGGTTGCGTTTGGCGCATTCCTCGGCCAGCTTGTTGACAAAATCAACTATACGCTGGTCGGCACGGTCGAAAAAGTCAACTTTAAGCCCTGAAACCTCCATTTTGCTGAACATGTCCAGATTAGCGGTGAAATCCTTGTCGATGGTATTCCACATCGCCCAGATGAACACCTTAACACCTTTGCTTTTTGCGTATGCTATAACCTCTTCAAGGTTAAGATTTGGATTAACCTTGTTAAAGTTCCAAAGCTTTGTCCAACCATCGTCGATGTTGATGTATTCAATGCCGTTCTTGGCTGCAAAATCAATCATGTGCTTGTAGGTTTGGGTATTGATTCCCGGCTTGAAGTCTACCCCTTGCAGGTTCCAGTTGTGGTACCAATCCCAAATCACCTTCCCCGGTTCTACCCAGCTGAAATCCATTTTGGGTTCATCGGCAAGTAGGTACACCAAGTTGTTTTCCAAAATTTCAGCATCGTTTTGGGAAACCATAATTGCACGCCAGGGATATGTATGGTTGCCGTTGCTTTTGGCAATATAGTTTTCCGTTTTCTTAACTACCATCCTCGAAATCTGGGGCCATTTAACCAGATGAAGCCTACCCGGTAGTTCCTGTTTCTCCTTTTTAGGGTACTGTGGAAAAACTGAAGTTAACGTTTTCCCTTTGGTTTTTTTGATAAACATGCCCGGATACTCAAATAGGTTCGCTTCCGAGAGCACTACAAGTTGCCCTTGGGGTGCCTTATACATTAACGGGGTTAAACCTAAAGCCCCGGTTTCAATTTCATGCATCTTTTGGGGCAAGTAATTAACTTCAAAAGGGGTTAGGAATGCGCTTACCTGTGGGAAATATATAGTTGCGCCATCAGGTATGTTGAATTCAGAGGATTCATTGTAAACAATAACATCTTTTTCCAATGTGGTTACTACGCGCCAGGCAAAACCTTGGTTATAACAGCGAAACTCGAGCGATAGCCCATCGGGGTATTTAAGGGTTAGTTGGTTGAAGTTATCGTCAATACTGGCGGTGGTTCCCCAAAAAGGCATTACGGTTCGACTGGTGCTGTCGAACAAGGCAGTATGCTTCCCCAGAAAGTTTTTATCAGTAAATACGCTTGTACTCATTGCAATAGCCGATGGCTCAACTATAACGCTACCATTGACCGATAGCGAATAGGTTAACCTATCCTTTAAATCGACATTTGCCACTAAAACCCCATTGGGCGATTTCAAGGTGTAGCTTTGCCCAAACATCAATTTTGTAACAAATACCAGAACTGTTAGTATCGATATTCTTCTCATTGCGTTGCAGTTTTGCATTTTAAACTACTTTTTAGTAACCGGTTTGAGGCTAACCTGAAACTCAAACTTCTTGTCCTTTAAAACATATTCTTGAGGGTAGTTGTAGAAGAAACTCTCGCTACCAAGTGCATTTTGAGCGAGGTCGATGTAAAGGTAATTTACTGGACTTTCAACAAGGTCGGGGGTATGTGTTGCACTGGTGAGGGTTTCCAACGAATAGGGGTGAATGCTGAAACAGAACGATTTCCCGTTTACTTCAATTCCGTTTGTTCCATTGGGGT
Source organism: Bacteroidales bacterium (assembly GCA_011045955.1). GTDB lineage: Bacteria > Bacteroidota > Bacteroidia > Bacteroidales > Tenuifilaceae > Tenuifilum. The sequence goes on along the minus strand of DSBV01000083.1, from coordinate 20,576 downwards.
TAAGTATGCTTACTCTGTCCACATCGTAGCGGTTTCCGTTTTCCTGAGGTTTAATGTATGGGGTAACCATACTATCAACGGTTCCACGGTATAATCCCCAGTGTGCAGCATACCTGCGATCGCAGTAGTTTTCCTGAGGCCCACGACCAAGCCACTCAACCTGCGAGAACTCTTTGGGCAGTTCAAGCATAAAGCCTACACGCGGCAGGTTGTAGCTTTTGCTACCTGTCAGTTTTAGGCTGATATCTACAACACCGGTGGGTTTAACTACGTGTGTAATAATGGCATCAAATTTCGATTTTTTCCCTGTAAGGGTTTGACGGGTTTGCACTGTTACACCGCTCTCTGCTTTGGTTATAGTAACCTTGGCTTTTACTATGTTGAGTTGGTTTAACCCATACTTTTCCCAAAGTTTTGCGTGGAAGGAGAAACGTGGATCGGGGTTAAAATCGGTTCCAATATCGTTGCTTGTGGGGGCGCGCCATAGGTTAACCCTTGGGCCTTTCTGAGCAACTATTTCACCGTTCGATTTCCAGGTTAAGATTGTTCCCGTTTCTTTATCGAATTCGATGCTGAAATTTTCACCGGTAATGGAACAAGCACTTGGGCTTTCGGTTACACTTAATTGACCCTTAAATGCATCTGGCTCATTGATTTTTTGTACAAACCATGGCATTTCGTACTGGTGGGTTGCCACTTCAAATCCTTTCTTAGCCCAGATTTCATCATTTGCCAGCAGAACCGATAGGTTAAGGTGATAACGTTTGCCTGGGTTGATTTGTGGGAGCGTGTAAGGAATTGTAATGGCACATTCGGCATTTGGTTTAACATCGGGCAACGATAGTTCACCTTTTTGAACTGTTACACCGTCTTCGGTTATGCTCCACAACATGGTAAAGTTGTTGAGGTTCAGGAACGAATAAGCATTTTTAATACCGATAGTTTTCCGTTCCGGGTCAAACGCAATGAATTTGACGTATTGTTGAACCTTCTTTATTTCGGCCATGGCTGGCTTAAGGGAACGGTCAGGGAAAGTAACACCGTTTAGGCAGAAATCTTTATCGTTTGGTTTGTCCCCAAAATCGCCACCATAAGCATAAAATGGCTTGCTATCGGCAGTGTATCTCACAAGACCTTGGTCGGTCCAGTCCCAAATGTATCCGCCCACCATGCGCGGGTGACTTTCGAACAAGTCCCAGTACTCCTTGAAGTGGCCGTTGCTGTTGCCCATGGCGTGCGAGTACTCACAAATGAGGATTGGACGCTCCTTTTTATCGAGTTTGGCCATTTCCCTTAGCCTGTCGAGTGTAGGGTACATCCCGGCATTGAAATCGTATTCGGTAAGGGCTTTTGACCATTGCAATGCCACTATCATTCTCCTTAATTTCTCGAATGCTCCCACCCCTTCGAAGCTTAGTGGGCGTTTCAGAGCTTTGCTCTCATAGTGAATGGGTCTTTTTGCGGCATCAAGTTTTCTAATGGTATCGGCCATGGCACGCATATTTGGACCATCGCCCGATTCGTTACCCAACGACCAGATTATCACCGAAGGATGGTTGCGGTTGCGCATTACCATGCTAACACCGCGGTCAACAATTGCCTTTTTCCATTCAGGGTAAAGAACTGGCGATTGGTTGCGATACTGCCATAGGTAGTGCGATTCAACATTGGCCTCGTCCATCACGTATAGTCCATACCTGTCGCATAGCTCATAAAAATATGGGTGATGCGGATAATGGGCTGTACGAACTGCATTGAAGTTGTTCTGCTTCATCAGTACAACATCTTTTTCCATGAGCTCATACGATACCGTACGACCATTGTAGGGGTCAAACTCGTGTCGGTTTACTCCCTTTATCCTTATTGGCTGTCCGTTAACCAATAGTTGTCCGTTTTCTATCTTAACCTCCCTGAAACCAACCAGCTGCTGGTAGTATCTACCTTTAACTTCAACAATAAGTTGATAAAGATTAGGTGTTTCGGCACTCCAAAGCTGTGGTTTTTTCACAATCTCATCAAAAGTAAAGGTAGCGATACCACTGCTCAATTTGGGTTGAACCGTTTTTTCAAACACTGCATTCCCATTACTATCAAGAAGTGTTAGGTTGATGTTGGGTAGCTGGTTCGATGTATTTATTAGTACCCCACTAACTGAAAGGGTGGCTTCGGAATAGCTATTACCAAATGAGGTGTTAATTTCAATATCCCAGAGAGCATTTTGGGGTTGAGCGTAAACAAATACATCGCGGAATATGCCACTTAATCGCCAGAAATCCTGATCTTCAATATAGCTGCCATCTGACCACCGAATTACCCTTGCTGCCAAAAGATTTTGGCCAGTGCTAATGTAAGGCGTAATGTCGAACTCGGCGGGGGTCATACTCCCTTGGGCATAGCCCACATATTGGCCATTAACCCATAAATCCATTGCCGATTGTACCCCGGCAAAGTGGATTATCACCTTGCTGCCATTCCAACTTTCAGGAATTCGAAAGGTGTGGCGATAAAGTCCGGTTTCGTTTCCTTCGTTTGGGACAAATGGCGGATTTACCGGGAACGGGTGAATTTGGTTTGTATAGATTGGGGTGCCATAACCCTTGGTTTGCCAGTTTGAGGGAACGGGTATGGTATTCCAGTCGTTATCGGTAAAATCGTTGGCATGAAAGGCTTCGGGTTTGTTTAGTGGGTTGTTAATCAGTTTGAACTTCCATTCCCCATTAAGCGACTGAAGGTACTCTGAATTGAAAATGTAGGAATTGAAGCTGGGTTTTTCAGGGAAAGGGACTAATAGCGTGTGTGAGGGCAACCTGTTAATGGCAAAAATCCTTGGATCCTGCCAGTTCTGCGCTTGCAGCGTAATGCTGAAAGCGCAGAGGAGTGTGGCAATAGCTGTTCGCATTGTATAGGTGATTATTTTTAGAAAAGGAAACCAACTAATACATATAAGCCCGATGAACCGTAGTTTTTATCCATAGCCATGCCGTAATCGGCCGATACCACAAAATTTTCGTTCATCACAATTTTTAAACCTGCGCCAAAAGTGGTATATAAATCCTTATAGCTATTGGAAAATAGTTGATTGCGTTGGGCAATAGGAACATTTGTAAGGTCCAAATCGTAACCTTTTAGTACCTTGCCGGCATCGGCAAACAGGTTAAAGCCTAGGTAGAAGTTTTGTCCAATGGCTTGGAAACGGTGTGCCTTCCAACGAAACTCAAAATTACCAATAGCCGTGTGCTGCCCAACAACCCTGTTCATCAAAACACCCCTAACGGTTTGGGCGCCGCCAAAGCCTTCGTTGTAATTGCTGGTGGTTAGGTGTTGACGGGCGTAAAATGGAACGTTGCCAAAATTCCCTTCGTACCATACCCGGTAAGCAAACGAGAGTCTTTCCTTTATAAGCGTGAAGTATTGGCGATGGATTAACGATATGCGACCGTAGTTATTGTTGTTGCCAATGAACTTGGGCGAAGCCCTGAATAGCAGCTCGGTCCATGTTCCGTTCATGGGGTTGGTAAGGCGGTCGCGGGTGTCAAAAACCAGCCCAAGCTTAACACTATTATCAAATCCACCATCTTTTTCGTCGGCTGAGATGATTCCCCAGCTAACAAGTTGGTCGTATAGAATGGGAACATTAGGGATTAGCTCATCATCATCCCTCCCTTTGTTTAGGTGATCGATATCAACTGTTGCAATGTCGTACCAGCCAAGATCAAGCCCGGCTAACCATTTAAATTTGCTATCGGCAATCTTATCCTCAATCAGAAAATCGGCTTTGGCTAGCTTTCGGTCGTACTTATAGAATACCTGCGAAATGAAATCGGTTTCATCGATATTTTCAAAATCGGCATTGTAAAAGGTTTGGGTGCCATTAAAGCCGTAGAATGGGTAAGTCCGGTTTCGGTTAAAACTTAAGCGGCCAATAAAATGCTTGTTAGGGATTAGGGTGTAGGAGTCGAAATAAGCAATAGCATCCATACTACCCTTGGTGTAGGCCGATAGTTGAAGGTAAAGGTTGTGGTTGAAATCGGGATACCTCGACCCATTGCCAAAGTCGAACGAGTTTACAATGGCTCCGTAAAGCAAGCCCAGGTTTGAGTCGTAGCCTAATGCTGGTAAAACGCCAACTGTCCAACCGGTTTTTACTTCGTCGTTGGTTTTCTTTTCCTGATTTTCCTGTGCGAATGATGGTGTTGCAACCATGCAAACCAGTAATGCTAAAATGACTTTTCTCATAGCTTTAAATTTTGATTTTTGGTTAAGGTTTTGGATAGCTATTTAGAAAAGTGATGCAACTTGGTCGTTCAAATAAAAAGTTTGAACAATTTTATAGAAAGATACATGGTTTACCTAGTTGATTTACATGTTTTTAATAAATACTGGATGGGGTGGTTCTTCTAAGTAATTTTTTTAGTTGAACTCCTGAAGGCCTTTTTATATTCTGATGGAGTCATGCCGGTTTCCTTCTTGAAAAGAGTGTTAAACGATGTTTTTGAGTTGAAACCCGAGTCGTATGCAATTCCCAGAAGTGTCTCGTTGTCGAAGGCCGGATTAGTTAACCTCTGCTTGGCCTCCTCAATCCTAAAACCGTTGATATAGTTGAAGAAATTTACGCGAAGTTCCTTGTTAAGGTAGCTTGAAATTTCCTGGGAGCTTACTTTGAGCTGGTCAGCCAAATCCTGAATGGTTAACTCATTTTTCAGGTATGGCTTGTTCTTAACCATATGCTCGTAAAGTAAATCACCAAGTTTTTGCGACTTTTTTTCATTAACTTCATCGCTAACCTTTAACGGTCTTGGTTTTTGGTGCTGATACAACACAGGTTGGTGTAAGCCGTAGTAGCTTATGGAAAAGGTGAAAACCAGTAAACCCAAGTGGAAAAACTCAATGGGGTTAAAAGAGAAAATGCTTTGGGTTGAAAAGATTAAAAAGGTAATACCAGAAGCAAAAAAGCCAGAAAGAATCCAAATGGCTATGTTTTTTACCCAGTTTAGCATGATGGTCTCCGAGCGGTACGCGAAATGGTCGCCCAGTGTACGGTTGTGCTTTCGGATTAGAACGAGCGATGCTCGCCAGTAGTAAAGCATAACTATTAGGAAAAGAGCATAATTGAAAATTGCCAGCCAAGTGATTAACCCTTTGCTGTAAAAGTTAACGGAGTCAATATCAATAGGTTTGCCCCAAATAATTGCAATGAGTATGAAAAGGTAAACAGGAATGAGGTGCCTATGAATATTTTGGAGGGTTGCAGGTTTTTTTGATGTTAAAAGTTTGGTATAGAAGAAAAGAAAAGGCCCATAGCTTAGTGGGATAATAATTAAATCGGGCAGCCATGTTAGGTATTTTGCATTAAGTAGGGAATACAACATCTCGATTCCAATCACAATCAACCAAATAACCAGCAATTGGTCGGCTGCGCCCTTGTTAGGTTTTCGGTAAACCAGCAAGGCCGCAAACCAGGCCTGAATAAGGCCTATATGGTAAATGGGTATTACGTTGGTCATCGTAAGAATTTTGCATAAATGTATGGAAAAGTTGATAAAATGAAAAAACTAAATTGAAATGTTAAGACCTACTCTTAATTTTTGAGTAGCCTTTGTGCAGGGTTCGTAATTATTTTATTCGATTTTCGCTTATAACCTCGTGGACTATGTCGGGTAGATTACTTTCGATGGTTTTCAAAACCTCCAGTACTCTTTTATGCCGGAAACGGTTTTGCCCAATTTCGTTGATGTACTGAATAAAAGCCTGTTTCAATCCTTCGCTATTTATCACACCTTCCATGTACTCCGATGCTTTATGGTAAAGCTGAATTATCGGCTGGTACTGAAAATTATTTTAAATTAAGTTGACGTATATGCTTTTGCATAAACAAAAAAACCGCTCAGCTGAGCGGTTTTTTTGTTGTCCTGCCAGGGGTCGAACCTGGACTCTTCTGATCCAGAGTCAGACGTGTTGCCAATTACACCACAGGACAGTACACTTACAACGCTGCAAAGATAATGTTTTTAAAAAGTGTTTTGCAAAAATTTTTACACTTTTTTAGGAGGAAGCCATTGGCAAAGGGTATTAGCCGACTACTTGCCGGCTATTTTTGCCCAGGTATCCTTAAGCGTTACTGTTCTGTTGAACACCAGATGTTCAGGAGTTGAATCGTAATCCACACAGAAATACCCCAACCGCTCAAACTGGAACTTATCAAGGGGCTTCACATCCAGCAACGATGGTTCAAGGTATCCCTCAATAACGGTAAGCGATTGGGGATTAAGTGATGATTTCCAATCCTGCCCTTCAGGGACATCATCGGGGTTGGGTTTGGAGAATAACCTATCGAACAGCCTGATTTCAACTTTAACGGCGTGAGGTATGGAAACCCAGTGAATTGTTCCCTGAACCTTACGCCCGTCGGGCGAATTGCCCCCGCGTGATGCCGGATCGTAGGTGCAACGTAGCTCGATAATGTTGCCATTATCATCCTTAACCACCTCCTCACACTTAATGAAATAGGCGTAGCGCAATCGGACTTCCCGACCGGGAGCCAGGCGGAAAAACTTCTTGGGCGGGTTTTCCATGAAGTCGTCGCGCTCAATGTAGATTTCACGGCTAAATGGGATAAGGCGCTTACCGGCTGTTTCGTCCTCGGGGTTATTAACGGCCTCGAGCTCTTCAACCTGCCCTTCGGGATAGTTGGTAATAACCACCTTTAGGGGGTTAAGAACCGCCATACGGCGCTCAGCACGTTTATTCAAGTCTTCGCGTATACAGAACTCCAGTAGCGATAAATCGATAACGTTATCGCGTTTGGCCACACCCACCTTATCGGCAAAGTAACGTATGGCTTCTGGGGTATAACCCCTGCGACGTAAACCGCAAATGGTAGGCATACGGGGATCGTCCCAGCCCATTACTACCTTTTCCTGTACCAGCTGTAAAAGCTTACGCTTGCTCATAACTGTATAGGAAAGGTTTAGGCGGGCAAACTCGTACTGCTTGGATGGGAAAATTTCCAGCTTCTCAATAAACCAATCGTACAGGGGACGATGCACGTCGAACTCTAGCGTACAAAAGGAGTGGGTGATTTGTTCAATGGAATCGGATTGGCCGTGGGTGTAATCGTACATGGGGTAAATGCACCACTTGTTGCCGGTTCGGTGATGTTCGGCATGAATAATGCGGTACATTATGGGGTCGCGCATTAACATGTTGGGGTGAGCCATGTCTATTTTGGCACGTAGCACCTTTTCGCCATCCTTAAACTCACCCGCACGCATCCTACGGAAAAGGTCGAGGTTTTCCTCAACGGATCGGTTACGCCAAGGACTTTCCTTCCCAGGTTGGGTAACTGTACCTCGGTTAAGGCGTATTTCCTCTTGCGACTGGTCGTCAACATAGGCCAATCCCTTTTTGATTAGTAGCTCAGCCCACTCGTATAGCTGCTCAAAGTAGTCGGAAGCGTAAAACTCGTTAGCCCATTCAAAACCAAGCCACCGTATATCCTCCTTTATGGAGTTTACATACACTACGTCCTCTTTTACGGGATTTGTATCGTCGAAACGGAGGTTGGTTTTGCCACCATATTTTTGAGCCAAGCCAAAGTTAAGGCATATCGATTTTGCATGACCAATGTGCAGGTATCCGTTAGGTTCGGGGGGGAAACGGGTAAGCACTCGGCCTCCGTGTTTACCTGTTCGAATATCTTCCTCAATAATCTCCTCTAAAAAATATTTTGGCCTTTCGCCGCTGTCCCCTAGGTTTAATTCATGTTCGGTCATTGCTTTTAGTGTTTTATCAGAACCAACAAAAATAGAATTTTGTTAACAAATAGCTTTTTTAAAGCTCACTTTTTTTAAAGGGCATTTCACTTTACTTCAGCAAACCCGTTAAAGGTATTGATTTATGGCAGATTTTATGAAAGTTCGCCCAAAAAATGGAATGGAATTGGATACAATTCCAATTCAGCATCTTGGCAATTCTGGAAATGAGAAATTACTAGCAGGCAACAAAGTTAAATGGAACTTGCGCTAATTCCGATAGATCCTCTCCGGCCTCGCGGAGTTCTGAGTCATCCTTGTCGTAATACCATTTGATGCTTAACGGAACCTTGGTTTTTTGGATCTGGTCAAGGATGATGATAATGTCGTATAAAAATTTAGCCGAGGATGAGTTAAAGTAAACCAGTTTAAATTGGAATTCAATGGGGTGGATTTGTTCTTCTTTTAATATCTTGCTCTTTAGCTCGTTGCTAAACATTTCCAACCAATTCAAAATGGGTATATAAAAGTCTCTAACGTTTTCAGGGCGTGAGTAGCCTGAAATGGTCAATCTGTTCTCGCTTGGGTTAAAATCGATATATGGTGTTATGTTGCTAGCCTGTAAAACTAATGGATTCATTCTAATCAATTTTACGAGTTAGGTGTAATGGGTATAAAGTTGAATGGGAAATTGATCATCTCGGAGATTTCTTCGCCTGACTCAAAAATTTCGTCATCATCCTCATCGTAGTACCAATTAATTTCAACGGTATTGCCTTTAGAGTGGAACCTCATGAAAACCATAAGTAGATCCATAAGGAACTTTGATGTAGCTGAGTTAAAGTAAGTGAGTTTAAGGTTCAGTATAAGGTTACTCTTGTTAAAGTTCGTGTTCTTGGCCAGTACATTCTCCTCGTAGTCTACAAGCCATTTGATAAGTGGCTTGTAGAAACCAACAGTATTTTCGGGCCTTGAAAAACCAGAAATCTCGAACACCGAATTCTCGGGATCGAAAAACACACGGGGTGTAAACTCGCTGGGCTCTATGTATAATGGTTCCATGGTTACTAATTGTTTTGGTTTTGAAGCGACACCTTAATTCTTAGAGTAAAGTATGTATACTGTTCATCAATATCGTCAAAAGTAAATTCAAGTTTGTTTTCAGTAACCTTGGCAATATTAATAATGCCCAGACCAGCACCACCTTTCTGGGTAACATTCCCTCTGAGGATAACCTCCTTGTAAAACTCCTTTAGGCCTACTTTATCGAGTTGATTAACTTTTTCCAAACGTTCTTTTAAAGGTACTACTTTTGCTTTTAGCAGTGAGTTTGAACAGGATAAATCTATCTTGTCATTTTCCAGAGTAAGTGAAAATTTAGGTTGATAGTTATTGCTATCCCTAATAATATCTTGATGCTTGTATATGTTCTCAAGGCTCTCCACCATAGCAGAATATACCTTTTTACGTATGGTTATGCCAAAGTTATACCGTTCAAGCAACGATGTCATTTTATTGAGCAGAAAGCCTATCTCCTCATAGGAGAGCGGACCGTAATGGTTGATTAAAACTTCGCCTTTTTCCACGATAGTTTGAGGTGTTTGTATAATTAATTACTATAATATTTAACGCAAAATTTCACAAATTAGCCGACTAAAGGTAATACATTTTGACAAATAGTATGTATTGATTTGATGAAAAAAAATGGAATTGTGATAAAGGTATGAAAAATGATGATTTGGGGTAATTCTTTTGCGGTATTTTGAGTGAACCCAAGTGCCATGAACTAGCATATTCATACAGGCTAATTCCTATTGGAATGATTCGAAATTATTCAGAATATGAGGAAGTTAGATTGAGTTAGAAGAAGTTAAGAGAGGTTAAAAGGGGTTATAGGAAGTTAGAGGAATAGTGAAAAGTGAACAGATAAACCGAATTACCATGAATTAAAAAATTTAACTTGATTGATAAAACGGGGATGTAGAAATATTTTAGAAGAAAATTGTCAATAGAAACAAGCTGTTTAAATGCTTTTGTATTTCTATTGACTAATTTTGGGTAAATAAAAAAGCCGAGTATTTACTCGGCTTTTTTATGGTTGTTAGGTGTACTACTCAATAATTTTCATTTCGTCAATTAGTCGGGTAGCCCCAGCATACTTGTCAATTACAAAGAGTACGTAGCGGATGTCAACCGATATGGTACGCTGCATCTTGTTTTCAAAAACAATGTCACCGCTCATGGCCTCCCAGTTGCCATCGAACGCAATACCAATAAGCTCGCCATTGCCGTTCATTACAGGGCTACCCGAATTACCGCCGGTAATATCGTTGGTTGAGATAAATGCTACGGGCATCTTGCCATCTTTACCGTAACGGCCGTAATCCTTTGAGTTGTATAATTCTTTAAGTTTTTCAGGAACTACAAATTCCCAGTTATCGGGGTCTTCCTTCTCCATAACCCCGTCGAGGGTGGTGAGGTAATCATAATGTACCGCATCCATGGGGAAGTAATCCTTAATTTCACCGTAGGTGAGGCGCATGGTGAAGTTTGCATCGGGGTACATGGCTTTACCCTCGTTCATTTCGAGTACACCAGCTATGTATAGACGCTGTCCACGTTGTAATTTTTCGTTATATGGTGCCATTGCATTTCTAAGTTCCTCGGCTTTGTTCGATATGGAAACCGCTGCAATGTAAATAGGGTCTTTTTCAAGAACCTTTAGGGTTGGCTTGTCGAGGAACGCGTTGAACTTAGCCTGGTCAGTGAACATGGTTTTGGCAAACATCTGGTCGATGAACTTATCAACATCACCCTTGTACTTTGTTCTGATGGTATTGAAAATTTCAGGCTGATAGGTAAGGGGAACATTTTCCATGAAAATGTGGAACATGGCCCTGGAGGTTTTTTGGTCGGTAGGGGAGTTGTAGTTCTTGTAGAAGTTCTCGGCACGCGCTTTCAGCGATTTGGTGATTTTCGAAATATTCTCGGTTTTGTTGCTCATAAGGGCATCGGCCAATGAACGGGTCATGGAGGCAAAGCCAACTATTTCAGCTCCGCTGAATAGAGCCTCATTGATATACTGGCCGGCGTGGAGGTACTCCTTGCGTCCTGTAACACCTTCGTTAATCAGATTTAGAGCATCGCCATATTTTTGTTGACGCTCGGGCGAGGCAAGAACCCATTTGGTAAACTCCTCTTCCTGTTGCTTCTTGAAATCGTAAACCTTGAGGCGTTTGAGGGCCTTATTCATGCCAATGGAATTTTTCCAGTAATTACTGGAACCGGCATACTTGGATGCATACTTGATGTTAACGGCCTTGTCGGCTTGCATATCTTTTAGCCAGATTTCCTGTTTAATCCCTCTAACGTATATCCTGTTGGCATTCAGGATATTCATGCGCTCCTGAACCTCAACTGCAGTCATGTAGCGCTGGGTGCTTCCGGGGTATCCCATTATCATGGTAAAGTCGCCATTGTTTACCCCCTTAAGCGATATGGGTAGAAAATACTTGGGCTTGTAGGGAACGTTTTCGGGCGAGTAATCGGCGGGCTTGTTGTCATTACCGGCGTAAATGCGGAATACCGAAAAGTCGCCGGTGTGGCGGGGCCACATCCAGTTGTCCGTGTCGTGGCCAAACTTACCGATTGATGATGGGGGAGCGCCTACCAGGCGAACATCGTTGAACACTTCGTAAATCAATAGGAAGAACTGGTTACCGCCAAAGAAGCTGCGAACACTTGCCCTGTAGTGAGTGCCTTCGGTTGCCTGCTTGGCAATTTTACGACCTACTTCCATAGCCGCTTTATCGCGGTCGGCTTCGGACATTTCGGGTTTCAAAGCTGCATTAACCTGCTCAGTAACATCCTCGATACGAATGAGGAATGTGGCAGTTAGGCCGGGGGTAGGAATCTCCTCTTCGAACGATTTTGCCCAGAAACCATTTTCAAGGTAATCGTGCTCCGGGGTACTATGCTGTTGTATGGCCCCGTAACCGCAGTGGTGGTTGGTAAGAACCAGACCCTGATCGGAAACCACCTCGCCGGTGCAACCACGGCCAAAAATGATAACAGCGTCCTTTATGCTTGCCTGGTTGAGGTTGTAGATATCATCGGCAGTGAGCTTAAAGCCTTTCTGCTGCATGGTTTGTATGTTGTACTTTTGCAGTAGTGGGAGCAACCACATTCCCTCGTCGGCTTTCAGCACCGAGTTAAGCAGGAGTAAAAATCCCAGTAAGAGTGTTGTTAATCGTTTTGTCATGGCATTTATTTTTTGGGTTTGTTGTTTTCGACAAAAAAAAATGATGTTAGTTTAATTCTATATCGCACTATTATTATTACAATAGCCTAAAACTTAGCCGGTGGTAAGGTGTAGTGCCATGTTTGGCAATACTCTCCCTATGCTTTTGGGTTGGATAGCCCTTGTTTATATTCCAACCGTAAAACGGAAACTCTTTGCTGATGTTCACCATAAACTCGTCGCGGTGGGTTTTTGCAAGTATCGATGCTGCAGCAATGGAAAGGAATTTGGAATCGCCTTTAACTAAGCATGTATGAGGTATTCCAGGGTAAGGTTTAAAGCGGTTGCCATCAATAAGCAAATGCTGCGGTTTTTCTTTGTTGAGTTTGCCAATGGCAATATGCATGGCCTGTATGGACGCATTAAGTATGTTGATTTCATCAATCTCCTGGTTCGAGAGGCTTGCAACAGCCCAATCGATGGCGTAATGCTCAATTACCTTGCGAAGCTGAATGCGCTGCTTGTGGCTAAGCTGCTTGGAATCGTCCATGAGCGGGTCGTTAAAGTCGGGTGGGAGAATTACCGCGGCAGCAAACACAGGGCCAGCCAGGCATCCCCTTCCGGCCTCATCGCATCCGGCTTCAATCACATTGGCATTTAGGTAAGGCTTAAGCATGGTTAAAAACATTTTTCGATACTACTGAACAATACCCGGGCGGTATTATCCCAACTGAATTGCTGTTGTCGCTTCAGTGCATTGGCGCTGAGAGTCTCACGCAGTTCTGTTTCGTAGGCTACACGCTGCATGGCATTGGCCATTTCATCTACTGAATAGGGGTCGAAGTAAATGGCTGAATTCCCTGCAATCTCAGGAATTGCTGTGGCATTAGATGCGGCAATGGGAATGCCGCACTTCATGGCCTCCAGCAAGGGAATGCCAAAGCCCTCAAAGGTTGATGGGTAAATTACTGCATGTGCAGCTCCAGTAATTTTTGTGAGTTCATCAGGACCCTTCCTGCCAAGGAATTTAACATCGTTTTTGTGGGTGCTGTTTTTATAGGCTTTGTCGATATCATCGGTTTTAAACATGGGCTCACCAATAAGCAAGAGTTGTATGGCTGAGTTGGTACTTTTTCTGAATATGTCGTAGGCTTCAATTAATCGGGCCACATTCTTACGCGGATTAAATGCTCCCACAAAAAGGAAGTAGGGTTTACCCTCGGCGAACTTCTCTCGTATAAGCTTCATTTCATCTTCCGAAAGTGGCCTGTAACTATCGCTTGCACCATTGTAAGCAACATCTATCTTATTGATATCGATTTTAAAATACTTGGCAATATCGGTACGTGAAAATTGGCTAACGGTAACTATCCGCTTTGCCTTTTGGGCAAAACGTGGGAAAAAGTGGTTCATGTAGTGCGATGTGAAAAAAGGTAAACCCTTTGGTGCATGGTAAAAGTTAATATCGTGTATAACTGCTACCTGCGAAATATCGGATTTCAACGAAATGTACCCGTCGGGCGATACGAGAACATCGGCCTTAATGGCTTTGAGTGTTTTTGGGATTTTGTACTCAAACCAGTAGTACCATAGAAATGGATGACGCGCAGGAGGCGAAACAACTATAGGTGTTACGTTGTTGTTAAATACAAAGGATTTATCGTAAGGCCTATCAAAAATGAAATAGAATTGATGTTCAGGGTGTTCCTTGGTAATTCGAAAAAAACTCTCAAAGGTAAACCATCCTATACCCTCGAGCTTATTTTTTAGTAAAAGTCTTGTATTTACGGCTATTCTCAAAGCAAAAATATTTGTGCTAATTACTGCATTTTTTTAAAAAATTACAACCGTAACACGCAAAATACCTTTAGCCATTTAATTACAATGGCTGGTTTTCAAACAAATAATTTGCAATTTTTTGAAAATATTGCTACATTTGCAAAAGTTTTGCTGGAAGTGGCAGGGGACTTTGTCCCCTGTTTTGCTTAAAAAAATGCGTAGGGATGATAAGTAAGGATGCCATAGTTGAAATTGTAACCCCTTTGCTGGACAAGGAAAATCTTTTCCTTGTCGATGTTTCAGTTAGTAGCGATAACAAGATTGTTGTAACCATTGATGGCGACCAGAGCGTTTCAATTGATTCCTGTGTAAATATTAGCAGAGGGATTGAGTCCTCCCTCGATAGGGACAGGGAGGATTTTGAGCTGGAGGTAACCTCGGCCGGGTTAGGTCAACCCCTAAAAATTCCGCGCCAGTTCATTAAAAATATTGGTAAAGAATTGGAGGTTGTGCTTAAATCGGGTGAAAAGGTAAAGGGCGTGATTTATAGTGCCGACAATAATGGTTTTGTGCTCAGTGTAAGCAAAAAAGTAAGCATTGAGGGTTCAAAGAAGAAACAGGAAGTGCTGGAACCCATTCCGTTCGCATACCAGCAGGTTAAAAGTGCGAAAGTAGTTCTTAAGTTTAAGTGATATAATAGGGAAAAATATTTAAAGTAATGGATAATCTGAACTTAATTGATTCGTTTCTGGAGTTTAAGGAACTCAAGAATATTGACAGGCCAACCATGATGAGTGTGCTTGAGGATGTTTTCCGCAGCATGTTGGTTAAGCTATACGGTTCCGACGACAACTTTGATATAATTATCAACATAGATAAGGGCGATTTTGTAATTTACCGAAATCGCGAGGTGGTTGAGGATGGCTCGGTGGAGGACCCAAACCGTCAAATATCACTTTCCGATGCCCGCAAGATTGACGAGGATTACGAGGTTGGCGAGGAGGTAACATCGGAGGTTTCGCTTTCGGAATTTGGCCGCAGGGCTATTTTAGCGCTTCGCCAAAATCTTACATCGCGAATCATGGAGCTGGAGCGCAACAACCTTTACAGTAAGTACAAGGACAGGATTGGCGAAATAATTACCGGAGAGGTTTACCAGGTTTGGAAAAAGGAAATCCTTGTGCTCGACGACGAAGGGAATGAACTTATACTCCCCAAAAGCGAACAAATTCCATCCGACTTTTACCGCAAAGGCGACAGCATTCGTGCCGTGGTTTACAAGGTAGAGATGCGTAATAACAACCCTCAAATCATACTTTCAAGAACAGCCAATGCCTTTCTGGAACGGCTATTTGAACTTGAGGTGCCCGAAATTTTCGATGGCTTAATCACCATTAAAAAGATTGTTCGAATCCCTGGTGAAAGGGCTAAGGTTGCCGTTGAATCGTACGATGAGCGTGTTGACCCGGTTGGTGCCTGTGTGGGTATGAAGGGTAGCCGCATACATGGCATTGTTCGCGAACTCAGGAACGAAAGTATCGATGTAATCAACTATACCACAAATACCCAGCTGTTTATACAGCGCGCACTAAGCCCTGCAAAAATTTCGTCCATCAAGATTGATGAGGAAAACAAGCGTGCCGAGGTTTACCTAAAGCCATCGGAGGTATCGCTGGCCATTGGCAAGGGTGGGTATAACATCAAGCTGGCAAGCCAGCTTACCGGTTACGAGATTGATGTTTACCGTGAGTCGGCAGGTGAGGACGAGGAGGATGTTAGCATCGATGAATTTGTTGACGAGATTGACGAATGGATTATTGAAGTTCTTAAGGGCATTGGGTGCGATACAGCCAAGAGCGTGCTTGAAATACCATTCGATGAACTTGTTAAACGTACCGACCTGGAGGAAGAAACCGTTAAGGAAATCCTAAGAATTTTGAAGTCAGAATTTGAATAGTTTTGCTATTAGTTTAGTTTTGCAAAGTAATAAATAAATCAGGGGAAGAAACCTTTATGACAAGCGATAATAAAATCAGGCTCAGTAAACTGGCAAAAGAGTTCAACGTTGGCGTGGGAACGTTAGTAGAGTTTCTCCACAAACGAGGTTACGATGTGGAAAACAATCCCAATGCTAAGGTTGACCAGGATGTTGTCACTATTCTTGAGATAGAGTTTGGCAGCGAGCTAGACCTTAAGAAAAAAACTGAGCAACAAAAGGAAAACCTTAAGGCTTTAAGGGATAAAAAGAAAACAATATCAATTGACGATATTGAAAAAGACGAGGATGATTTCTCCGATGAATCATCGGACGAAGAGATAATCATTAAAACAAACACCATAGAAGCATCAGCCCCAACCATTGAGGTTGAAAAACCTAAAATTGACCTTAAGGTAAAGGGTAAGATTGACCTCGATACTTTAGGCAAAAAGCCCAAAGAACCTAAATCCGAGCCTAAACCCGAAGAAAAGCCTGCGCCCGTAAAGGATCAGCCTTCGACCCCAAAAGAGGAAAAAAAGGAAATGCCTCAGCCCGAAGAGGTTATAAAACCTAACGTTAAGGTTGATGCGCCTAAAGTGGTTGGGAAAATTGATATAGATAAGGCAGGCAAAACCCCTAAACATGGTGAGCATAAAAAAACTGAACATCAACCTCATCAGAAGGACGAAAAGTCTCAACCCAAGGTGGTGATTAAGAAACCTGCCAGCGAGGCTGAAAAGCCTGAACCTGCTGAACCCGAGGTTACTGCCAGTACACAGGAAACTGAGCCCAAGGTGTACAAGGCCGAGGTTGAAAAGCTTTCTGGCCCAACCATTAAGGGTAAAATTGACCTCAGCCAGTTCGAGGTAAAGAAAAAACCGGTTGCCTCATCGTCCGATTTCGATAAGGACGGCAAAAAAAAGAAGCGGAAACGCATCAAAAAGAGCGATAAGGTAGGCGTTGAACAACCCCAAGAGGTTAAAGTTGATAAGGAAGTCAATAAGGACGACCATAAAGCCAAAAAACTCAAAAAGAAGAATAAGAAGAAAGTAATTAGGCCTGAGGTTGACGAGGAAGAGGTTCAGCGTCAGATTAAGGAAACCCTGGCAAGGTTAACCAGCAAGGGGAAAACCAAAAGTTCCAAGTATCGCCGCGAGAAACGAGAAATTCTTAGCGCCCGTCAGCGCGAGGAGCTTGAACGCCAGGAGCAGGAGAAACAAGTGCTTAAGGTTTCGGAGTTCGTTTCGGCCAACGAACTGGCTGCCATGATGAATGTTCCGATTACCGATGTTATTGACATGTGCATGAACCTTGGCCTGATGGTTTCCATTAACCAGCGACTCGATGCCGAGACCATGGCCCTGGTAGCCGATGAGTTTGGCTATAAGGTTGAGTTTGTTAGCGTTGATGTTCAGGAGGTTATCAAGGAGGAGGAAGAGGACAAACCTAAGGATTTGAAACCTCGCCCGCCCATAGTAACCGTAATGGGTCACGTTGACCATGGTAAAACATCGCTGCTCGACTACATCAGGCATACCAACGTAATTGCCGGCGAGGCTGGTGGTATTACCCAGCATATAGGTGCATACAGTGTTGAGCTTGAGGATGGACGAAAGATTACATTCCTCGACACTCCGGGTCATGAGGCTTTTACCGCCATGCGTGCGCGTGGTGCTAAGCTAACCGACGTTGCCATTATCGTGGTTGCCGCCGACGATGCCGTGATGCCCCAAACCGTTGAGGCCATTAATCACGCCAGTGCAGCTGGGGTACCCATTGTTTTTGCTATCAATAAGATTGATAAACCAACCGCCGACCCCGAGCGAATTAAGGGGGAACTGGCTAACATGAACTACCTGGTTGAGGACTGGGGCGGTAAATACCAGTGCCAGGAGATTTCGGCAAAACAAGGCTTGAACGTTGAAAAGCTACTCGAAAAGGTATTGCTTGAGGCCGAGCTAAAAGACCTTAAGGCCAATCCCAATAAGCGTGCTTCAGGAACGGTTATCGAATCGGCACTCGACAAGGGTAGGGGATACGTTACCACCGTTCTTGTTCAGAACGGAACACTTCTCCAGGGCGATATCATGCTGGCCGGGATTTACTACGGCCACGTAAAAGCCATGTTTAACGAGCGTGGTCAGCGTATCCATGAAGCTGGCCCATCTACTCCTGTTCAGGTAATTGGCTTGAACGGAGCTCCCCAGGCTGGCGATTACTTTAACATACTCGACTCCGACCGTGAGGCTCGCGAAATTGCCAACAAGCGCGAGCAACTTGTACGCATGCAAAGCATGAAGACCAAAAAGCATATCACCCTCGACGAAATTGGGCGCCGTATTGCCATTGGCAACTTCAGGGAGCTTAACCTGGTGGTAAAAGGCGATGTGGACGGTTCAATTGAGGCGCTATCCGATGCCCTCATCAAACTCTCCACTGAGCAAGTGCAAGTTAACGTAATTCATAAGGCGGTTGGTCAGATTTCCGAGTCGGATATCCTGCTTGCAGCGGCATCAAACGCCATTGTGATTGGCTTCCAGGTTCGTCCCTCGGCAGGCGCCCGTAAACTAGCCGAGAAGGAAGAAATTGACATTCGCCTGTACTCCATCATCTACGATGCCATTAATGAGATTAAGGACGCCATTGAGGGCATGCTTGCACCTGAGATTAAGGAGGAGATTACCGGTTCGGCTGAGGTGCTTGAAACCTTCAAGATAACCAAAGTTGGAACTGTAGCCGGATGTATTGTTCGCGAAGGGAAAATCTCGCGTAACAATAAGGTTCGCCTTATCCGCGATGGTATTGTTATCTACACCGGCGAGCTTGAATCGCTCAAGCGTTTCAAGGACGATGTTCGCGAGGTTTCAGCAGGCTTTGAGTGCGGCTTAAACATCAAGAACTTCAACGATATCAAGGTTGGAGATTTTGTTGAGGGATTCCAGGAGGTTGAGGTTAAGCGGAAACTTTAAAAAACTCAATATAATAGCGTAAAAGGTTGCCAAGGCAACCCTTTTTTGTTTATACGGGACATGGAGATTGGAACAGGTTTGGAGAATGGTAGAAAATTAGTGGGTAAAAAATACGAACCACTGTGGTAATTTTTTTAAGGCTTATAGTCAAGTTATTAATGAAGTTTTAGTCAGATAAAATATTCAAATCTGAAAACTTAAACTGTTAACAACTTCGAAACATTTTAGTAAAATTAAACGATAAAAAAAGTAATTTTGCTATATAATATAGGACAGTAATAAATGGAGATAAAAACAGATTTATACTTGGGGGACTGCAAAGAGCAATTAAGGTTACTGCCTGACAATTCAGTGGATTTAATTTTTACTTCTCCTCCTTACGCTGATCAGCGAAAAAATACATATGGCGGTATTCACCCCGACAAATACGTTGGATGGTTTTTGCCCATTTCCTATCAACTATTAAGGGTGCTTAAGCCGACAGGAACTTTTATAATTAAACATTAAGGAAAAAGTTGTTGAAGGAGAAAGAAGCACTTATGTTATAGAACTCATTTTAGAGATGAGAAAGCAAGGATGGCTTTGGACAGAAGAGTTTATTTGGCATAAAAAAAAACTCATATCCAAGGAAGTGGCCTAATCGATTTCGTGACGCTTGGGAGCGCTTGCTTCAATTTAATAAAGACCGAAAATTTAATATGTATCAGGAATAAGTAATGGTTCCAATGGGGGATTGGGCAAAATCTAGGTTAAAAAAACTATCAAAGATAAAATCAGAGATAATTCAAGAGTGGGAAGTGGTTTTGGAAAGAACATTTCTAACTGGTTAAATAGAGATAGGGCCTATCCAACCAATGTTTTGCATTTGGCTACTGAGTGTAGCAATAAAAATCATAGCGCAGCATTCCCTGAAGAGTTGCCAGAATGGTTTATTAAACTCTTTACCAAAGAAAATGACACCGTTCTTGATACATTTATGGGTTCGGGTACAACATTAGTTGTTGCCAATAGAATGAGAAGAAATTCTATTGGCATTGACATTGTTCCCCAATATTATGAAATGGTAAAGCAACAATTAAAATCCGTTGAACTTTATTTATTTGAACCAAATGTAAAGTATGGAAAAACTTAGTTTGAATGACGTATTGCAATACGTTGAGGAAAACATAGGAATATTTCACCAAAAACGAATTAGCAGCCTCGATGGGTTAAGACTTACACAAGTTCTTAAACGCAAGAATCCATATCTTTTCAAAGTTAAATATGTCTTAACGGCCTAGCAGATAATCCGAGGAATTGTAGATGCGCATATTTCTTCAAACGAAGAAACTTATTTGGCGATTGGCTTGAAGGTCTCGTAATTTTTATTAATAGTAAAGTTTACAGAGGCTACAAATCGGGTATTACTGGTGTTGATTTAGAATTTGATAATAGTGGAATAAGATATATTGTAACGATAAAATCAGGCCCAAATTGGGGCAACAGTTCTCAAATTGCTAAAATGGTTGCCGATTTTAAGACTGCTAAAAAGACTTTGAGAACAAGTAACTCACAGTTAAACATAGTTGCTGTAAACGGATGTTGTTATGGTAGAGATAATAATCCCGATAAAGGAGATTACTTCAAGTATTGCGGCCAAAGGTTCTGGGAGTTCATTTCTGGTGTCACAGAATTATATACTAAGATTATTGAACCTCTTGGTCATAAAGCAAAAGAAAAAAACGGCGAATTTTTACGACCTAAATTCAACCAATAAATGCAACTTTCGGTGAGGATGACATCAATATTTTTTCAGCAAAGAGAGGGGAAAAAATCCCGCTCTCTTCCGCTGAATGGAAATAAGCTCTATATTCGTCCTC
>DSBV01000035.1 GCA_011045955.1 Bacteroidales bacterium | reverse complement strand
GGTTATCTTTCATAACTAAAATGTAAACATCATGAAAATATCAAATGTGTTTTTTTTTTGTTAGCAGTATCGTTTACTGCTGCAAATGCACAAACATCAGATTTCTATAGCTTTGTGATAACCGATATCGATGGTAATGATTTTCCTCTTTCAAAACTTAAGGGTAAAAAGGTAATGGTGGTTAATACCGCATCCAAGTGTGGTTTTACACCACAATATGAGGGTTTACAGGCCCTTTATGAGAAATATAAGGATAAAAACTTTGTTGTAATAGGATTTCCTGCCAATAATTTCATGGGGCAGGAGCCTGGAACCAATCAGGAAATTAAGGAGTTCTGCACAACCCGTTTCAATGTTACTTTTCCCATGATGGCGAAAATATCGGTTAAAGGTAAGGATATGCATCCACTTTACCAGTGGCTTACCCAAAAAAGCATGAATGGTGTTATGGATAGTGATGTAAAATGGAATTTCCAAAAATACTTGATCGATGAAAACAGCAACCTGGTTGATATGATTCCAACAAAGGAAAAACCAAATAGCGAAAAGGTAATTAAATGGATTGAAGGGAATTAAGCAAAAGGCCTCACTTACGAGGCCTACTTTTTTGCCGATCTTTTTCCCGTTTGTACCTTTTGTTGGCAAGCTCCATAGTGGTCAGGTAACCTAAATGAACCGTTTTCTCAAAAACCGTCGCATTAAGAGTTTCTGGTTTATCGGTTGTTTGATGCAAGAACTTGTAGCCACCGCTTGTGTTGAAGTATAGAGTAGGAATGCCAGCCTCATGGAATGCCTGGGCATCGGCACCACCACCGCCAAAAGTTTTGGAGCTGAGGAGTTTGGTTGTTTTGCGGTCGAGTTTCTTTGCCTTTTTCCATAGCTTCGAATAGCTTAGCCTGCCTCCAATTGCAATGCTATCGCCTTGGCCTATACAGTCAAAGTTTAGCATGGCAACCACCTTTTCCGATGGGAAGGGCATATTGGCCACAAAATGACGTGATCCCTTTAAACCCGATTCTTCTGATGAAAAAGCAACAAATACAATGGAACGGAGAGGCTTTGGGTTTGATTTGTTAATTGCATTGGCAATTGCAATCAGTCCAGCAACGCCCGAGGCATTGTCGTTCGCCCCGGGGAAATATAGCCTATCTCCCTGGTAGCCAACGTGGTCAAGGTGGGCTCCCAGAATAATGTATTCATGCTTTAGCTTTGGGTCTGAGCCTTCAACATAGCCCACAACGTTAAAAGTCTTTTTGGCTTCCTGGTAAACGGCACGAACGTTGATGTAAACCGATATGTCAGTTTCAATGGAGTGGGGGGCCTTATCGTGTTTTATCTTCTCATAATAATCAGCGGGTTTGTAGGGTAACTTGCTAAAGAGGCTATTGGTAAACCTACTGCCAGCATGTATCATTGGGAAATCAGCCAGATGAGGCTTAGGGCCACAGGCTATGCTTCCATATACCATAGTGTTGGGTTTCATTTGGGGTTCTCCAATAAAGATTATGGCTTTTGCTCCATGTTCTTTGGCTATTCGTGCCTTTGCACGTGGCGAAGTGTCGCCCCAACTGCCAGAGCCTGCCTTCCATGGTGGATCCGACTTAAATGCAATAACAATTTTGTTGCGAACATCAACGCTGCGGTAATCGTTATATTCATCGGTCTCTATCCCAAAACCAACAAAAACCGTTTCACCTTGTACTTCCCCTGAACCGGTAAATCCCCTACATACAAAATCCTCACCTAAATACATGGGCTGTGTTAGACGATTGTTCTGATCTAAAAGAAATACCCTTGCATCCAGTATGTAGTTTACCTCTTCATCAAAGTCCTGTAACATGGTGTTCCCCAACAATGGTTTTAAACCGGCATTTTTAAATCTGGTAGCCACATACCTCGAGGCCTGTTCGTATTCCACAGTCCCTGGCAATCTTCCTTTAAATCGTTCTGACGACAGGAACTTAACCGTATTCATTAAATCCTTAATGTCAATAGGACTTTGTTGGTAGTTAACCTGGCTTAGGACTATTTGGCTGGTTATGCTAAATACTGCCACAAATAAGTAGTATTTCCACATCGTTTCAATGTTTTTAAAGCCTTAAATTTAGAAATTTTATGGTATTATTTTATTTGCGTAAATTTGCAGAGCAATAGTAATATTTTCAAATGGTTTCTGACTTTTTTCAATCCGATTTATATCTGTATGGTGTTTTGCCATTGCTCATCTTTTTTGCTCGAATATGCGATGTAACCATTGGGACATTGCGTATTATTTACGTTTCAAAGGGTCAACGCCGCATTGCCCCCATTTTAGGATTTTTTGAGGTATTTATCTGGATTGTTGCCATAAGCCAGATCATGAAGAACCTCAATAACTTTGCCTGTTACTTTGGGTATGCGGCTGGTTTTGCAACAGGTAACTACATTGGTATGTTGGTTGAGGAGCGATTGGCTTTTGGAAAGGTTTTGGTCAGAGTTTTTTCAACCGATAAAGGAACTGAATTGGTTCGCATTCTTAAAACAAACGGTTTTGGTGCTACAACCTTTCAGGCTCAGGGAGCCCAAGGTGATGTGAGCATTGTGTATTCCGTAATAAACCGCAAAAGTCTTCCTGAGGTTCAGCAACTGCTATTCAACTTTAATCCTAACCTCTTTTACGTAGTGGAAGATATACGAAAGGTTAACAAAGGAATTTTTCAGGCATCAACTCAACCCAAAATTTCAATTTTTGATCGCTGGCGCAAGGGAAAGTAGGTTACCTTACCCTATGAGGCATCCCTTCAGGGGTTTCAATTGAAATTTCTACCATGCCTGCAACCTTTCCATTACTGTACCATGGCGTTTGGTGGATTAGCTTTTTTATGCCATTCTTTTCAATGGTATAGGTGTTCGATTTTCCATTGGCTATCATTTCCTTGATCATCCTTACCGAGTTTTTGGAATGATAATCGAATAGGTTTTTGCCAATCAATTCCTTGCCATCCTAACGGGTAAAAACTTGCTGCGACTTATCATTCATGTAAAGTATTGTGCCTTCGGTATCGCAAATGGTTATTGCAAAATCCAATGCATGGGGCCACTGTATAAAGTCGATATTCATCATTAATCTTAACTTGATCTACGGCAAAGGTATAAGTAAAAAACCTTTCTGTTCACATCAAAATCACAAATAACCAAAGCGGAATTATTATTTAGGTAATCAGCAACAAATGCAAAAAATCAAATAGGCTTAATAAATTCCTTTTTGGAGAATTTTTACTAACTTGCATATTTAAAATTTGGCAGGTGAAAAAGGTAAATTCTTTACGCACACCCATTTACAGGGATTCAGGCTTCTGGCTTAAGGACATTCCAACTATGAAAAAGGCGTTTGCCGATGAGGTAAACCACCCATCAGACCCCGACTTATATATCTACTCCCGCTACCGAAACCCCACCGTTGTTCAAACTGAACAGGAACTTGCCAAAATCGAGGGGGCTGCTTGGTCTCTCCTAGCGCAGTCGGGATTAGCGGCAATTGATATTGCTCTTTCCATTTTTCAGGATAGTAGTCAACCTCGCAAGTGGTTATTCTTTTCTGAAATCTACGGTGGCACAAATACCTTTATTGATAAGGTATTGGTCGCCCGTCGTGGCTTTGATATTGTAAGGTTTACTCCCACCAACGATTCTTACTCGCTTAGCCAATTTGAAAGGTTGATGGAACAGCACAAGCCTAACGTTGTGTTCCTTGAGGCTATTTCAAACCCCATGCTCATTGTCGCCGATGTCCCTGAAGTTGTGAAAATTTCTAAGCACTATGGAGCACGGGTAATTGTTGATAATACCTTTGCTACGCCATATACTCTAAAACCTATCGCTTTGGGGGCCGATTTGGTTACTCACAGTGCAACTAAATACCTGGCTGGGCACGGCAACCTCTCAGCGGGCGTTGTGTGTGGTAACGATACCGATTTGCTTAAACAAGCAATTGAGTACCGCAAGCTGGTTGGCCATATGATCTCGCCCGACGATGCTTATAGGCTCTACGATTACCTGAAATCGTTTCATTTGCGTATTGCACAGCATTTTTCAAATGCACAACGTGTTGCCGAGTTCCTGTTTGCGCATCCAGCTGTGGAAAAAGTTCTTTACCCCTCCTTGCCCAACCACCCCACTAGAGCCATTGCTAGCAAAATATTTTGCAATGGTTATGGCGGTATAGTTACCTTTGATTTAAAAGGAAACAACTTCTATCAAAAACAAAATAATTGTAAAACATTTATTCAGGCAGTTTCAGAGAGCATACACCTTATACCTACCCTTGGAGATGCCGACACCATACTAATGCCCGTTGAACCGGTTTGGGGCGACAGATATCCTTTCCCAGGAATGGTTAGACTTTCAATTGGCATTGAACCCCCAGAATGTTTAATAAATGTGTTGAAAAATGCCCTGGATAACATTTGTTGTTAACATGTTAACGATTCGAAAAGTTAAAATATTTTAATGTTTTACTAATAACATTTCTTTTAAAAATGGATATTGTATTGATTGTTAGTTATATACTAAATATATACGCCGATTTAAAGGCTGATTTTTAGGTAAAATCATAACATTTGTCATATTTTTGCCTACAACCTAAACATTAATTTTGCCGTAACAGGTTGCAGTAGTTTAAATCTGTTTAAAACTTAAATAACCTTACAAAAATCATATAATTCAGGAGGAACAAGCTATGCAGAATAAGCTTCAAGAGTTAACCGAGAAGATATACCGCGAAGGTCTGGAAAAGGGACAGGCCGAGGCTAAGCAGTTGGTGGCCAAGGCTAAAGAAGATGCTGCCCGCATTTTGGCCGATGCAAAAGCCGAAGCCGAAAGAATTGTTGCCGCTGCCCGCAAGGAGGCCGAGGACTACCGCAAAAATATCGATACCGAGGTAGCTCTTTCCGCTAAGCAGGTTATCAGTGGGATCAAACAGCAAATCGTTTCTTTAGTTGAAGCAAAACTTTACGAAGCCCCTCTGGTTGATGCCCTTAAAGATGCCGATTTCGTGAAAAAGGTAATTGAAACAGCTATTAACCGCTGGGACCCAAACTCTCCCGATAGCGTTAGCCTGCGTATTTTGGTACCCGAAGAAATGGCTAAAGCCATTACCGATCACTTCTCTTCCAAAACCCACGCCTTACTCAATAAGGAAGTTGAAGTACAGGTTGACAGGGGTATCAAGTATGGCTTCCGTATTGGGCCCAAGGATGGAAGCTATGTGGTTAGCTTTACAGAGGCTGATTTCGAGAACCTCTTTAAGGATTTCATGCGTCCTAAGATAGTTGCAATGCTTTTTGGAGGCAAGTAGAATGATGCGAAATTACTACTACCTGGTGGCTGGCCTTCCGGAACTAATCATGGATCAGGACCGAAAGGATTTCAGCGTTAACTCTTTGAAACAGGAAGTCAAGGAACAGGTTTCCCCTTCCGACTACCGCCTGGTAGAGTTCCTGCATTTACCCTACGATAACGACAACTTCCTTAACAAACTCCTTAATCGTGGACTTGAGTTCAACGATTTAGGTTCCTTTGAGAAATATGTTTTTGATGAGCTCGATGAGAATATTCATCTGCTCCCCAAATACATGCAGGATTTTTACTACCGCTATACGGGTAAGCAGCGCTCTGCCGATGAGCTGATTGACCAGGACGAGCTGCCTAAGGATATTTTTGAGGTGGAAAAACTTCCTGAAATTAGGTTCCTCGAATCTTTCTACAACCTTGCCCTTACCCAAAACAACGACTTTATACGGTATTGGTTCAGCTTCCAACGCGATTTTAACAACGTGCTCGCCGCACTTAACTGCCGTAGGCTAGGGATTGACCCTGCGGCCCAACTGGTTGGCAATAGCTGGCTTACTGAGGTTTTGGCTAAAAGCCAAGCAGCCGATTTCGGCCTCAAGCGCGAAGTTGACTATATCGATAGGTTAATCCAGGCCACTGATATCTCTGATGTTTTAGATCGCGAGCGTAAACTCGACCTGATTAAATGGGATATGTCGCTCGAATTAACCACCTGGGATTATTTTAATATAAACTTTCTACTTGGCTTTTTTGTTCGTGCCAGTATTGTTCACCGTTGGTTAAAACTCGAAGCCAAAACTGGTGAGGAACTATTCAAGAAGCTTTTCGATGATCTTAAATCATCCTACAACCTCTCCGAGAAATTTTAAGCGATTATTAATTAACAATTAACATAATGAAAACTCAAGGAAAAGTAACCGGAATTATTTCGAACCTTGTGGTTGTTGAAGTCGATGGCCCGGTTGCCCAAAACGAGATTTGCTTCATAAATCTCGCTGACACAAAGCTAATGGCCGAGGTTATCAAGGTTATTGGGAAATTGGCTTACGTGCAGGTGTTCGAGAGCACCCGCGGCCTTAGAGTAGGTGCTCCTGTTGAGTTTCAGGGGCATATGCTCGAAGTTACTCTTGGCCCTGGCCTCCTTTCCAAAAACTACGATGGGCTTCAGCACGACTTAGATAAAATGAAAGGCATTTTCCTTCAGCGAGGCGATTATACCGACGCTCTCGATTTCGACTCGGAATGGGATTTTACCCCCCTTGTTGAGCCCGGTGCTCAGGTGAGTTCAGCCGACTGGCTTGGTGAGGTTCCCGAAAACTGGGTTAAACACAAAATCATAGTGCCTTTCACCTTTACCGACAAGTACACCGTAAAATCAATTGTGCCTGCTGGTAGGTATAAAGTGTCCGATACCATTGCAGTCCTTCTAGACTCAAAGGGTGAAAAGCATAACGTTACCATGTATCAAAAATGGCCTGTAAAGAAGGCTATAACTGCTTACAAGGAAAAACCCCGCCCGTTCAAAATCCTTGAAACGGGAATTAGGGTTATGGATACCCTTAACCCCATTGCCGAAGGGGGTACTGGTTTTATTCCTGGCCCATTTGGTTGTGGGAAAACAGTGCTACAGCATGCACTGGCAAAGCAGGCTAATGCCGATATGATTATTATGGCAGCCTGCGGTGAGCGTGCCAACGAGGTGGTTGAAATTTTTACCGAGTTTCCACGCCTCGATGACCCTCGTACAGGTCGTAAGCTAATGGAACGAACAACCATAATTTGTAATACATCTAACATGCCGGTAGCAGCCCGTGAGGCATCGGTTTATACTGCAATGACTATTGCCGAGTATTACCGCTCCATGGGACTCAAAGTGCTACTTTTGGCCGACTCAACCTCCCGCTGGGCTCAAGCTCTACGCGAAATGAGTAACCGCCTTGAGGAACTTCCTGGTCCCGATGCATTCCCAATGGACCTCCCGGCTATTATTGCCAACTTCTACGCCCGCGCAGGGTTTGTTTACCTCAATAACGGCAGCACTGGTTCGGTTACTTTTATTGGTACAGTTTCGCCCGCAGGCGGTAACCTTAAGGAACCCGTTACTGAATCAACAAAAAAGGCTGCCCGCTGTTTTTATGCGCTCTCGCAACAACGTGCCGATAGTAAACGTTATCCAGCCATCGACCCAATGGATAGCTACTCTAAGTACTTAGAGTATCCTGAAATTCAGGACTACCTGAATAAGAACATAAACCATGCTTGGGTTGATATGGTGATGAAAGCAAAGAATATCATTCAACGGGGTAGGGAAGCCTTTGAACAAATCAACATCCTTGGCGATGATGGCGTTCCTCTCGACTATCACGATCGTTACTGGAAGGCCGAGATAATCGACTTTGCTATATTGCAACAGGATGCTTTTGATAAAATTGATTGCAATACATCACTGGAGCGGCAGCGTTACATGCTTGAAAAGGTAATGCAGGTATGCGATACAAACTTCCATTTCGATGGTTTTGAACAATGCGCATCGTATTACAAACGCATTATCAATGTGCTAAAGCAAATGAACTACTCTGAGTTCCAGTCCGAAGAGTTCTATAACTACGAGAAGGAGTTTGAAGCAATTCTTAACGAAAGAAGGTTAAAGTAATGGAAACTAAAGCTTTTCAGAGAATATACACCCAACTAACGGGTATCACAAAGGCAACCGTATCGCTTCGTGCCCAAGGTGTAGCCAACGAGGAATTGGCTATGGTTCACGGCCGGTTAGCCCAGATTGTTAAAATTATGGGTGACCTGGTTACCCTTCAGGTTTTTAGTGGCACCGAGGGTATCCCTACCAATGCCGAGGTGGTTTTCTTTGGCGAACCCCCAAAACTTAAAGTTGGCGACGATTTGGCAGGGCGCTTTTTTGATGCCTATGGCCGGCCCATGTTCGGCGATTCCGAGATTGAGGGTGAACCCCGTGAGATTGGAGGCCCTTCAGTTAACCCGCGTCGTCGTAAACAACCCTCGGAACTTATTGCTACTGGTATTGCAGGGATCGACCTGAATAATACACTGGTAACGGGCCAAAAAATACCTTTCTTTGCTGACCCCGACCAACCTTTCAACCAGGTTATGGCCATGGTTGCTCTCCGTGCTCAGGCCGATAAAATCATTCTTGGCGGTATGGGGTTATCCAACGACGACTTCCTTTTCTTCAAGAATGTTTTCGAAAATGCCGGTGCGCTCGACCGTATCATCAGCTTTGTTAATACTACTGAGCAGCCACCTGTTGAACGTTTGCTCGTGCCCGATATGGCACTTACCGCTGCCGAGTATTTTGCGGTTGAGAAAAAGGAAAAGGTGCTTGTGCTCCTTACCGACATGACCCTTTACGCCGATGCCCTTAGTATTGTATCGAACCGTATGGACCAAATCCCTTCAAAGGACTCCATGCCCGGCTCCTTGTATTCTGACCTTGCTAAAATCTATGAGAAAGCCGTTCAGTTCCCCGATGGCGGTTCTATCACCATTATTGCCGTAACCACACTATCGGGTGGCGATATTACTCATGCTATCCCCGATAATACCGGTTACATCACCGAGGGACAGCTCTTCCTCCGTACCGATAGCGATACCGGTAAGGTTATTGTTGACCCGTTCCGAAGCCTGTCGCGTTTGAAACAGCTTGTAATTGGTAAGAAAACCCGTGAGGATCACCCTCAGGTAATGAACGCTGCAGTTCGCCTATATGCCGATGCTGCAAATGCAAAAACCAAGTTGGAAAACGGTTTCGACCTTACCGAATACGATGAGCGTGCTCTTAAGTTTGCCCACGACTATTCCGAAAAGTTGCTGGCAATTGATGTTAACGTAGAGGTTGATACCATGCTCAATACTGCATGGCAACTCTTTGCCAAGTATTTTTCAAAAACCGAGGTGGCCATCAAGAACGAAATGGTTGAGAAATACTGGCCTGTAAACTAATAATGTGCTAAAAACATGGCAATTAAGTTTCAGTTCAACAAAACATCGCTTAACGAGCTCAGCAAACAGCTTAAAATCCGCCAAAGAGCTTTGCCTACCCTAAAAAATAAGGAGTCGGCTTTGCGCATGGAGGTTAAGCGCGCTAAGAATAGGATGCAGGAACTCGAAGACCAATTGGCTGAACGGATCAAGGATTACGAGTATATGGTTAGCCTTTGGGGTGAGTTTGAACGCAATCTTATTCAAATTGATGACGTTAGGCTTGGAACTATCAAAATTGCCGGGGTAAAAATTCCTGTTCTTCAAGAGGTTATATTTAGTGTTAAGGAATACAGCGTTTTTGCACGCCCATACTGGTATACCGATGGAGTGAAGATTCTTAAGGAATTGGCCGAAATCGGGATAGAGCGCGATTTTTACCACGAAAAAATGCGGCTACTCGACCATGCGCGTAAGAAAACAACCCAAAAGGTTAACCTCTACGAAAAGGTTCAAATACCCGGCTATGAAAATGCTATTCGAAAGATTAAACGTTTCCTCGAGGATGAAGAAAACCTTTCGAAGTCGGCTATGAAAATAGTGAAAAAACGATACGAAAACGTGGAGGTTGAGTCATGATAACACCGATGTACAAGTATAACTTCCTGGTTTATCACCGCGATTTCGACAGTTTCCTGCTTAAACTCCAGGAACTGGGCGTAGTTGATATTTCCGTGGAAAACCGAAATGTTGACGAGGATGAGAAGGATATTCTTGCCAAGATAGGTAAAATATCGACTACTATCAAGTTCCTTGAAACCCGCTCTGCCCCTAACGAAACGATTACTCTTAGCCTGTCAGCCGATGAAATTGTTTCGCGTGTCGAGTTGCTTCAGCGGGAGCGTGAACAGTTTGAAAATGCTATCAAAAAGGCACAAAAGGAATTGGCTGAGGTTGAACCATGGGGTAATTTCGATTTAAAGCTGCTAAACAACCTTGTTGAGAAGGGTATATCAATTCGGTTTTTCATTGCACCTGAGAAAGTTTTTAATGAGGACTGGGTAAACGAGTTTCCCATTGAGATAGTTAACCACATCAATGGGCTTTACTATTTTGTTATGGTTAATTATGCAGGCGAGCCAATTTCACCTGATATTCAGGAGGTTCGAATGCCTCAGTTCTCAGTTAAACAAAAAGATGAGGAAATACATCGATACCATATCCGTATCGGTGAGATTAATACAGAACTTGATTTCCTGACCCTTTACATCGATTTGCTTAAGAAAGAGCAACTTGAGCTTACCAATCAGCTCGATTTTAAGATGGTTAAATCAAGTGCCATCCCCGAAGCCGATAATACTATAATGGTGCTTGAGGGTTGGGTTCCCGAAGATCTTAACGAGAAGGTTAAACAGGCCCTTGATGCTGAAAGTGTTATATACATTTCCTCTAAAGCTGGTAAGAACGATAACGCACCCATTCTCCTGCGAAACAACAAGTTTGCAAAGCTTTTTGAGCCAATCAGCAAACTTTTTGCGTTCCCAACCTATGCTGAACTTGACTTAACACCTTTTTTTGCTCCTTTCTTTATGCTCTTTTTCGGGTTTTGTTTGGGTGATGCAGGATATGGACTTATTTTTCTCATAGGCGCGTCTATTTATAAGTTTAAAGCAAAGCCGGATTTCAAGCCTATTCTTACTCTAATTCAATTCTTAGGAGTGGCAACCGTTTTGTTTGGGGCCCTTACCGGAACAGTGTTCGGAGCAAGCCTTGTGGAATTAAATATTCCTGCTCTGGATAGTTTTAAGTCCTACTTTTTCGACCAGGATAAGATGTTTAAACTTGCCCTTATCCTTGGCCTTGTTCAAATTCTTTTTGGGATGTGTATTAAGGCTGCCAACCTATGGATTCAATTTTCATGGAAACATGCCATTTCAACCATAAGTTGGGTTGTTCTTATTCTTAGCATGGCTGTTTTCTATCTAATAGGCCAAAACCCAGAGAGTTCCTTGAAACTCTTCAGCCCAATTCACCTTGTAATTATTGGTATTGCAGGGATTGGAATCATGTTCTTCAACTCACCAGGTAAAAATCCCTTATTCAATTTTGGACTTGGTCTTTGGGATACATACAACATGGCTACAGGTCTTTTAGGCGATACGCTATCATACATTCGTTTATTTGCACTTGGCCTGAGTAGCGGCATCCTGGGGGGGGTGTTTAACAGCCTTGCCTTTGGCATGGCTCCCGATACCCCAGTGCTCAGGCATATCGTTATTATTCTGATATTGCTAATTGGCCATTCCATTAACATTTTCATGTCAGCTTTAGGATCTCTTGTCCATCCTATGCGTTTGACTTTTGTTGAGTTTTACAAAAATGCTGGATTTACCGGGGGAGGGAGGGGGTACAATCCCTTCCGCAAGAATACAGCTGAAGCCCAATAAGTTTGAAATCGATTTATAATTTAAATAACCTAATAAATTTTAAACTATGGAACCAATCATTTTTGCTTACTTAGGAATTGGGATAATGATTATCCTTTCCGGTGTTGGAAGTGCTTATGGTGTTACCATTGCTGGTAACGCATCAGTTGGCGCTTTAAAAAAGGAACCTGGTGCTTTTGGTAACTTCCTTGTTCTTAGTGCACTTTCAGGAACACAGGGCCTTTATGGTTTTACCGGTTACTTTATGCTTAAAAATTTCCTCGTTCCTGAAATTTCTTGGGCTCAAGCTGCTGCTATTTTTGGTGCTGGCTTGGCCATGGGATTTGTAGGTCTTTTCTCTGCTTTGCGTCAGGGTCAGGTGTGTGCAAATGGTATTACTGCCATTGGTAATGGACATAAAGTGTTTGTAAACACCCTAATCCTCGCTGTATTCCCAGAACTTTATGCCATTATCTCTTTGGCAGCAGTGTTCCTTATCAGCACATCTTTGTAATTGAACCATTTCACTTAGCTAATAGGCGGCTTCCCTTTGGGTGGCCGCTTTTTAGTTTGGGTAAATGGAGTTTTCCGCTCGCTCTTATACCAAAAGAAATAGCTTTGCTGTTTGCGCTTTTCTTCAACACTTCGGGCTACATAAACTTTTTCGCCAGCATAGGGATTTATACCGGTGTAATATATGGTTGATGCAAGTGTCATTGGAGTGGGTGTGAAGTCTTGAACCTGTTCAAGCTTAAAGTTTAACTTACGGGTCTCTTCGGCTAACTGCTTCATATCTTGCTCTGTTGATCCCGGATGGCTCGATATAAAATAGGGTATTAGCTGCTGTTTTAGTCTAAATTTATCGTTCAAAGCATCGAACCATAGCTTAAGCTGTTTAAATAGCTCAAATGTTGGCTTTCTCATCAACCTTAAAACAACATCCGATGTATGTTCAGGTGCAACCTTTAATCGACCCGACACGTGGTAACGGAACAAGTTCTCAAAGTACTCCCTTTCAGGCTTACTTTCTTTCCGGGTTATAAATAAATCGTAACGAATACCACTACCAACAAACGCTTTCTTTATGCCTTTTACCTTACGAACCTGGTTATAAAGATTGTTTATTCGTTCGTGACTCGAATTCAGATTTTTACATATATTCGGGTAGATACACGATGGCCGTTTGCACTTGGCGCAAATGCTTAAATCCTTTGGAACCATCCCATACATATTAGCCGATGGCCCCCCTAGGTCGCTTAGGTAGCCTGCAAAACCCGGAAGTTTCTTTATTTCCTCTATCTCCTTCAGAATAGATTGCTCTGAACGCGATGAAATAAAACGCCCCTGATGTGCCGATATGGTGCAGAAACTACATCCCCCAAAACATCCACGATGAATATTAACCGAATACTTTATCATCTCCCAGGCAGGTATTGTCTTACCCTTATACCGTGGATGTGGTAGCCTAGTATAGGGTAGGTTATACCAGCTATCTATCTCTTCCGTTGTGGCAGGTTTAAACGGTGGGTTAACAACTACACCGCTTCTTCCTATAGGTTCAATGAGAAACTTGCAATTAATCCTGTTCGATTCCTGCTCTATTACTTTAAAGTTTGCAGCAAACTTTAATCTGTCGGAAACGCACTCATCGTATGAATAAAGGATTTGGGCATCGTTGCTTTTTCGATATTTTTCTATATTGGTGTCAATATATGCAGTTTGTGGAATTTTTCGTAAGGCTTCTAAAGATACACTATTGTTTAAGCCATTCGCAATTTCAACAATGGCTTTTTCACCCATGCCATAAACTAAAATATCAGCCTTGCTGTCAACAAGAATGCTTGGTTTAAGCGAATCCGACCAGTAGTCGTAGTGCGTAAGCCTGCGTAGCGATGCCTCTACGCCGCCAATCACTAAAGGGGTATTCGCATACAGTTTTTTAATTATTTGCGAGTAGACAACTGAGGCATAATCGGGCCTAAAACCAGCTTTGCCATCGGGGGTATAGGCATCATCGCTCCTTAATCTTTTTGCGGCAGTATAGTGGTTTACCATGGAGTCCATATTACCGGCAGTAACGGCAAAGAAAAGCCTTGGCTCTCCAAGTTTTTTAAAATCACGCAGGTCATCACGCCAGTTGGGTTGGGGTACAATAGCAACCTTAAACCCCTCGTTTTCCAGCACACGCCCAATAACAGCAGCGCCAAATGCCGGATGATCAACATAGGCATCACCTGTAAATATTATGATATCGGGCTGTTCCCAGCCCAATGCTTTTATTTCTTTTACCGATGTGGGCAAAAATCCCATTCTATTTTGATTTGTTTATATGAAGCAGACTGCTATCGCCATAGCTTAGGAACCGGTAATTATTATCTAAAGCAAATTGGTATATTTTTTCCCAATCGTTACCAACTGCAGCAGCTACAAGTAGAAGAAGGGTAGAGCGAGGTTGGTGAAAGTTAGTGATTAGAGCATCGCAGGTTTTTATTTCGTACCCGGGAGCAGTAATTATTTGAGTTGATGCCGATAATGTCCTAATATCATTATCTTTCATGTATTTGTATAGCACCCCATACGCTTCTTTTGCTTCTACTTGCTTGTCAAACTCATAGGGTTCCCATTGCGAAATATTAAAGTTCCCATTAAGTTTTCCCAGCTTTAACTTAACCCCAAGCCAGTATAACGATTCTAGGGTTCTCAAGGTAGTTGTTCCAACGCACACAACCGGCTCGCTATTATTATAAAGTCTCTTTACTAAATCAACATTAACAAAAAAGTGTTCGGTGTGCATTTCGTGATTCTCAATGGTTTCGGATGTTACAGGCTTAAAAGTGCCTGCTCCAACGTGTAGGGTTATGTAGTGGGGTTTAACATGAATTCTACTTAAGTTTTCAAAAACCTTTGGTGTAAAGTGAAGACCAGCAGTGGGTGCTGCAACTGATCCTTCGGGCTCTGCGTATATGGTTTGGTAACGGTATCCGTCAATATCCTCGCTTTCCCGATTTAGGTATGGCGGTATGGGCATAGTACCACATTTTTCAACAATCTCGGCAAATGACATTGAACTGTTGTTCCATGAAAACTCAACTTCTACGCCTTCGCTTAGTCTATTTAGCTGTTTTGCCACAAGCCTCATTCCATTGCCCACCATTTCCATTTGAAGCTCACCTTGCTTCCAACGCTTTAGGTTACCCACAATGCATTTCCATACTACCTTTTCCTTGCTTGAGAACGATAAGGCATAATCGCTCGGCTCTATGGGTTCAATTAAAAATACTTCAATTGTTGCTCCACTTTCTTTTTTGAACCTTAACCTTGCTCTAACCACCTTGGTGTT
The DNA here is from genome assembly GCA_011045955.1 of Bacteroidales bacterium. Classification (GTDB taxonomy): domain Bacteria; phylum Bacteroidota; class Bacteroidia; order Bacteroidales; family Tenuifilaceae; genus Tenuifilum. The sequence goes on along the minus strand of DSBV01000035.1, from coordinate 45,074 downwards.
GTTCAGAATAAGTAAACTTTTAGGAGTAATGTATTGGGCAACATTATGGAAGGTGTCATTTGTTATTTCACCATTCTGGTATATAAGAAGTTTTGAGCAATCCCTCTCCGCAAGAGGATGTTTGGCTATCCTTGAGTCGGGCAACTCATAGTCATAGGCAGTAATACTTATTTTCTTAACTTTCATACTCCTTTTTGACTTTAAGGCCACAAAATTAGTTATTTTTGTGGGTTAAATAGATATCTGTGTAATTCTGAGGAACTTTATTATGAATGTAGCTGTAGGGTGTAAGGTTCGTTTTTTAAACGATGTTGGGGGGGGCGAGGTTATTCGAATCATCGATAAGCGAACGGCTTTGGTCAAAACCTACGATGGTTTTGATATGCCTGCCCTTATTTCTGAACTGGTTGTAGTTGAACCCGCTGCCGATAAACTTTTGCAGAGTAAACCTGATCAGGCGAAAGATTCTGCTGAAGCAAATCTCAAAAAAAAATCAAAGACTGCTGTCGTAAAACAAAACGATGAAGAAACTGGGCTTACTGATAGCTCTGGTGATGAAATCTCGTTAGATATTGCTTTTGTTCCTTCTAATATATCTAACCTACAGCAATCGACTTTCGAAATGTATTTGGTTAACGAAAGCTCCTATAGGGTATTCTATGTACTTTCAAATGTGATTGACGATAATCATACTCCAATTAGCTCAGGAATACTTCATCCCGATACAAAGGTTCTTGTTAAAAAGCTAACCCCTGAGGATATAAGCAAATTGATTTTAATGAACCTTCAAGCAATATACCATAAGAATATCCCATTTAAGCCATTTCAACCTGAATTCTATGACATTGAGCTAGCCCCCATAAAGTTTTACAAAAAGGGCAATTTTATATCCAACGATTTCTTTGATTCCGATGCTTATATCATTTCCATTGCAAGTACAAAGCGCGAGGCGTTTATTCGTCATTTAACCGATAAGGCCATTGCCGAGGCCATTAAGCAGAAGGATAAGCCAACACAGGCACAAAAGGTTAAGAAACCAGATCCTGGGATTGAAGAGGTTGACCTTCACATCCATGAGCTAATAGACAATTGGAAAGACTTAACACCAGGTGAAATCTTGAAAATTCAGCTTGCTCGTTTCGAAACCGCTCTTGAGGGAGGTTTGAAAAGCGCTGCCACTAAACGTATGATTTTTATTCATGGAGTAGGCAACGGGAAGCTAAAGTACGAAATAACTAAACTGCTTAACAGCAAGTACCCAAACCTTAGGTATCAGGATGCCTCATTTAAAGAATACGGTTTTGGTGCAACCATGGTATTTCTTAAGTAGTATAAAAGGAAAAAAGAGTTTTTTGAAGCAATTAAAAAGGCAAGCAGATAACCGTCCTATCGCGCCGTGCAATACCGGTGAGGAAAGTCCGGGCAGCGTAGGGCACCATACTTCCTAACCGGAAGATGTTCGCGAGGGCATAGTAGTGCAACAGAAAATAACCGCCATGCCTATGGCATGGTAAGGGTGAAAAGGTGAGGTAAGAGCTCACCGGGTTCCATAGCGATATGGAATGCCGTGCACCTTATGGGCTGCAAGGCCATGTATACTCCGATTTCTCACGAAACAGGGCTGCCCGTCCTGTTCCCGCTTGCCGGGTGTCGGAGGGGGTAGGTCGCTTGAGGTTGTGGGTGACCACAATCCCAGATAAATGATAGGAGCGTTTAACAACGTACAGAACCCGGCTTACAGATTATCTGCTTGCCTTTTTTTAGTTTAATTTACTTTTAATTATGTTAAGTTCTATCCTCGAATTTTTCATTGAATAAAATACATATATACAGCTCCTTTATAGGTTACTTTCTTATCCCACATCATTAAATACCCAACTTGCGTACAAATCCTATAAATAACTAAAGCAACCCAAATAAGTTTACAGATGTAAATCTCAAAGCAAGCTTCAGGACCATTTGGTAAAACACTACCAACAAACATGCTTGATATATCAAATTAATGTTAACACATATGTTATATAACTATATATCAGATTATTGCAAATATTATATAATTTATTTGTATAAGTATTATAAGAACTAATGTTTGTTTTACAACAAAATTTAGTTAAATGTAATTATATATAATTAATTACCAGTTATATATAATAATTATTTCAAGCAGACATTTTTAATAATATCGTTAATTATTTTAATGTGAGTAATTTTTATTTTTAAATATGTAAGTTTTAGGGAGGCAGGTGCATAATGCAAACTCATTCCCCACCGGCGATACCCATTACTCCGTGGCTAAAGGGCATCCCAGAACAAACGTTGTTCTTCTAGCGGGCTTGGCATTAAGGTTTTTAGGGGTGGATTATCCTATTAAATGTGGTGGTATATCATCCGTACAAATCATTTATATATTTAACTACTAACACTCTACCGTCTTGCTTTTAACAACCTTTACCGAGCGGATGTTACCCCCATTGCTTGTTCATTTTTGTTTACCTTCGGTGAACTTGCAAGCTCGGTTGTGCAAGCTACCTTACTTGGGTGTTTCATAGTATGACTGCCTGGGTGTTTAGCCCATCAGGAGGTTTACTTAAATTGTCATCGAGAATACGGGGACGGTTACCCCGAGCACCAATTTTAGTTAAATAGGCGTACTTCTTCTCATTGATCTGTTTCGCGCATAAGGGTTGCTAAACCCAAAAGATAATTTCCGGACAAAGCCGTAATTACACATGTAAATTTTTATTTGGTATAAAAATTTACATGTGTATTTTAATAAGTGGTTTTTATTAATTACATTTGTGAATAGTATGAGTTTTGCCATTAAAGCCCAACACCCATGGTTAATGAGCGTTTACTTAAACTGATGGAGCAGGAGAAGGTAACTGCAGCTAGGCTAGCCGAAATATTGGAAGTGCAACCCAGTGCAATTTCTCACATCCTTTCGGGTAGAAATAAGCCCAGTTTCGATTTTATGCAAAAGCTAGCTTTTAAATTCCCTAGGTTGAATGTTGATTGGTTATTAACCGGAAAGGGTAATATGTACAAGGTCGCGGTTCAGCAGTCGCTTTTCTATTCACCATCGACCGTAAAACCCAAAGAGGATACTTTTACCCCAAAAATCAACGAAAAAAAAGATGACACGCAAAGGGTCGTGAAGTTTACAGATGTGAATATTTCGGTTTCAGCCAAATCTGTAAAGCAAATAGTTTTTATTTACTCAGATAATACATTCGAAATATATTCACCCTCAAAGTCCGATTAACTATTTTTGTTAGTTTTGCAAAAAAAATGCTTTATAAGAAGTTAATCAGACCAATATTTTTCCTGCTTAATCCTGAATATGCTCATAAATCAGTAGTAGCAACGCTTAAAATTGTCTTTGCTTTACCCGGTGCGCGTATTCTTTGCTCAAAGCTTTTTACAGTATCGCACCCTTCGCTAAATCGCGAAGTTTTTGGCTACCATTTTTCTAACCCGGTTGGACTTGCAGCAGGATTCGATAAGAACGCTGATTGCTACAAGGAGCTTTCAACTTTCGGCTTTTCATTTATTGAAGTGGGGACAGCAACTCCTAAACCCCAATACGGTAACTCAAAACCACGTTTATTCCGCTTAGTTGCTGACAATGCTTTAATCAACCGAATGGGATTTAACAATAAAGGCGTTGATTATGTTAAGTTGAACTTGACCCGGAAGCGACGACCTAAAAATTTAATTATTGGTGGCAATATTGGGAAAAACACATTAACCCCAAACGAAAAAGCTGTAGAGGATTACCTTATAGCCTTTAGAGCCCTTTACCCATCTGTCGATTATATTGTCGTTAATGTAAGTTGTCCTAATGTTAAGGATCTGCGTAACCTTCAGGACGACCACAGTTTAGCAAATCTTTTAGAGGCTATAAACAACGAACGAAAGAATTACATCTCCTATAAACCCGTTTTACTGAAAGTTTCTCCTGATCTTACCGATGAGCAATTGCTTGAGACTATAAAAATAGCTGAAAAACATGGTATTGATGGCTATATTGCAACCAATACTACTACTTTGCGCAGTGACCTGTCTATTTCTGAAGAAAAGATAAAGGCGATAGGGAGTGGCGGCCTGAGCGGCAAACCTTTAGCCAAACGATCTACCGAGGTTATCAGGCTAATTCATGCTTACACCAAAGGATCGAAACCAATAATTGGGGTAGGTGGAATTCATACCCCAGCCGATGCTGTTGAAAAGCTCGAAGCTGGTGCCACGCTTTTACAAGTTTATAGCGGTTTTATCTACGAGGGTCCTGCTATTGTTAAACGAATTAATAAAGCATTAATTAATAAACAGTTAGTTTAGTTAAATGTGACTACCTTGACAAAAATTGTCGATTGCCGTGGACAGCTTTGCCCACAGCCTCTTATCAATACTAAAAAGGCTCTGAAAGAGACTCTTAAGGGTGAAGCCATTCAGATAATTATTGATAATGCCACATCATGCCAGAATGTTTCCCGTTTCCTTACCGATAATGCGGTGCCTTTTGGAATCGATGAGCAGAATGGGGTATTTACCATTACGATTAACTCACAGGGTATAGAATTTAATCCTAAGAAAGAGGCAGAGGAGTACTGCGAGGTAAGTTTTCCGGGCAAGAGCAGCAGCTACATTATTGCTCTCACCAGTTGTTTTATGGGTGATGGCAATGAGGATTTGGGGAGAATCCTGATGAAAGGGTTTTTGAATTCGCTGCCAAACCTCGAAAAGCTTCCCCAGGAAATTATTTGCTATAATAGCGCTGTTACCCTTGCCCAAAAAGGAACCGATACGGCTCAAAGCCTGGTAAAACTTAATAATCTAGGGGTAAATATCACTCTTTGTGGCACCTGTGTCGATTTTTTTGGAATAAAGGAAGAAATTGAGGTAGGAACTATCTCAAATATGCTCTACATCGCGGAACGGTTAAGCTCTGGAATACATGTTGTTAAACCGTAATAATGGGGAATTTCTATTTCGATAATTCTGCTACCAGTCATCCTAAACCACCTGAAGTTAGTGAGTATATCAATATTTATCTCAAAGGTGGTGGCACTTACGGTCGTAGCGCTTACGACAGGGTGATAGCTGTATCCCGAGTTGTTGAAAACGCACGTTTAATGCTTGCTAACTTAATAGGTACAAAGCATACCGCCCATATTTTCTTTACCTCCAACTCAACTCATGCACTCAACCTAGCCATTAAAGGATTTTCGTACCCCAAGAAGCGCATACTTATCTCACCGCTCGAGCATAACGCAGTTACCCGTCAGGCTTTACACCTTCAGCAAACATTTGGGGTTGATTATGATATTTTGCCTCACCACTCCGATGGCTTCATCGACCTTGATGCTATTCGGAAGCTCAATCTGAAATTGTACGATTTATGCATTGTTAACCATGTTAGCAATGTAAATGGTATTATCCAGCCTTTGGATGAATTAAAAACCCTGATAGGAGCAGTGCCTTTGCTTGTCGATGCCAGCCAATCGGCAGGATACATCCCCATTGAAGCTGATAGCTGGAATATCGACATGCTGGCCTTAACCGGACATAAGGGTTTGATGGGCCCAACCGGCACAGGGTGCCTTTTTGTTCGTAACCCTGAACTAATTACCCCATTAATGCATGGAGGCACTGGCTCTCGTTCCGATAGCTTTTCAATGCCCCACTTTACCCCCGATAGGTTTGAGGCAGGTACCCCCAATGTTTTAGGAATTTACGGCCTATTTGGAGCCCTTTCGGCCAAGGTTTTGCCCAATTTTAATGCCGAAGCATTCAAGGGATTACTCGACCTGATTGCGCAACTTAAAACCTTTAAGCTCATACGTTCTGCTAGTTTTAACCGTCAAGCCTTCTTGTTCTCTATCATATCAAACTATTTTACTCCCTCAGAGCTTGCCAACCAGCTATTTAAACGTTTTGGCATTGAAACCCGCAGTGGCTTGCACTGTGCGCCACTGGCACATAAAACCTTAGGGACTTTCCCAAAGGGAACTGTAAGGATTTCGCTTTCCAAGTATCATACTCCGGGCGATTTGAATTACCTTTACACCGCTTTGAAAGAACTTGACCATGAACGAAAATAGTGGTAAATGTTTGCTCCTTTTCCAAAGCATACATAGGGTAATGCAGGCAGAACGAATTATCAGTTCGCTAGGTATTAGTTACCAGATTGTTCCTGTCCCTAAGGAGTTCAGCTCTGAGTGTGGTATGTGCATTGAGGTTTTGTGTTCAAGCAATAACATATTAGTTGCTGAATTACAAAGAAATAATATTTTTTTTAACAAGGTAAAGGTACATATATGAACGCCGATTTTGACTTGTTAACTACAGTGGAATATGGTGGGTGTTCAGCAAAAATCCCAGCTTCGGTGCTCGAATCCATTTTGCTTACCCTGCCCAAGGCGAATGATCCAAATGTCTTAGTTGATATTGACACCCACGACGACGCTGGGGTTTACCGGGTAAACGACGATTTAGCACTAATCCTCACCACCGACTTTTTCCCTCCTGTGTGTAGCGATCCGTATGAGTTTGGACAAATTGCCGCAACCAATTCATTAAGCGATGTTTACGCCATGGGAGGCGAACCTTTCCTTGCACTAAATGTAGCCATGTTCCCGTCTAGCAAAATTCCTTTAACTTCCTATAGGCAAATCCTTGAGGGTGGGGCAAATGTGGCCCAAATGGCAAATACAATTGTGATAGGCGGCCATACCATCGACGACTACCCGCCAAAGTATGGTTTAGCCGTAGTGGGTAGAGTCCATCCTGATAGAGTGATTACCAATGCTGGTCTTCAACCCCGTGATGTGCTTATCCTAACCAAGCCTTTGGGCACTGGCGTGATGGTAGCCGCTAGGCGTTTAGGTATAGTTTCCGAGGCTGCCTACAACGAAACCCTTTTCTGGATGAAACAGCTTAACAACACCGCCGCACAGGTTATGCAAGCCTTGGGGGTTAAAGGAGCCACCGATATTACCGGATTTGGGCTTATTGGCCATGCATATAAGATGGCAAAAGCAAGCAACGTTGGCATTAATCTTTACTCCAGTAAAATCCCTTTGCTGCCTGAGGCCTATAAACTGGTAGATGAGGGTTGTATTCCTGGAGCCGCCTTCCGCAACCTTGAGTATGTTGGGAACCATTTGCACGTTGATTCCGGTGTTGACTACAATGCAAAAATGCTCATGTGCGACGCCCAAACGTCAGGTGGAATACTCATGGGCGTTAGCCCGGAAAGAGTAGATGAGGCATTGAGCCTTTTACATGGTCATGGTTTAAGATACTCAATGGTGATAGGGGAGGTTTTTCAGGGTGAAAACGTATTGGTAACTAAATAGATAAATGGCAATGATGTAATTTTTAGCCCATATTTTATGTTTAGTTTCTGTTGATTTACCTGTTGCATCAATAAGCGTAATCTAATTTTCTTTTTAATAAGGGTTTTACATGTTTAGTGAAGGGGAGTGGTACAGTTTTACGGTTACCAAGGTAATTGATTTGCCTGGTAGTGGCAAGCAATTCGTTCTTACCCATGAATCGGGAAAGAAATTGCTTTTACCCTGCCAATTTTATGTTAAATACAATATCTCAGTGAACTCAAACATTAAGTGCCGGGTAGATAAGATAAACTGCACGGGACAAATTTTTATTGAGCCTGCGCATCCGGTTTATAGGATTGGTGGTACGTATTCTTTTAGGATAAAGCAGATAACCCATTCGGTGTTTGAAGAGGCTCAGAATTTAACTGTATGCGATATTTTTGATAATGAGATTGAAGTTTTAGTCCCAAAAGGGACTATTGGTACAGGACAAGCAGAGGTAACCCTGAAAGTGCTTGGAATTAAAAAAGGTGTTCCTATTTTATCGGCAAGGGCTAAATGGGACATTTGTCCCGATACCTTTAGTATTGGACTGGAGATACTGCTTTCTTTAAGCAAGGTAGTGGTTATCCAGAGCGAGGAGTATTACCTCCTTAAAGCCACATCGAAATGCATTGCCTTGCTAAAGGTAAAGCACTATAAGCACTACGGTTTTAAAGAGGGCATTCCGATTATTGCCAGGTATAGGGGCACCGATTCCAAGGGATTTTTGATGGTTGACCCAGAGCATCCTTTCTATAAGGTGGGTGGGGTATATCAATTTGAAATCGCTGCAATAGAAGAGGATTATAGCCAAGAACTTGATAAGGGGAAGGTTGCAGCAGTATATGATAGATTTGGCATGAAATGCGGTGTACAAATTGAAGATGCCTCCACATATGGTATAGGGAAAAGCATTAGCTGCAGGGTTTTAGGGTACAAGAAAGGACGACCTCAGCTCGAAATCGTCCCGGTGTAGCTTAATTGAGAAAATTACTCGTCGGCCATCTCCTCAGCGGGTTCCTCATCGCTAATATCTTCAGGGAATTCATCGCCCTCTGTTCCAATGGTGTCGTCGGCTAAACCCCCAAAAAAGTCCTTCTCCTCATCCTCGTCCTTTATCTTCGTGTCAATTTTTACTGGAACCTTTACCAGGTAAATTGCTTCTTCGGTTTCAAGGGTTACAGCATGAAAAAAATCACCATTGGGCTTCTCAACCTTGAAAACAAAGTCCTGATATCCATGAAGGTACCTTTCCTTGAATATCTTTAAAAGCTCAGGAGATAAATTTCTAAGACTTACTGCTGCTCTTTTCTTACTCATAAATCGCTTAAAATTTTCCGCAATTATAGTGCAAAAAACGAAATTGCAAGGGGTGTTGTGAATATTTTTTTTAAAAACATTATTTAACACAATATCAGAAAGTTATATAAACTAAACCGAGATCATTCAATAGAAACACAAGAAATATGCATACAATTTGTATCTATTGACTTATTGGAGGTAACCCCGATTTATCAAAATCTTTCATTCCGAACTTCGGAATGAATCGATTTTGTTAGTCGATCCGTCAATTGGTTTTTACACTTGACGGATTTGGGTTAAATGCAGCTAACTAGTATTTGATTAACTTTTTTCAAGATATTAATACCTTTGAGTGTCCTAAAAATATTAACTATGAAACGATTATTGCTACTAAATTTACTTGTTTTATTTGGATTGACGACTTACAGCCAGGTCAATATATACAACCCCAATGCCGATGCTAAAACTGAAATTGCCAAGGCAATAAGCAAAGCGAATCAGGAAAACAAGCATATCTTTATCCAGATTGGAGGTAATTGGTGTCCCTGGTGCGTTAAACTCCATAATTTTCTGAATGCAGATTCTACTTTATCCGAAATTCTCTATAACAATTATGTTGTGGTTAAGGTCAACTATAGCAAGGAAAATAAAAATTTAGATATACTTGAAAAGTTTGATAAGCCACAACGTTTTGGTTTTCCAGTACTTGTTATTTTAGATTCAAATGGGAACAGAATCCATACTCAGGATTCCGGTTTGCTTGAGTCAGGCGAAGGTTACGACCGTAAGAAAGTTATGAGTTTCCTTAAAAACTGGACTCCCGAAGCACTCAAATAAAAGTCATATAATTAATATTATGTTAAATATTGTTTGGTAAAGTAAAGCCCCACTTTGGGGCTTTACTAGTATTGCATTTAATTACATTTGCTTTGATTTCTCGTTAAACTCGTTGTACTTATCCATCATTTCCTGGCTTTCGTTTCGGAAACGGAAATAAATATTTTTCAACGCTTCTACGGCTTCCTTGCTATTGGGGTTTACTTTAAAGGCTTGCTCCATGTACGGCATTGAGTTCTTAAATTCTGCATTAGCCTTTTCCATTAGAGCATCGTATTTATCGAGTTCACGAGCAGGAACCTTATTGGCTTCCTCAATGTATTTTACACCTTTATTGAAGTAAAGTGCTCCAATATTGTAGTACGCATCAAAGAAATTAGGGTCAATTTCGATTGCCTTCTTATAAGCTTCAAGGGAGTTTTCGTTATCCCCGAGTCTATCGTACAATGTTCCCTTTGCAAAGTAAAGCGATGAGTTATTAGGTTCGGTTTCAATTGCCTTATCGATATACACAAGAATCTTGGTAGGATCTTCCTGTTTGTCGATATAGTAAGAAATTAGAGAGAATAATACGTTAGTGTTTTTGGGGTATTTTATGAATCCTTCCTCAAGGTATTTTAAACCCTCATCGCCTTTATTCAGGTTCTTATAGGCATCGAAAATATTAAAGTAAACAGCACCATCGTTGGCAAAGCCAAGTTCAATGGATTTCTGGTAGTATGGAATTGATTCCTCAAGTAATCCGGCAAGTTGAGCCGATAAGCCGGCATAATAGAAAATAGCGGTATCGCTTTGGTTTAGTATTGGAAGCTTGCCAATCTCTATAACCTTTTTGAAGGATTCAAAGGCACCCTTATAATCTTTTAGAGTATACTGGTTTGAACCTTCGTTAACGTAAAGTCCTTTTAGTTTTACAAGGTTTTCCTGTAATTTCTTGGTGCTTTTACCCTTGGTGTCGATCTCAATTGCATTCAGGAAACTTTCAAGGGCTAAATCCAATGGTTTTTCAACAACAGGCTTAGTAACCTCCCAGCGCTCAAGCTGGTCGTTGCTAAAGTAGAAGTTCACCCTTTCCATAACATACTTATCGAGTAGAACCCCATCAACTTCAATTTTTTCCTGTTGAATGGGTTTTCCTACAACAAGCATGAAGGTATTTGGATCCATACCAATGTATGCCCTAAGGATTTGGGCATCAAAAAGATCCATCATGAGTTCTCCCCTTTTTATCCATGTGGCCTCCTTGGTATTCTTTTTAGGATTCTGGATTTCGGCGTTGCTTTTTTCAACCTTTTTGGCGTACTGATCGAAATTGATTTCCTTGCTGGTTTGCGCTGTTACCATTACAGCAGCAAATAGCATTGAAATTAAAATTGTTAGTCGTTTCATAAGATAATTGTTAATTTAAGTTACTCGTTTACTGATTCTTCGTTATCAATGGTTTCTTGTTGATAATCATTTTCTACATCGCTTGCCTCTACATTGGTTATGGCAGCAATGGAATCGTTTTTCCTTAGGTTGATAAGTTTAACCCCTTGTGCCGTTCTACCAATAACTCGAAGTTCCTTGACGCTCAATCGGATGGTTAACCCACTTTTGTTTATAATCATAATATCGTTGTTGTCGTCAACGGCTTTAATGCTGATAAGTTTACCTGTTTTAGGTGTTATCGTAATGGTTTTTACCCCTTTCCCACCTCTTCCGGTTACCCGGTAATCGTCAAGTTTTGAACGCTTGCCATAACCATTTTCAGCCACAACCAGTATATCCTTGTTTTCATTTTCTTCAACACAAATCATGCCAACAATGGAATCGCCCTGGGCTAGGTTCATTCCCCTAACCCCGCTTCCAATTCTGCCTATTGGACGTATAAGTTTTTCGTGAAAACGTATGGCCTTCCCATTGCGAGCAGCGAGTATTATTTGCTTGTTTCCATTGGTTAGGCATGCTTCAATAAGCTGATCGCCCTCTTTGATGGTAATTGCTATGACCCCACTCTGTCGGGGACGGCTATATGCCTTTAGCGATGTCTTTTTAATTATGCCATTCTTGGTGCATAGCACAATAAAGTTATTATTAAGGTAATCAGGATTTGTTAATGTTTTAACATTAATGTATGCTCGTATTGTGTCGTCGTTCTCAATGTTGATAAGGTTCTGTATAGCCCTACCCTTTGATGCCTTATTCCCTTCAGGTATTTCATAAACTTTTAACCAGTAACACTTGCCTTTTTCAGTGAAGAAAAGCATGGTGTTATGCATGGATGCTACATAGATATGCTCAATGAAATCCTCATCGCGGGTGGTGCTTCCTTTTGAGCCTACTCCTCCCCTGGATTGAAGCTTGTACTCATATAGTGGGGTACGCTTGATATAACCCATGCGGGAAATGGTGATAACCACCTCCTCGTCGGCATAAAAATCTTCGGGGTTAAACTCCTCAGCATCAGGCACAATCTCAGTTTTACGATTATCGCCATACTTTTCCTTCATTTCGATCATCTCATCCTTGATGATTTTTTTCTGAAGGGGTTCATCCTCAAGAATCTGCTTGAGGTAAGCAATTTGCTTTAGCAGATCCTCATACTCCTGCTTAACCTTTTCGCGCTCAAGTCCGGTAAGACTCCTTAAGCGCATATCGATGATTGCTTGGGCTTGAACTTCACTAAGACCAAACCTTTCCATCAACTTTTTCTTGGCCTCGGTGGGCGAAGATGCAGCGCGTATGAGGCTAATCACCTCATCGATATGGTCAATGGCTATTAGCAATCCTTCAAGTATGTGGGCCCGCTTTTGAGCTTCATCGAGTTCAAACCGGGTACGGCGGAGGATAATGTTATGCCTGTGCTTAATGAACTGTACTATTAAGTCCTTCAGGTTAAGTTGCCTGGGGCGCCCATCCACCAAAGCTATGTTGTTGATAGCAAATGTGGATTGCAGCTGTGAGTGCTTAAATAAATTGTTTAATACAACATTGGCAACAGCCTCTTTTTTAAGGATTATTACAACTCGAGTTCCTTGTCTATCGGATTCGTCGTTAATGTAGCTGATACCCTCAAGCTTCTTTTCGTTTATAAGGTCGGCAATCTTTTTGATCATTTCGGCCTTATTAACCATATAGGGTATTTCTGTTACAATAATCTTGGACCGGCCGGAATCAGTTTGTTCAATTTCGGTTTTGGAACGAATCACTACCCTACCCTTTCCGGTAAGGTATGCTTCCTTAACTCCCTGATAACCATATATTATACCACCAGTTGGAAAATCGGGTCCTTTAGCATATTTAAGTAATTCATCTATTGTAATCTCAGGATTATCAACTGTGGCGCAAATGGCATCAACAATCTCGCTGAGGTTGTGGGGAGGCATATTGGTGGCCATTCCTACGGCAATGCCCGATGTTCCGTTAACCAGAAGAAGGGGGATTTTAGTAGGGAGGACTGTGGGCTCTTCCAAGGTATCGTCGAAGTTAGGCTTAAAGTCAACAGTATTTTTGTCGATGTCGGCTAGTGTTTCCTCTGCAATTTTGGTAAGCCTGGCCTCCGTGTAACGCATGGCTGCAGGGCTATCGCCGTCAACAGAACCAAAGTTACCCTGACCATCGACCAATGGGTAACGCATTGCCCAATCCTGAGCCATACGAGCCATTGCCTCATAAACCGACGAGTCGCCATGAGGGTGATACTTACCTAAAACCTCACCCACGATACGTGCCGATTTCTTGAATGGTTTACCTGCATTGAGCCCCAAATCGGCCATTCCGTAAAGAACCCTCCTGTGAACGGGTTTTAACCCGTCGCGAACATCGGGTAATGCTCTCGATACTATCACCGACATTGAATAGTCAATGTACGATGATTTCATTTCCTCCTCAATGTTGATCTGTATAATCCTTTCACCCTCAGACATATAATAATAGCTTAAAAAGTCATTTTTTACTTTAAAAATAACGTACTAAGATAGCTATTTATACGTAAAAAAAAGAATGGTTGATGATGTTGTTCATTATTTATTAAAAAAATACTAAATTTATTAACAAAAGCATTGTTGTTACGTTTATGTCTACTATTTTAGTACAAGTTTTTGGAGAAGCATTTATGGAGCAAAAATTTTCGCAAAAAATCAAGGATGTTATAGCCTATAGTCGCGAGGAGGCTATCCGGTTGGGTAATATAGCTATTACCCCCGATCATCTCTTTTTAGGTATTCTTCGCGATGGGGAAGGCGAAGCAATTAATATTCTGCTTTCTGAGGGTTTGAATATTAATGACTTAAAAAAGTCAATTGAAAGCCAGTTGTTACAGTCAGCGGCTAATAATTCAGCTGTTGATAACTCGGATGACATTAGTGTTTACAAATCCACCGAAAGGGTTTTAAAAATAGTAATACTTGAAGCCCGATCGCTCAAAAGTGATACTATCAATACCGCCCACCTGTTACTTGCAATCTTAAAGGATGAAACCAGCTATATTACTCAACTGCTTCTAGAACATGATGTTGATTACGAAACGGTTCGTAAACATTTAACTGTGGAGAACTCGGGTGATAAAGATGATTTTCTCGGCGGCGGTAGTGAGGAGGATGAAGGTGAAGGTGGCATTTTTGGGAACATGGGGCGGTCAGGTCAATCTTCATCAAAATCGTCCGATACTCCTGTGCTTGACAATTTTGGTATCGATTTAACCAAAGCTGCAGAGGAGGGTCGTTTAGATCCAATAATTGGTCGTGAAAGGGAAATTGAACGCATTGCTCAGATATTGAGCCGTAGGAAAAAGAACAATCCAATCCTTATTGGTGAGCCTGGCGTTGGGAAATCGGCAATTGCCGAGGGGCTAGCGTTGCGCATAGTCAAAAAGAAGGTGTCGCGCGTGCTGTTCAACAAACGTGTAATTGCACTCGATTTAGCCTCAATTGTAGCTGGCACTAAGTATCGCGGACAGTTTGAGGAGCGCATGAAGGCTATTCTAAATGAACTTACCCGAAGTCCCAACATCATACTTTTCGTTGATGAGATTCATACGATTGTAGGAGCTGGTGGTGCCACTGGTTCACTTGACGCCGCTAACATGCTTAAGCCTGCTCTTGCCCGTGGCGAACTCCAATGCATTGGGGCTACCACCCTTGACGAATATCGTGAGCACATTGAGAAGGATGGAGCGCTGGAGCGTCGTTTCCAAAAGGTGATGGTAGAACCCACAACGCCTGAAGAGACGATTGAAATACTCAATAACATTAAGGAGAGGTACGAGGAGCACCATAACGTTACTTATACCCCCGATGCCATTGAGGCATGCGTGAAGCTTACCATGCGATATATCAGCGACAGGCATTTACCCGACAAGGCAATTGATGCGCTTGACGAGGCCGGTTCACGTGTACATATCTCAAACATAAAGGTTCCCAATAGCATTCTCAAGTTGGAAAAACTCATTGAGGAGACCAAAAAGGAAAAGATCAAGGCAGTCAAGAACCAGATGTTTGAGCTAGCGGCAAAGTATCGTGATAACGAGAAAAAGCTTATTGAACAGCTTGAAGCTGAGCAAGCTAGATGGGAGAAAGAGTTAACTAAGCATCGCGAAACTGTAGATGCCGAAAAGGTAGCCGAAGTTGTTGCCATGATGACTGGAGTTCCCGTTCAGCGTATTGCTCAGGCTGAAGGAGCACGCCTACTTAAGATGGCCGATGAGCTAAAACGCTCGGTGATTGGCCAGGACGAGGCTATTGACAAGATTGTTAAGGCTATTCAGCGTAACCGTGTCGGGCTAAAGGATCCAAACCGCCCCATAGGTTCGTTCATTTTCCTTGGGCCCACAGGAGTTGGTAAAACCCTACTTGCTAAGGTTCTGGCAAAATATCTTTTCGATACTACCGATAACCTTATACGCATTGACATGAGTGAATACATGGAGAAATTCTCCGTGTCGCGACTTGTAGGTGCACCTCCGGGATACATAGGCTATGAGGAAGGAGGTCAGCTCACCGAAAAAGTTCGCCGCAAGCCCTACTCGGTAGTGTTGCTCGATGAGGTTGAAAAAGCACACCCCGATGTGTTCCATATCCTTCTGCAGGTTCTGGACGAGGGGCAGTTAACCGATAGCTTAGGACGCCGGGTTGATTTCAAGAATACCATAATAATAATGACCTCCAACATTGGAACCCGTGATTTAAAAGAGTTTGGACAGGGTGTAGGTTTTGCTACTAAAGCTAAGTCGGAGGCAAAAAGCGATTACGAGAAAAGTATAATCCAAAAGGCACTGAAAAAAGCTTTTGCTCCAGAATTCTTGAACCGAATTGATGATATTGTTATGTTCAATTCGCTTATCAAGAGCGATATACATAAAATTATAGATATTGAGCTTAAAGGGCTATTCGATAGGGTTGCCGGTTTGGGCTATACCATTAAGATTTCGACTGCAGCTAAGGATTTCATCACGGAAAAGGGATATGATGTTCAGTATGGCGCTCGTCCCCTAAAGCGAGCCATTCAAAAGTACCTGGAGGACCCTCTTGCTGAGGCCCTAATAAAGAGCGATGCAAAACCAGGTGCGGTATTTCTGGTTGGCTACAGCAAGAAGAATGACGAAATCACCATTCGGACAGCTAAAGCTGAAGAGGAGGTTGCCAACGCTGATGAAGAGTAATAAATTAATTTATAGCGTTGAGACGCACAGTAATGGGTGCGTCTCTTTTTTTGAACTTTCCACCAACAAAGTAGTTAAACCTAATAGAATTATGAGAGCGGTAACATTTGGCGGCAAACCTGTAACCCTAGCAGGTGAACAGGTTAAAGCAGGTGATAAGGCCTTGGAATTCATAGCACTCGACAATTCCCTAAAGCCTATAAAGATGAGCGATTTTAAGGGGAAAGTTAAACTTATTTCCGTTTTTCCATCCATTGACACCAGCGTATGCTCAGTTCAGAATCACAAATTCAATAAAACCGCATCGGAATTCGGTGATAAGGTTGTATTTTAGTTATTTCGAACGACCTACCTTTTGCGCTTAAACGTTTTTGTGAAGCTGAAGGAATTACTAATTTAGTTACCCTTTCGGATCATCGAGGCATTGAGTTCGGGACAAACTATGGTTTTCTGAAAAGGAATTAAGGCTACTTGCCCGTGTGATAATCGATAAGGATGACACAATAAAATACGTGGAGTACGTACCAGAAATAGCACAGGAACCTAATTACGATGCCGCAATTAATGTCTTAAAGGAGTTAGTTTAATAATTAAATTAATGCATTGATATAAAAGTCGTTATTAACGACCTTTATTTTTTATACAAACTCACCGAATAAGTCGTATTCCTGGGCCTCAACAATACGCACTGTATGAAACTCACCGGGTTTTACATTGTTACCATTAAGCTTTACCAGAACCTCCTGATCCACCTCAGGTGAATCGAATTCCGTTCGGCAAACAGCGTAATGGCCCTCAACGGCATCAATTATAACTTTAAAGGTACGCCAAACTCTCTGCTGATTTAGCTCTAGCGACACCATTTGTTGGATCTCCATTAGCTTATCAACTCTACGTGTTTTCTCTTCATTGGATATGGAGTCCGTAAATTTTTGTGCAGCATAGGTTCCTTCCTCCTCGGAATATGCAAATGCACCTACCCTATCGAACTGGTAATCCTTAACAAAGTCAACCAGTTCATTGTAGGCTTCAAGGGTTTCCCCTGGATGGCCAACCAGAAAAGTGGTTCGGATAGCAATTTCGGGGATATTCTTTCTTATCTTCTCAATTAAATCAATGGTTTGCTCTCTGTTTATTCCCCTACGCATCATTTTTAGCACCTGCGTATTAATGTGCTGCAAGGGAATATCGATATACTTGCAAATTTTAGGGTTCGAATTAATCTCGGCAATCAAATCATCAGGGAAAGCCGATGGATAGGCGTAGTGCAGCCTAATCCATTCAATACCGTCAATCTGGCTAAGGCTATTGAGGAGTTGAGTAATTCGGCGCTCGCCATATATGTCAAATCCGTAATAGGTAGTGTCCTGGGCAATTACAATTAGCTCCTTAACACCTTGATTAGCAAGTTTCGTTGTCTCGTCTATCAGCGATTCGATAGGTCGGGAAACATGTTTACCCCTAATAAGGGGAATGGCACAAAAGGAACAGCCCCAGTTACATCCCTCTGAAATTTTTAGGAATGCGTAATGCTTTGGGGTTGTTAGCCAACGCCTGTTTACTTCCGATTCATTATAGGTTACATTGAGTTCGGGAACAATCCGAGGTAAATCGGATACCCCAAAAAAGCCATCGACCTCGGGAATTTCAGCTTCCAGCTCATTGCGGTAGCGTTGCGAAAGGCATCCCATGACGTAAATCTTATCGATAAGCCCTTTACCTTTGGCATCGACAAAGCCAAGAATGGTTTCAACGGACTCCTCCTTGGCATCGCCAATAAAACCGCACGTGTTAATTACAACAACCCTTGCCGATGGATCGTTCGAGTTGTGAACAATCTCCCATCCCCCTTTATCGAGCTGATGCATCAGCACCTCGGAGTCCACAACGTTTTTTGAGCACCCCAAAGTAACCACATTTACTTTTTTTGCCATCTAAAGTTAAACGTTACGGAAAAGCGATTCAACAAAAGCTACCCGATCGAAAATCTGTAAATCAGTCATTTTTTCACCTACCCCAATGTACTTTACGGGTATTTTAAATTGGTCGGAAATGCCAAGCACAACACCACCCTTTGCGGTTCCATCGAGCTTTGTA
Organism: Bacteroidales bacterium; assembly: GCA_011045955.1. GTDB lineage: Bacteria > Bacteroidota > Bacteroidia > Bacteroidales > Tenuifilaceae > Tenuifilum. The sequence continues at coordinate 26,816 of DSBV01000035.1, read as the reverse complement.
AGGGCAATGGCAGTAACATCGGTAGCCAAGGTAAACTCACGAGCTTGCGCAAAGGCATTCTGTCCGGTTGATCCATCGAGAACAAGGAGCACCTCGTGTGGGGCATCGGGGATGACCTTCTGCATTACCCTACGGATTTTGGAAAGCTCGTTCATTAGATTGACTTTATTGTGAAGACGGCCGGCGGTATCGATAATTACAACATCAACGTCGTTCGATTTGGCCGAGCTAAGGGTATCGAAAGCAACTGCGGCGGGGTCAGCTCCCATTTGCTGTTTGACAATAGGAACATCAACCCTATCGGCCCAAATGGAAAGCTGCTCTACGGCTGCTGCCCTGAAGGTGTCGGCAGCACCTAAAAGCACCTTTTTACCTTGACTCTTGAACATGTAGGCTAACTTGCCAATGGTGGTTGTTTTCCCTACACCGTTGACGCCAACCACCATAATCACATAGGGTTTAGGAATGTTATTAGGGTCAGCCTGATTTTTGGAAGTATTTTCGGCGAGTAGTCCAAGTATTTCGTATTTCAGGATGTAGTTCAATTCCGATGTATTTAAATACTTTTCCTCTGCTGCCCGTTTTTGGATACGCTCAATTATGCGCAGGGTTGTTTCTACGCCAACGTCGGCAGCAATAAGGCTCTCCTCCAGCTCGTCAAGAACCTCATCATCAACCTTCGACTTACCTGCTACAGCCCTGGAAATCCTTTTGAAAAGATTTTCCTTTGTTTTAGCCAATCCCTGATCGAGCGAGCTATTTGATTCGTCCTTGTTGTCAGAGCTAAAAATGTTAAGAATACCCATACCAATACGATTTTTCAGGCGCTAAAATAACAATAAAAGCTTTCCGAATAACCGAAAAGCTTTTATTTGTCTGATATAATGCAGAAAACTATTTCTGTTTGAAGAACTCGGCCGATTCGGATTTATCCATGATTTCTTCCTTGAAGGTGTAAGCTCCCGTTTTGGGAGAACGTACCATTTTAATGCACTTTACACGATCTTTCGTAGCTTTTTGAATCGAAGCAACTACTTTCTTTGCCATATCTAAAAAGTATTATTTAATTTCACGATGAAGTGTTACCCTCTTGAGAATCGGGTTGTACTTGCGACGCTCAAGCCTATCGGGTGTATTCTTCTTATTCTTAGTGGTAACATACCTTGAAGTACCAGGTAAACCACTATCCTTATGCTCGGTACATTCCAGAATAACCTGAACTCTATTACCTTTCTTTGCCATTGCTATACTTTTTTAAAAGATTAAATGTGACCTTTCTTAGCAAATTTCTTCAGGGCATTATCTAAACCATGCTTATCAATGGTTCTCATAGCTGAAGTGCTAAGCCTAAGGGTAACCCAACGGTTTTCACTTTCAAGGAATAACCTTTTGGTTTTAAGGTTAGGCAGGAATCTGCGTTTGCTCCTTCTCTTTGAGTGCGAAACGTTGTTTCCCACCATTACTCTTTTTCCGGTTAACTCACAAACTCTTGACATCGCTGTATATTTTACCGTTTTTACTTTTTTCGAAACAGGTCGCAAATTACGTCATTATTTATGAATTATTCAAATATTTTGATAAAAAATTACTGAAAATTACCTTTACATAGATTACTTTACAATTTTATTGATAATTAACATTATACATATATCGCACAATGATAAATATTTACATGGTTTATTTAAACCAACACACTAATCTATTTCAATAGTTTTAGGAGCAGAAAAAGAACCGTGTATGCCGCGCGTTGAATGTTAACCTCTCTGAGATTACCAAAAGTATGCAGCTCTACTTTTTGCGTTTCCCTTGATGCAACGCCAATCCAGGTGGTGCCCACAGGCTTACCGGTAGATGCACCTGTTGGCCCGGCAATGCCGGACACAGCTATGGCATAGTCACACTGAAAAACCCTTAGCGCACCCTCGAGCATGGCCTCAACAACAGGCTTGCTAACCGCGCCATGGTTGATGAGCAGTTCATGGTTTACCCCAAGCAAACTTTGTTTAGTCTCGTTTGAGTATGCAACTATTCCTCCCTTGAATATATCGGAGCTGCCGGGTAGCTGAGTTATTAAATGAGAAATATAGCCACCTGTACAGCTTTCGGCCACTGCTAAGGTTGCATTTTTTCCCCTAAGTTTTTGCGATACTACTGAGGGCAGAGTTTCGTCATTGAAACCAAAAATATTTTCTCCTATCAAGCCCTTAAGTTCATTGACCGCCAAATCCAACAAGCTGCTTAACCTACTCCTATCGTTACCAGTTGCATTAAGACGTAACCTGATTCCCGAAGGGCTTGGCAAATAGGCTAACGTAATACTATTTGCTTCTAGATATTTTTCAAAGTCACTTAATTTATCGGAAAGGAACGATTCAGGAATTCCAAAGGTGTTGACGGTTAGCTGAACTATTGCAGGAAGGGAAAAATTTTGCTCGATAAATGGCCGAACCCCCTCGGTAAACATATTCATCATTTCAAATGGAACTCCAGGAAGCGAAACAAGATAGCAATTGCCTTTCCTGAATATCATTCCGGGAGCCGTTCCATGGTAGTTGAGAATTGGTGTGCACGAAGAGGGAATTAATGCTTGGTTCTTATTGGTCTCAGTTAGTGGAAGGCCACGGTTGCGAAAAAGCTGGTCAATTAGGCTTAGGGAGGGTTCATGAAGCACGAGATGACCACCAAATAGGTCACATAGCGTTGGCTTTGTTCTGTCGTCACTTGTAGGGCCTAACCCGCCGGTGGAAATGACTAAGTCCGACTGGAGCATTAGTTCGTTAACAGCTTGGGCTATTGCATGAGAACTATCGGGGATGCTAAGGATTTTAATTACCTCAAATCCAAGCCTGGTAAGGTTATCGGCCAACCAGGCCGAATTGGTATCGATAACCTGACCGATAAGCAGCTCATTGCCTATGGTTAGTATTGATGCTCTCACGTATTGTCCCGCTCTATAAAAAAGACAGGTTGCCCTGTCCTACCAGAGCCTCTCACGGGACTTGAACCCGCGACCTGCGGTTTACGAAACCGCCGCTCTAACCAACTGAGCTAAAGAGGCATTATTACCGCTGCAAAAATATCAATTACATTACAATTCGCAAAACAGGTAATGAGATAGAAATAAAAATAAATTATAATTAGTTGATATAGTGAAACATAATACTTTCTACTTTACAGGTAGTTTTAGAATATTAAACTTACTTTTGAGATTTGTTATTCTCTATTCGATGCTGCAAGATATCCCTATACTCTTTCAGAAACTTAAGGTGAGGGTATTTAGATTTTGCGTAGTCGAGCCATTCAATGGCTAGCTGGAATCTGCCCAGCATCTCGTTGGCAAGGGCCATGTTGAATGCTGCTTGTGCAGCTAATTCCTTACTGGTTGATGAAGATAACCTTTGCCAAACGGCGGCAGCATCTAACCAGTTTCCAAGCATAGCCAGCTGGTGTGCCCTGTTCATCTCCTTGTTAGCGTTGGGAACATAAATTGCTCGACTATCTTTCTGCCATTGAGGAGCAATGAGCCGTGCGAATTGCTCTCCGGCATCGGCCCCAGCAAATGCACAAGCCTCAAATATCCCCGGAAGCTGGTTGCCGGGTGTAACCTCAATCCAATCGTTTTTTTCCCATAAAAGAGTATCGGTAAGTAGCTGGCCTAAATTAATCTTTCTTGTTTCAACATTGTAAATGCGCCAATAGGTATAGCTGGATACCTGAATGAATCCGTAGTATTCCTTAAAATCGCCACGCCACAAAGGGTATGTATCATAGTACGGACGAACCTTTAGGTACTCAAGCGACACGATCATTTTACTATTGTAAACATTGCTGAGGCTATCAATTACTTGCCAGGAGAGGGGACGAACAACCCTTGAGGAATCGTAACGGTAATAAATATGTTTAAAAAGGCTAATACCAGAGTACCACGGAGAAGTTTTTAATAAGCTTATGAGGGCATCGGTTGCTTCGTTTGAGGCAACGCTATCCAAAGCCCAATCAAGTTCTCGAATGGGGGTATCGGTATTTCGTATGTGAAGATTTTCAACCACTAGCAGGTTATCACCCGGTTCAGCGATCGTTTTTTGGGGTAAATCGTAAAACTCTATATCGATATACTTGTATGATATACAAGATGTTAACTGGAAAAGTAATACTAACCATTTAAACTTCTTTATCCACATATACTTTTTATATTGTATTGGCATTTCATAAAATAAACAAGTTGAAAACAAGCAGTTTAAGTATTGAGTATGCCTGCCTTCAACTTGGTTTATAATACTATTACCTGCTAGGTATTCATTGCACCACAAACGTTAATAACCTGTCCGCTAACGTACGACGACAGGTCGGAGCCTAGGAATACGCATACGTTGGCTACATCCTCAGGAGTTCCGCCGCGCTGAAGGGGTATTTTCCTTATCCAATCCTCGCGAACCTCGTCGGGTAGCTTGTGGGTCATTTTGGTGATAATGAATCCGGGAGCAATTGCATTGCAGCGGATGTTACGTGAGCCCAACTCGCGAGCAACTGCTTTGGTAAATCCAATTATTCCAGCCTTTGACGCTGCATAGTTGGCCTGTCCGGCATTACCTGAAACACCAACCACCGAGCTCATGTTAATAATTGAACCGTTTTTCTGCTTAAGCATGTACTTTTGAACAGCCTTGGTAAGGTTAAAAACCGACTTTAGGTTAACCTTAATCACTAAATCCCATTGCTCCTCGGTCATACGCATAAGTAAGGTATCGCGTGTAATACCGGCATTGTTAACCAAAATATCGATTTGGCCAAAATCTTTGGCAATTTCATCAACAATTTTCTGAGAATTATCGTAATCGCTGGCATCGGAAGGGTAACCCTTGGCTTTTACGCCTAAAGCGGTTAGCTCTTGCTCAAGCGATTTCATGTTGTCATCGTAAGCAATGTCGGTAAAAGCTACATTCGCTCCATGCTGAGCAAAGGCAATTGCAATGGCGCGCCCTATCCCCCGAGCTGCACCTGTAACCAAGCCAGTCTTTCCTTCTAGTAACTTCATAGGTTTAATTTTTGAATGATTATCAAACGCAAATGTAATAAATATTGGTAATTAAACTTCTGTTTTAAGAATCAAAGCTCACTAATTACTCCTATTATTGCTTGTTTATTACAAAAGAGCTATATTCACACATTAAAAGTTGATTGTTTTTCTTCAAAAAACATTTACCATGAAGGTTAAAATTCATATTAGAGTTAAGTTGATAATTGCAGTACTGGCGGTTACAGCAATTGTTTTTTGGGCAAGCATTGCTTTTTTAAATAAAAGGGTTGATAAGTTTGCACGGAAAAACATTTATGAATACATTGATGCCACATCAAAAACCTATACTACTCAAATTAAAGGTGAATTTGATAAGCAGTTTGCCTTGGCAAGGACCATGACCTATAGTTTTTATGACCTTGAGCAACGAAATACCGATGATATAAAGCTAAATACTTTGAGGTTACTCAAAGGTATATCGGAAAATACCCCTGATTTATTGTCGGCTTGGGCAAGCTGGGAACTTTGGGCCATAGATAAGAAATGGGATAAGCCATACGGTAGAGATAGGTACACCTACCTGAGGGAAAACAATGAGCTTAAACGAATAATTGAAAGATTAAATGAGTCTGGCGATAACACCAGCAGTCTGTACTACAAGTTAAAAACGGATAAACAAGAGGCATTGGTTGACCCATACTGGTACACCTATGCCGGAAGTCACAAAAGGGTATTGGAGACCAGCGTATGCGTGCCCTTGGTAGTTAACAATAGGTTTGCAGCCCTTTTTGGCTTTGACATTGAACTCTCGGTTTACCAGGAAATGATAAAAAATCTTAAACCCTACGAAGGGAGTTACGCAATCCTAATTTCAAATAACGGTACTATTGTTGCACATCCCGATTCCACTTTACTTGGCGCACTGGCCGATACGGTTTTAACCAACGGGAAACAAATAATTGATAGCGTAATTACCAATGGGAAATACTCGGAAACAGTGTTAGAGGGCAAAAACAAGTACTACCTTACCTTTAACTCTTTTACTGCGGGTCAGGCTGCTGAGAGGTGGACCCTTGGCATTTTTGTGCCCGAGAAAGTAATTAATGACCAGATAAGCTCAATTACTAGCCAGGTTAGGGTAGTAATGATAATTGGATTAGTTGTACTTGCCATTGTGCTTTGGATTATTGCCTATAGCATTACAAGCCCGTTAGTTAGGGCAACAAGAGTCCTAGGTGAACTCTCGCTTGGGAAGATTGATCCAACCAAAAAGATTGATATTAAGACTGGTGACGAGATTGAGGATATTGCTACCTCAATTAACATCTTAATTGACAGCTTGTATAAAACCTCACAGTTTGCCAGAGAGATTGGCAAAGGTAATTTACAAGCGAAATACTCAAAGCTTTCCGACGACGACGTTTTGGGGGATGCTCTCCTTGAAATGCGTAAGAGCTTGGAGTATGCTAAAAAGATAGATGAGGAAAGAAAAGCCGAGGAGAACAAGAATAGATGGTATAACGAGGGCATGGCAAAGTTTGCTGAAATATTGAGGCATAATAACAGCAACCTAAACGACTTTGCATACGAAACCATCCGAAACCTAACAAAGTATGTTGATGCTACCATTGGTGCAGTATTTCTTATCAATAATGATAATCCTAGCGATATTTACCTTGAGCTGATGGCAACCTATGCCTACGAGCGCCGAAAGCACGAGGAAAAAGTCATTCGAATGGGTGGAGGACTTGTAGGGCGCTGTGCCCAGGAAGCCGAAACCATATACATGACCGAAATACCTAACGGCTATATCAAAATAGCCTCCGGACTTGGTCAGGATGAACCAACCGTGTTGCTCCTTGTTCCCATGAAGATAAATGATGAAGTTCACGGAGTTATTGAAATAGCTTCGTTTGAGCCAATTGAGGAGTATAAAATTAAATTTATTGAAAAGATAGGCGAAAGCTTTGGAGCAACCATATCGAGTGTAAAAGTTAACATCAGGACAGCTAAATTACTCGAAGAGTCGAGGATAAAATCGGAGGAGCTTGCTTCGCAGGAGGAAGAGATGCGCCAGAACATGGAAGAGCTGCAAGCAACCCAAGAGGAATCGGCTCGCAAGTCGGCCGAGATGGAAAGCCTAATCAATGCTTTGCATTCTTCGAGTTATGTTATTGAGTACGATTTGAATGGCAACATAATCACTGTAAACGAAGCCTACCTGAAACTAACCGGGCAAACAGAGAAAGATATTATTGGAACTCACCATGCCGACAACCTAGAGATGACCTCCGAACAGAAAAATGCCTACCAAAAGTTTTGGCAAGATTTGCGAAAAGGAATGATTAAAAAGGAAACATCAAAGGTTAAGATTGGGGGTAAAACCTATACCTTTATTGAGACCTACTCACCTATTTTTGATGAAAACAGAAAGGTTGTGAAGATTCTGAAAATAGCACATAACATAACCGATTTTATTGATGAAAATCCAGTGGAGAAAACAAAGAAGAAATAAAAAAGGCCGGGGTTCCCCGGCCATTTTTACTTAATGGTATTTATCATCGAAAATTAATACCAACCCCTGCATTAAAAATTCCATAATCACCCAGCGAGTAATCGAAATGGAAAGCCAGGATGGCTAGTTTAAGCCTCACTCCAATATTTGCAGTAAAACCATTGTTGGAAAAGTCGAAAGCTATAGGGTCGGTTTTTGTTCCAACATTTTCAATTTCATAAGTTCCCTTAAGCGCAATATCGGTTGTAGAATGGTTGTACCCTAAACCACCATACACGGTTAATATGGGTAAGGATTTTGAAGCAAGTAAACGGACGGTATATCCCGATGATTTAAAGTTTAGCTTTTGCTTTTGTGCCTTATTGATGTCGAACGATGAAGTGAACTGTGTATAACCAAAGAGAACCGACATGCTGAAGGGCAAACGTTTTACAAAAGGGATAAACTCCTTGAATTCGTTTTTAACACCAACACCCCACAAACCAAAGTTCCCAACGCTTGAGATGTTTATGGTTGGTAGGAATCGACCAACAATCTCGGTGTGAAAGGGTAATCCTTTTGCTACCTGAATCATAGGGGCAGGAACAAATTTGAGGTTAGCTCCGTCGGGCATGTTTAACTCGCTTAAACCGGTTGCTTTATCGGTTAAAATGGTATTTGCGCTCTTGCCTGCCACTGTTGGCGAGGTAGAACTAGAGCCAGATTTTACCTGCCAGTATTCCAGGTTCAACTTTGAAATGTCAAAGGTTTTATCGGAACTTGGGGGAATTGTAATTGGAACAGTAAAGGTAATGTCGAACCCTAGAATTCCATGAGGTTTTGCAGAATTATACCACCCTGAGTTCAAACTTGTTCCTAAACTTTTTCCAAAAGGTTCAAGGTAAGCCTTGCTGAGTTTTTGGGCATCGTTTAAGTTTCCGCTCAAGAAATCAACAACATCTTTCTGAGCGTAAAGTGATCCTGCTATAAGGCTGATAAGCAGAAAGATAGATTTCTTTAACATCGTCATAACCATTTTTTAAGATTTATTTTTAAGCAAAGAAAGCACAAAAAGAGTTCAATGTCAATATTTATTAAAAAAATCGAACGGTTAAAAGGGCATTATTATCTAATTTTGTAGAAATATTTTTACCATGCCGACAATACCCTTAGCCGAAAGGATGCGACCCCGTAATCTGAACGATTATGTAGGTCAGGAGCATCTTGTAGGTAGCAAAGGGGTTATTCGGGAGATGGTAAGTAAAGGAACAATAACCTCATTCATACTATGGGGCCCCCCAGGAGTAGGAAAAACAACTCTGGCTAAGGTAATAGCAAACGAGTTAAATAGACCCTTTTACACTCTAAGCGCCATAAGTTCGGGGGTCAAAGATGTTAGGGAAGTGATTGAAAAGGCAAAATCGCAAAAATTCTTCAATTCACCCTCGCCTATTCTTTTTATTGATGAAATACATAGATTCAGCAAGTCACAACAGGACTCACTGCTTGGTGTCGTAGAGCAAGGTGTTTTCACATTAATTGGCGCTACAACCGAGAACCCCTCATTTGAGGTGATTACCCCATTACTTTCCCGTTGTCAGGTTTATATACTAAAACCGCTATCCAACGAGGAGCTTGAACAACTTTTTATTAGAGCAACAACCACTGATCCTGAGCTAAAGAAATATAGATATGAACTCCGTGAAAGGGATGCCCTTTACAGATTCTCTGGAGGCGATGCCCGGAAGCTATATAATATCATTGAGCTTATTACATCAACCCAAAATAACAATAATGAGGTTGTAATAACCAATAAAGCCGTAGTTGATGCACTGCAGCAGAACCTGGCCATTTACGATAAGAACGGGGAGCAGCACTATGACATCATATCGGCCTTTATCAAATCGGTTCGAGGCAGCGATCCCAATGCCGCGGTTTACTGGTTGGCACGTATGATTGAAGGGGGCGAAGATCCTGAGTTTATTGCACGTCGCTTGGTGATTTTAGCCGCTGAAGATATTGGTTTGGCAAATCCCAACGCGCTCCTCATGGCTACCAGCTGTTTTCAGGCTGTTCAAATGATTGGTATGCCCGAATCGCGAATCATTCTCTCGGAGGCAACCATTTACTTGGCAACAAGTCCAAAGAGCAATTCGGCGTATGAAGCCATTGGTAGAGCTCAAACGATTGTTAAAGAAACCGGTGATTTACCCGTTCCGCTCCATCTCCGGAATGCCCCAACCAAGCTGATGAAGGAGATTGGCTATGGCGCAGACTATAAGTATGCCCATAGCTATACTAAAAATTTTGTGGACCAGGAATTCCTACCCGAGAAACTTTCGGGAACAAGAATCTATAATCCGCAGAATAATAGCCGTGAGCAGGAAATTGATGCGCGGATTAAGGCGTTTTGGAAAAATAAGTATAACAAGTAAATACAAGAACATGAGCACAATAGTAAAGATTAAAGGGATTAAGCATACTGAATCCCATAACTTTTTTTTGATGGCTGGACCCTGTGTGGTTGAAAGCCGCGAAAACGTGATGCGGATTGCGGAAACGGTATTAAGCATCACTGAAAAGCTTAAAATCCCTTACATATTCAAGGCCTCCTACCGCAAGGCAAACCGTTCAAGAATCGACTCGTTTGCAGGAATTGGCGATGAAAAAGCATTGAAAATTTTAGGCGAAGTTAAAGAGCAATTTGGCTTACCCGTTGTTACAGACATACATAGCGCACCAGAGGCTGTCATAGCAGCAGAATATGTTGATGTTCTTCAAATTCCGGCATTCCTGTGCAGGCAAACAGACCTACTGATTGCAGCAGCCCAAACCGGAAAGTTTGTAAACATTAAAAAGGGGCAATTCGTATCGCCCGACTCCATGAAGTTTGCGGCGCAAAAGTTAGTTGACTCTGGCAATAGTAACGTAATACTAACCGACAGGGGAACAATGTTTGGGTACCACGATCTCATAGTTGATTTCAGGGCTATACCCACCATGCAAGCCTTTGGATTTCCTGTTGTAGTTGATGTTACCCACTCGCTTCAGCAACCAAACCAAACCACTGGGGTTACGGGTGGCAGGCCCGATATGATTGAAACCATTGCCCGTGCTGCCATTGCAACAGGAGCCGATGGTCTGTTTATGGAAACGCATTTTAATCCGGCCGAAGCATTATCAGATGGCGCTAACATGTTAGATATAAAGCACTTGAAAAGTCTACTTGAACGCCTGGTTAAAATCAGACAGGTTGTTAGGAACTTTTAACGTAAACGTTAAGTAAATCGTTAATCTTTTTCTTCAGGAGGTGGGCGTTAATAGGCTTTGAAATATAGTCGTTACAGCCCACCTCAAAACATTTAAGGTTATCGTTAGGTAAAGCGTAAGCGGTTTGAGCAATTATGGGCAAATCGGGAAAATTTTCTCTTATCCTTAAAGTTGCCTCATACCCATCAACTACCGGCATTTGAATGTCCATTAGAACAATATCAACTGGGGTGCCATTAAGCACCATGGATACTGCCTCCTCGCCATTCCTTGCCCAAAGAACTTTGGCTTTTGTATCGGCCAAAATGGTGGATAAGTACTTATAGTTGGTATCGATATCCTCAGCAATCAGGATAGTTTTTCCCTCCCACTTATATTCAGGATTTTTGGCTTTGAAAACTACAGAACCATCGTTAACGCTCTTTGATTCGTGGTAAGGGAGGGAGAAATGGAATGTAGTGCCCCGCCCGACCACCGATTCAACCCAGATATCGCCACCAAGCAGCTCAATGATATGTTTAGAAATGTACAACCCGATACCCGTACCACCGTATTTACGGGTGGTGCCCTCCTGAACCTGACGGAACCTGTCGAAAATAATATCCTGCTTATCTTTTGGAATCCCAATCCCAGTATCCCTAACAAAAAATTCAATGTTACTCTTATCCTCGTTTATCAGGTACCCAAACTCAACCGAGCCCTTTTCAGTAAATTTCAGAGCATTACCGATAAGATTAACCAGAACCTGACGTAAACGCTGGGCGTCGGTGTACAGGATATTTGATTCGTCGTCGTTCAGGTTGAGTAAACGAATATTAATATGCTCTTTCTCTTGCTTGAACTTAATCTCGTTAAAGAAAGTGTAAACCTCAAACATCAGGTTGTCGAGGTTGCAGTCGGCAGGACTGACAGTCAGCTGACCTGCATCGATCTTTGATAAATCAATGATATCATCTATAAGATTGACCAGCATTATTCCGTTGTGGTAAATGATATCGATATACCTATCGCGCTTCTCCGGCGGCTCTTCATTTTTGAGTAGTTGGGCAAAACCCAAAATGCCATTCATTGGTGTTCGAATTTCATGGCTCATGTTGGCCAGGAAGTTCGATTTAAGGATATCGGCCTCCTCGGCGCGTATCTTGGCGTTTTGAACTGACGCTTCGAGTCGTTGTATCTCCAGGTGGGCTTTTGCCAGAATATCGGCCTGCTCATCATTTTCAATCTGCAGTTCCTTGCATTGGATCTTTAATCTTTGAATCTCATCCCTAAGCTGTTCAAGCAAAAGCGAGTTGGTTGAACTTTTAAGTGCAGATGCAGTATATTTTCGTTTTAGATAATTATGTATAAGCAAATATGTTGTGGCTGCTGATGCTAAAGCCACAAAGATTAAGATACCGATACCCATTAGACCTGACATAAATTTTTTATACAATTTCAAATATTCAAATTTTAAAATACAATTACAATAGTTATTTGCCTAAAAAGCCAAAGAATTCCTTGAACAGGTTTATTGTTTAAATAAACGACACGTTTTAAATGACAAAAGGTTTCCTTAGAATGATTCTAAAGAAACCTCTTGATTCAATTATTTTTTAGAAGAAGAAGCCAACACTCATGATGATTTGCGGGTTGCGCTGATCAAAAGAGTAGTTGGTATCGCCCAAAGTAATGCCAGTTCCAAGCTTGCTGAAGTTGCCTTCGTATTTTAGATCGAGGGTAAGGGTTTTAAGCATATCGAGACCTACCCCAACCTGATACCCAAAAGTTGCCAACCTAAAGTTATTTTTAACCGTTTGATTTGTCAAGTCAGCTAGCTTGTCTTTAAGCCCATCGTTTTCAGAAACTAGGATTGTGGCAACTGGTCCAAGTCCAACACGTGCGGGGCCAAATTTCCAGCCAACAATTACGGGAATATCGAACTTGTTGAACTTTTGCATTTCGTTGTAAGCATTGCTTAGTGTAACATCCTTTAGCATAACCTCGCCCTGCGACCGAGAAAAAAGCAGCTCGGGTTGAACAAAGAAACCCATAATTTGCACCCGGGCAAAAAGCCCTGCGTGAAATCCAAGTTTAGAATCGCCTTGCTCAACAATGTATTGATTTGCACCATTGGTGATGGTTGTCTTACTAAACTTAACATTGGATGAGCTAATGCCTCCTTTTAGGCCCATTCTAAAAAATTGGGCGTTTGTGAGCATTGATAGGCTAGTAAGTGCTAAAATAAACAGTGTTCTTTTCATAGATATTTGATTTTAAAAGGTTTAATGATTTACTATCAAATTGCGTGCAAAGTTTAAAAGAGTGGACTAATTAATCGGGCCAGCGCTTCCTTGTAGCTATTTTTAAGCGGACGCTCACTCCAGCTTTGGGGTGTAATAACCTGGCTTTGCACCAGGTTGGATAAGAAATTCTCCTCAAGCCTATGGGTAATCTGATTATCGTAAATGAAAGCTGCCACCTCAAAGTTATCCTCAAAGCTGCGGATGTCCATGTTAGCTGACCCCACCATGGCTAACTTACCATCAATCATCATCACCTTGGAGTGGTTAAAGCCATTTTGGTAAAGGTAAACCCTGATGCCGGCGTCCAGCAGTTCGGAAATGTAAGAAAGGGAACTCCAGTAAACAATGGTGGAATCGGATTTTCCGGGCAAAATAATCCGAACATCAACCCCGCTTAGTGCTACAGTTTTAAGGGCGGTTAGAATGCTCTCGTTAGGTATAAAGTAAGGCGTTGAAATGTAGATATGCTTATGGGCACGTGTTATGGCATGGAAAAAGGCTTGCATTATACTTGCCCAATCGGAATCGGGACCGCTTGTTACAATCTGCAAGGGATGGTAACTGGTAACGGTTGGCTGAGGAAAGTAAATATCACGTTCCCTGATGATTTTACCGGTAACAAAGTACCAGTCAATCAGAAAGATAACCTGAAGTGAATGAACAGCTTCACCTTCAATCCTCAACATGGTATCGTACCACTGGCCAAGCCTTCGGGTACCCTCAATATACCGGTCGGCAATATTCATTCCACCTAAATATCCAACCTTTCCATCGACCACTACAATTTTCCGATGGTTTCGGTAGTTTACCCTGCTGGTGAGCAAGGGGAATCGAACTTCCATAAAAGGATAGATATCTACCCCGGCATCCTTTAGCTCCCTGACATACCTTTTGGGTAAACTCCAGCTGCCAACATCATCGAAAAGAACTCTGACCTTAACGCCCTCTTTGGCCTTTGTTATCAGGATATTCTTAATCCGGTTACCCAGCTTATCGTCGTTAATAATGTAAAACTCGATGTGTATACTCGAAGTGGCTGAGTAAAGCGATTCGATTATGGAATCGAAAGCCTGATCACCCGTTTGGAAAATCTCAACCTCATTCTTTTCAGTTAGCAGGGCCTTGCTGTTGTTGAGCAAAAGGGTGATAATACTTAAATGATCAGCCAGTTTATGGTGAATATCGGTTTTAGAGGAAAAGCGAATAACCTGCTTATGGCTCAAATACTCTATTTGTTCAATATCCTGAATCTCTTTACGGCTAAACAGTTTTTCTTTTCTACGGTTTTGGCCAAATACGATATAAAGTAATAACCCAAGTATTGGTAAAGTAATAAGAAGTAAAACCCATGTAGATGTTTTAGCGGGATCGCGCTTTTCATGTATAATCATTGCTGCGGTGGAAATCACGGTTATGATATAAACCGCCCATAGCAATGTGGTTAAATGGTTTAAAAACGAATCGGTTAGGACGTTCAAGGCAACCATACCCAAATTTTTCTCTAATTAAGAAAAATTCGGGAAATTATGCAAATAACCTATTTAAATGGTGAATTGGGTTCTTTTGCCATATATCCGTAAAGAAGTCGATCGATGACAGTGGGCAGAATGCGTTGAGCTAGTACCGATATCTTTCCTTCAGTACCCATTATAATATTTCTACGACGTTTAGCAATCCCTTTAACAATGATTTTTGCTACCTCTTTGGGGGTCATCATGTTTTTCTCATCGCGTGGCGACATACCCTGAGGGGTGCCATCGGCTGTTAAGGCCGAAAATCTGACGTTAGTTGAAGTAAACCCAGGAGCCGCAATCATTACATGTAAACCGTTCTTGAGATTCTCGATACGCAGCGTTTCCAGGAAGCCATGCATGGCAAATTTTGATGCTGAATACCCACATCGGCCTGGAAGTCCGTGGAATCCTGCAATGGAACTCACGCCAACAACCGAACCTTTTGATTCAAGCAAATAGGATAAGGCATACTTAGTACAGTAAACGGTACCCCAAAAATTTACATCCATGAGATGGCGAATGACTTTAAGGTCTACATCCTTAAAAAGTGCACGCATGGAAACGCCGGCGTTATTGACTAGAATATCGATTCTACCAAACTTTCTTATGGCCTGTTCAACTAAATTTTTACAGTCGCCCTCGCTGGTTACATCGGTTTTAACAGGCAGCACCTCTACTCCAACGCTGGATAGTTCAGATGCAATAGCATTAAGCGCATCAACGTTACGAGCACCAATAACCAGCTTGGTGTTATACTTTGAAAACTCATAGGCTAAAGCCTTTCCAATACCCGATGATGCACCGGTAATAACAACTACTTTTCCCAATAGTTTTTTTAATGTCTTTGTCATGGTAATTTCAGTTATGGTTCAGCTAATCTATTAAATAATGAGTTACGTGAGTTTGAATTACTGTTAAAGTGCAACTTTTAATCTTTTTAACAAAATTCATCAATCTGATAATCAATAAATAGAATAATAATTTATATTCGAAATGAAAGAAAAATTTGTATATTTTAGAGAAAGAGTCTATATTTGCAACGCAAAAAATAAAAGAAGTTCTCAGTAAAATAGGTAGATTCAGTAGCTCAGCAGGTAGAGCACATCCCTTTTAAGGATGGGGTCCTGGGTTCGAGCCCCAGCTGAATCACCAGCAAAGCCCGATGGAAACATCGGGCTTTTGTATTATGGATAAAGGATAAAGGATAAAGAGCCTGTCCCGCGGAGCGGAAATAAAGGATAAAAATTAAAGGGAAAAAAGTTAAAGAGTGCCTCGTCCGGGAATTTTTTTGATTTTGCATCTAATGTAAATCAAACCATTGGCTATTGTTGATACAATTATAGTAAACCCACAAGAAGTGTCGTAAAACAGAATTCTAAACATAACTTTTAGTTCTCTAAAAGTAAAAAAGGTCGGATTAGCGCTAATACGACCTTTTTAGTGGTTAGAAATTCATTAGCCTAGTTTATTTTGGGTGTGAATATTTCAAAACTATTAGGCTTAAGCGTAACTTTAAGTTTTCCGTTTTGGATAGAATATTTAGAATTGAAGTTTGGATATAATATGCTATCACTCATATATTCAGGAATTTGTAGGTCAATAGTTTGTTCCTGGTTCGACTTGTTGAAGATTACAACAACGGTGTTGTCAAAATACTTACGAATGTAAGCGTAAACATTATCGTTTACGAGGATGGTTTGGAATGAACCGTAAACCAGGGCCAAATTATTTCTGCGGGTATTTACAAGCTTTGTGACGGTTTCAAGGGTTTGCTGCTCAAGTCCTGAAAGTCCATCAAACCTCATCATGCGGCGGTTATCGGGGTCGTTGCCACCGGGCATGCCGTATTCGTCGCCGTAGTAAATGGTTGGAACGCCTGGAATGGTCATATTAAATGCGTTAAGCATGCAAAGCTTAGCATAGGCCGTGCTATCGCCAACGCCAATTTCGCGGGTCCATCCAGCCTTTTTGGCATCCTCATCGAAACGTAAAGCGCCGCCGGCATAGGAAATGAAACGAGCCCTATCCTGATTACCCGAGATGTAACCCATAAGATTGATCCAGCCAAAGTAGTTGAAGGTTTGGTGCAATGCACCATCGAGCTTAGAAAAGGGATAATCGGTGCGAGCGAAAGCTGCAACCGAGGCATCGTAGATGTTAAAATCGAACTGGGCATCGAGCATGCCGCTGCCAATGTAGCTGGCAATGAGTTCGTGGCTACCATAGGTTTCGCCAATTTGATAAACCGATTTATTCGGGGTTGTAAGCTTTATTTTCTGGGTTAACCTACGCCAAAAGTTCTCGTGGATATGCTTGGTGGCATCATGACGAAAGCCGTCAAGATCGAAATGGGTAACCCAAAACAGAGCAGAATCGGTCATGGGTTCATAAACCTCGGGGCGTTCGAGGTCCAGGGTTGGGAGGAACGTGTCGAACCAGGTGGTTAAGCGATACTCATCCCACCGCTCGGTGTTTAGCGAACCATCGGGCAGGTAAAGCGATGTGGCCCAGTCGGGGTGTTGGTTGTAAAGCGGATGCTCCTGATGAACGTGGTTGGCCACGTAATCGAGAATAACGTTGATGTTGCGTTTATGAGCTTCAGCAATAAGTTCATTAAGTTCACTTTTTGTGCCAAACCTAAAGTCGATCTTAGAAGAAGATACTGGCCAGTAGCCATGATAGCCCGAAAATTTGGTGCGAGGCTCTGGATATAGCCCCCAGGCACCTAATGGGTTTTGAGTTATTGGTGATAGCCATATTGTGTTGATTCCTAAATTGGTAAAATACCCATCCTTAATCTTTTTAGTAATACCTGCAAGGTCGCCACCAAAGTAATTGGCTTTAGGGTGAATTTCGGGATCGTTAACCTTATAATCGTTAGTGGGGTTGCCATTACAGAAACGGTCAACCATGAGGAAGTACATGATTTGCGCATGCTTATCGGTGCGAGTAAGCTGCGAGGGATTGGTAACCAGCCTGTTCCCCTCCAGTGGAATTAAAAGGTTGTTCGATTCGCCATGCTGGTTATAAGCCCAAATGCGCAGGTGAGATCTTCGATAATAGCGAGCATTATCGGGGATGGTGATTTCGTAATATCCATCCTTTACCCTAATAAATTTATCGTGCAGCATATAGTTCTGCCACAATACGATAAATCTATCTATATCACCCATGGCTTTAATTATTAACTTGTTCCCTTTCACGGAACTGGGAATAAGCATTGGAAGTAACTCGGGGGTTGCGTTGCCGACAACAAGTACTGAGTTATATCCACCCATCCCGTTATCCTCAAAAATGGGATTAGCTGGGTCGAGCATCCATTTACCATCGACAACCACCTGGTAGTGGTACTTTCCGGGGTTTAAGAGCATGGTAGTGCTGTAAACCTTACCATCGAATTTCAGATTAGTTGCACTGGGATTCCAATCGTTAATTTGGCCAGCCAGCTGAACGCTATTTACATTTTTGCCCTGAGGGTCGAAGGTGAAAGTTACGGGTAACTTTCTGTTTTTTCGAACCAGAAGGCAATAGCCATCACCCTTAGCCCAAGCGGTAATGGTTGATAACCACGGTAATGATTTGTTATCGGTAATTAAGGACAGGTAGGCCTTATCGCCTGAAAGGCTATGGTGAAAAGGCGAAGGTATGGATAAGGAATCAATTACTGTAGGATCGGGGAAATAATCGGTTAGGTAAACCAATGTGCTATCGCCGGCAAGTTGAATTGCTGAAAGCAGATCATGAACAGCCGGGCTAGTTGTAGCATGTTCAATCCGTAAACTTCTTTGGCAGGAACTTACCAAAAAGGTTACGGTAATCAATACCAATAATCTGAATTTCATACAAATAATATTTTAATAAAGTTTAGTTCAACTCAATTATCATAGCCGAACGGGGCGAAAGTTGAATTTTTGCAAGGATATCAAGTTTTTTTCCTGTAATGATATCGAACCCTTCGGTTTTGTTTGCAAGAAACTCTGCAAAGCGATTAGTATAGAGCATCTTAGGTTGATAGCCATTATGCAGTATAACCATTACGGTTTGCTCTGCATTATGGCGGAAGTAAACATACACATCATTTTCAGGGATAAAATGTGTTAACTTCCCGTTATGAATGGCAGTAGCCGTTTTGCGCCAGTTCAGGATGGTTGATATGTAGTTCCAAATCTCATTTTGCCGTTTTGTTCTGCCATCACCAGTAAAAGCCGATTTGGTGTCGGTTGCCCAACCGCCGGGAAAATCGCGGCGAATATCGCCATGGCCCTTGGCATCGTCGCCGGGAAGTAATATCTCGGTTCCGTAGTAAATTTGAGGAATACCACGTGTGGTAAGCAGGAAAGCCATGGCAAGTTTTAGGCGGCCCAAGGCCTGTGAGGAATCGCGGTGGAAACGGCCAATATCATGATTATCGGCAAAGATGAAGAGTTTATCGGGATTTGGGTAAACAAAATCGTGGGCAATAATCTCGTAAAGGCGCGCTAACCCGGTATCCCATCCTTCCTGCTCATCGAATGCTTTGTGCATGGCAAACATCAACGGGAAATCCATAACAATTTCAAGGTTTGAGTTGTATCCATCGCGGTTGTAAGCATCTTTTTGCCAGTATGCCACCCATGCAGGGTAGTTTACCCATGTTTCGCCAACAATGCTAAAGTTAGGGTATTCATTCTGAACCGCGGCGCACCAGCGCGACATGAAATGCTTATCGCAATACGGATGGGTATCCATGCGGATACCATCCAGCCCGGCATACTCAATCCACCAGATACTGTTTTGAATGAGGTAGTTAGCAAGGAATGGATTTCGCTGGTTTAGGTCGGGCATGTGGCCGTCGAACCAGCCGTTGGCCATAAGACTGCTATCGGCAGCGGATGCATGGGGATCGAAAGTGGTTGGAATGCGATAGTTTGTCCGTTTGTAGTCGGGGTAAAGGTTGAACCAGCTCTTCATGGGCACATCCTTCATCCACCAGTGCTCACTCCCGCAATGGTTGAAGACCATATCCTTAATCACCTTTATACCCTGTGCATGAGCCTTATCAATAAAATCCTTGTAAAATTCATTGCTACCTAAACGAGGATCGACCCTGTAAAAATCGGTGATGGCATAGCCATGGTACGACCACGAGGGTTGATTGCTCTCGAGCACAGGATTAAGCCAAAGGGCGGTTACGCCAAGTTGCTTGAAGTAATCGAGGTGATTAGCAATACCCTGAATGTCACCGCCATGACGGGCGTAAGGTTCGTTACGGTCAACCTTATCGGTATAACCTTTTACCTGATCGTTGGTTGGATCACCATTGGAAAACCTATCGGGGTAAACCAGGTAAACCACATCGGAATTATCAAAGCCTTTACGTTCGGCTGAGCCATTTTGACGAGCCTTAAGCTCGTAAGCATAGGTAACAGGTTTGCCTTTGGGAAAGGTAAACTTAATATCGATAATTCCGGGCTTAGCATCGGGTTTAATGGCCAGGTTAATGAAGAGGTAGTTAGGGTTTTCAACCTTATCAACCCCCAAAAAATCGACATTGGGATTGCTGATTGAAACCTGAGCTGAGGCAATATTTTTCCCGTAAACCAAAAGTTGAAGGTTGGGGTTTTTCATACCCACCCACCAGCAAGGTGGTTCGATACGCTCAATTGGTTTTTGAGCAATTGATGTCATCGCTATAAGCGTTAGGGACATCAGTAAAGATAAACGGATTTTGTTCATGGTTATTGATTTTAGACTAATTTTTCGAAAAAACAAAATGGGCTGTCAGGGAAACCCCAACAGCCCAAAAAAAACTAATAAATATCTATTGGGAAATGAATACTTATGCTACCAGTTGGACAAAAATCCGGAATATGGAACAAGCTATTCATTATCCACGACCTAAGGCATTAAGATCGGCAAAAGCTTCCTTCAGGCGGGCAACGATAGACTCTTCGCCTTTACGAAGCCAAACGCGAGGATCGTAGTGCTTCTTATTGGGAGCGTCCTCGCCCTCGGGGTTTCCTATTTGGCCCTGTAGGTAGCCCTTTTTGGCCTCATAGTAGTTCTTGATACCCTCCCAGAAAGCCCACTGCAAATCGGTATCGATGTTCATCTTGATAACACCATAGCTGATAGCCTCAGCAATCTTTTCCTTTTCCGAGCCACTACCGCCATGGAATACAAAGTTTACTGGCTTATCGGCAGTTGCAAATTTTTTCTTAATCAACTCCTGCGAATTCTTAAGGATAATTGGATTAAGAACCACATTACCGGGCTTGTACACGCCATGCACATTACCAAACGAAGCAGCAATGGTGAAATTGGGGCTCACCTTCATAAGCTCCTCATAAGCGTAAGCTACCTCATTGGGCTGAGTGTAAAGTTTGGAGCTATCAACTCCAGTATTATCAACGCCATCCTCTTCGCCACCAGTAACGCCAAGCTCAATTTCGAGAGTCATGCCCATTTTGGTCATGCGCTCAAGGTAACGCTTGCAGTTATCGATATTTTCATGTAACGATTCCTCGGAAAGATCGAGCATGTGTGAGCTGAACAATGGTTTGCCCGTTTCGCGAAAATGCCTTTCGCCCGCATCGAGCAAACCATCAACCCAGGGTAGTAACTTTTTTGCAGCATGATCGGTGTGCAACACAACTGGTACCCCGTAGGCTTCAGCGAGTAGGTGAACATGCCTGGCGCCACTAATAGCCCCTAAAATGCTTGCTTGTTGGTTATCGTTGGCTAGCGATTTACCTGCAATAAACGATGCCCCACTGTTTGAGAACTGAATGATAACCGGTGAGCCCACCTCGCGAGCAGTTTCCAGCACGGCATTCATTGTGTTTGTTCCGGTTACATTTACAGCCGGAAGAGCAAAATGCTCAGCTTTTGCAATTGCAAACAGATCCTGTAACTCTTTTCCGGTTATTACGCCTGGTTTAAATCGTTTCATGTTAGTGTAGTTTTATAAATCCAATGCAAAGGTAATCTTTTTTATTCCAGGCTTAGAAAATCTGTTTTTGAACCGGAACGCTAACTGAACCAGATGAGGGCACAGAATGATCGGCACCGTAAACTTTTAAGGTTATGGCATTTCCACTTTCATTATATATAGTGATTTGAGAACTATTTACCACAATTTTGAGAACATTATCGCGGAACCAAACCCTAAAGCTGTATGATTTCCATTTATCGGGAATTAGCGGGTTAAAAGTGAGCATGTTGTTACGCACACGCATTCCGCCAAATCCTTCTACAATAGAAATCCATGTACCGGCCATACTTGTGATGTGTAAACCTTCTTTCACCTCACGGTTATAATCGTCAAGGTCTAAGCGGGCAGTACGCAGGTATAGCTCATAGGCCTTATTGACATTGCCTATGCGTGAAGCCAGAACACTATGAACACAAGGCGACAGCGATGACTCGTGAACGGTACGAGTTTCGTAAAACTCGTAGTTACGTTTTATGGTATCGGTATCGTATCGATCCTCAAAGAAGTAAAGACCCTGAAGAACATCTGCCTGCTTAATGAAGCATGAACGTAGAATGCGATCCCAGCTCCATTTTTGGTTAAGCGGGCGTTCCTTTGGATCGAGATCCTTCACAAGGATTTGCTCCTTATCCATATAGCCTTCCTGCTGTAGGAAAATGCCTAACTTATCATCAACAGGGAAGAACATGTTATTGCGAATCTCGCGCCACTTGGCTATTTCCTTTGATTCATCGAAATTGATGGATTTGACTAATTCTGCGTACTTTGCTGGGTTGGTTGATTTAACATAATTGGCAACCTCCTCGGCATACTCCATGCACCAGCAAGCGATGGTGTTGGTGTACCAGTTATTGTTAATGTTGTTTTCGTACTCATTGGGGCCCGTAACGCCAAGCATAACATATTTACCCTTCTCCTGCGAGTAGTTAACGCGCTGAGCCCAGAAACGAGCAATTGCAATAAGCACCTCAAGGCCAACGTCAACCAAGTAAGTTTTATCGCCTGTGTAGCGAACATAATTGTAGATAGCAAAAGCAATGGCACCATTACGGTGAATCTCCTCAAAGGTAATTTCCCACTCGTTGTGGCATTCCTCGCCATTCATGGTAACCATGGGGTAAAGGGCTGCACCATCGGTAAAGCCAAGTTTCTGGGCATTTTCAATTGCCTTACCAAGCTGCTTGTAGCGGTATAGCAGAAGCTGACGGGCCACCTTTTGTCCGTGGGTAACCATGTAGAAGGGTAAACAGTAAGCTTCGGTATCCCAGTAGGTTGAACCACCATATTTTTCGCCAGTAAAGCCTTTGGGGCCAATATTCAAGCGTTCGTCCTTACCGGTGTATGTTTGGCTGAGCTGAAAGATGTTAAAGCGAATGCCCTGTTGGGCAGCCACATCGCCCTCGATAGTGATATCGCTGTGCTGCCAAATTTCAGCCCAAGCATTTCGTTGTTCCTCGAGCATTTTATCGAAACCTTTTGATACGGCAGTATCGATAAGTTTTTCGAGAACTTTAGGGAATTTGCCTTTCTCGTGATTTAAACTCGAGATCACTGCGGCATACTTGAAAAGAGCAATCTCATCGCCAGCCTTAGCGTTAATGGTAAACCTGTTATCGACATACATGGACGAAGCGTTTACCTGAGGCTGAGCATTTTGTTGTTGACCATTAACGTAAACAAAGTTACGCATGGCATGCCCAACATGGAAACCGAGCTTTTTAGTGCGGCTTACAATGTAACTTAAAGTGGGTGTTCCTTTAATGTCAACTACTTCCCAGAACTTTTCGCCGTAGTTTGAATCCTCGTTGTGAACATCGGCATCGAGGTATGGGCGAAGTTCAACTGTGGCATCGGAGTTAAGTGGTTTAACCGAGTAGCGAATGGCTCCCAGTTCGGTATTGACCATGCTAAGGAAGCGGGTTGATTTCACGGCCAACTTGATGCCATTCTGCATCTCGGCAATGAATGAGCGTTCAAGGTAGCCCTCCTTCATGTTCAAAACTCGACGGAAATCCTGTACCTTACACTTAGCCAGATCAAGTTCCTCGCCATTCAAAATCACGTTAATACCAATCCAGTTGGTAGAGTTAATTACCTTAGCAAAGTATTCAGGGTAACCGTTTTTCCACCAGCCCACCCGGGTTTTGTCGGGGTAGTAGATGCCACCTATGTAACTACCCTGGAGAGTGCTACCAGTGAATTTTTCTTCGAAGTTAGCACGCTGTCCCATTGCACCATTGCCAATACTGAAAATACTTTCTGAAGCGCGGGTATTCTCAGGAACAAATCCCTCTTCAATGATGCACCACTCGTCGTGTTTAAGATAAGGGTTCATATCGATTTACTTTTTTAAAAATAGTTCAACTAATTTGATATATGTAAAACCTTTAAGATTAGGAACAACCACATTGGCACGGCTTAGAATTTGCGGATTGTCAATTCCAACAGTGCGCATACCGGCATTAATAGCAGCCTCAATACCAGCTTCAGCATCTTCAAATACAACACAGTGCTCCGGATTAACACCAAGCGCATTTGCTGCAGTAAGGAAAATATCGGGTGCAGGTTTGGCTACGGTAACCAAATTGCCGTCGATTACAGCATCAAAATGGTTTTTTAAACCAATACGATTAAGGATAAGGGGCGAGTTTTTGCTGGCCGAACCAAGCGAAAGTTTTACCCCGTTAGCCCTAAGGTCCTCAAGCAATTCCTTTGCTCCCGGAAGAATTTCGTCGGGTGTCATCTTTTGGATATACTCCACATACCAGGCGTTCTTTTTGGCTGCCATACGTTCCATTTCCTCTTGGGGGAACGATAAACCGCCCACCTCAAGGAGGATTTCCAGCGAGCGCATGCGGCTAACGCCTTTAAGCCGTTCGTTATGCTGTTCGGTAAATTCAAAGCCCAGCTCCTGCGCAAGGCGTTTCCATGCCAAGTAGTGATACTTTGCGGTATCGACCACTACCCCATCCAAGTCGAAAATACAAGCCTTAATGTCATTCATCGGGTTAAGCATTTTTTTCCTTCACAAAAAGAATAGCACTTGCCGATGCCAAAAGCATTGATAAACCTGCAAGAACTATCATATATATTGCCTTTTCGTGGAAAACAAATTTGAGAATAGTGCCAAGCAGCAAACCACTAACAATTTGAGGTATTACCACGGTTATGTTAAAAATGCCCATATACACTCCCATTCTATCGGCCGGTAGCGAACGCGCAAGAATTGCGTAAGGCATGGCCAGAATGGCAGCCCAGGCAATGCCAACACCTACCATGGAAATAATAAGGGCATACTGCACGGTAAATACATACATCGATAAATAGCCTAACGCGCCCAAAAGAAGCGAAATGGAATAGGTTTTAACTCTACCCAAGCGATTAGCTATCTTATCGAGGAAAATGGCAAAAATGGCTGCAAAAACGCTGTATAAACCAAACAAAACACCCACCCAGTTGGCCGCTTCGTTATACTCCGGAGAGGAGGAATCACCAATAGGTGTACCCCAGATATGTTGGGCAACGGCAGGTGTGGTATAAACCCACATGGCAAACAATGCAAACCAGGAAAAGAACTGAACAATGGCGAGTTTCCACATTACGCCGGGCATTGATGTTAAAGTTTGCCAGAAACTTTTTTTCTCAGTTTCAACAACAGTATTTTCGGATTGGTTGTACTGCTTAAACTCCTCGGGGTTGTATTCCTTAGTAGTAAATACAGTCCATAGTACCGAAATCAGCAGAATAGAACCCCCAATGTAAAACGACCAAACCACGGAGGGGGGAACTTGTCCCTCGGGAGCCGTATTGGCCACTTCAAGTAAATTAGTGAGAACGTAAGGTAGGAAAGAACCAATAACTGCACCCAGATTAATAAGCAGCGTTTGAACTGAGTAACCGGTATTAGTTTGCTCATCGGGGGTCATATCGGCCACCAAAGAACGGAATGGTTGAAATGTTACATTGAACGAGGCATCCATCAACGCTAACATTATTGCTCCAAAAATAACCGGGGGCAAAATGGCTATCGCTATGTGTGAATTGGGCATGAAGAACATGCCTAGTGTAGCAGCAATGGCTCCACCAAAAATGAATGGTTTACGGCGCCCCATGCGGGTCCATGTTCTATCGCTGGCCGCTCCTACCCAAGGTTGAATTATAAGCCCCATGATTGGTGCTACCAGCCAGAAAAACGAGAGGTGGTGCAAATCGGCACCATAGTTTGATAGTATGCGTGATACGTTGGCATTTTGCAAGGCAAAACCTGCCTGAACCCCTAAAAAGCCAAAGCTTAGGTTCCAAATCTGCCAAAAGTTGAGTTTAGGTTTCTGTGCCATAAAGCTATTTTTAGTTTTCAAGGTGTCCAAAATTAAAGTAAAAAAATCTTAAAAAAAACATAACACAAAGTTAAAACCCTTATAAAATAAGGGCTTCGGAGTATAAAAGTGGCATTTCAATCGTTTACGATGGGTTAAAGAAATATTTCAAAAATTTTCAATACGGAAGCCTTTTAAACATCAGGAAAACCTCGTATAATCAACCGTAAACGTTTGCGGAAGAATTAGCGATGGATGTGTGTTGTTAGTGAATTTAAATGGAACTAATAACGCACGCGTCAAAAGACGCGCGAAGAAGGGGCAAGCTCTGTGCAACACTTTGATACTGGTTTAGTTGATAGTTGTTGGTTGTTAGTTGACAGTAAATTCAACAGAACGCAGAAAACACTGATTGAAATGATAGACGCTGATAAATAGCCAGCCAAACACTTCACACCAGAAACCTCTCTGTACACTGTGCACTGAACACAAAATGTTCATTCCCGTTCTGCGGAGCCGGCTCTTTATCCTTTATTCTTATCTTAAGATTCCTCGACAAGCTCGGAATGACAACACCATTGGCTCACTCACTCAGTTTGTCATGCTGAGCTGAGCCGAAGCATCTCTTTGTACCTTCATCCCTTTTTTAAAGAGATTCCTTAACTAGCTCGGAATGATAATGGAGTTATAAATGCTTACCCCCTACGGGGCTGGAAACGTTGTCCGTAATTCGTTACTTGTTGTTCGTAATTGGAATGGAACGCAGATGACGTAGATTGTGTGGATTTGCACAGTGTAATTCCGTATAAAATCTGTGAAACATTTGCAAGATTCAAGTCACAAATGCAACTTTTGTCTTTGTTAATAATTGGTTTTTTACAAAAATAGGACTTTTATAGCTATACCGCTTCCTTGGCCTGCTGTTAATTCTGTTCGCAACAAACTGT